>NZ_LT900021.1:1231862-1539828 GCF_900198835.1 Thermococcus henrietii | reverse complement strand
GATATACTCGGAGGCCTTACTGTGGATTGTGTTTGTGTACTTCCATGAGGGAAACTCCATGCAGGCCGCTCCTCTTTCTCGGTCCGTAGGATTGCCCATTCCAACTGAAAACGGCTCAAAGACTTGGAGCACTCCCCAGAGGGCAGCCGCGAAGATTAAGGAGAGAAGAAGGAACGAGATGACTGCTTTAACCTTTCCGACCCGATTTCTCGTCTTCGCTAACACGGCTAGCCACAGGTAGAGGGTCGTGAAGGAAAGAAGAGTGAAGAGGGCCGGCACGAGCGCAATCTTGGTTTCCGGTAGCGATGCGAACTTTCTGATACCCTTCCACACCTCCAAAACCCAAGCGAGGGGAGGGGAAGGTCTTAGGACGACCTCCGTGAGGTTACGCTCCCCATACTCGCGGGCGAGCTTGAGGGCAATGTAGTTCCTCTCAACCGGCTGAAACGCCATCCTAATTTCCTCATCACTTCCGTTCGCCAGAAATCCTCTGAGGTCGGACACGGAATCGTTCAGGTACAGTCCCAGAACCCAGAGCAGGTCTTCGTATTCGGGACTCGGCTTTCCGAGTTTTTCAGGTACCACAAGCTCAAGCTCGCCGGAGAAACCGTAGCGGTAGCCAATTCCCTCCTTCAACAACCATCCAGGCGGGAGGAACGACTCAGCTTCGAGTCGGTACGGGGTAAGTTCGGGGTCACAGGGAAGCGAGAGAATTCTCTCCTTGGCACTTTCGTAGGCCCACCACTGAAGGGCGGAGACCACCGTGAACAAAGCGAGGAACGTCAGGAGTACGGCAGAAGCAATCTTTGGAAACTTCCCCATGACCGCTCCCCACTTACTCTTATCCATTCTTATCAAACGTAAGCGTTACAACCGTTAGGTTGTCGCAGACCTTCAGACCCTCCGACTCCCGGATGCTCTTGAGCGTGGCGTTTATCACCTCATCAACGGCCGTTTCGTTGATGGCACCTCTCTTAAGCAGGTCGCCGCGAACCTTCTCCACCGCGGTCTGCGATGGAACCGCCGGGGGAACTGTGTACATGTAGAGCACCGTAGTTGCCTTTGAGAGACTACGCAGCAACTCCGTTTCTCTCCCGCGGGGGAGCGCAAGGGCCATCAGCCTGAGGTGCCCATTCTCCCTCCGAACATCCACGTACTCCGCGGAGCGGGATGCGTTGAGCAGTATTGAGTCTGCAGCGGTGTCCCGGTGGGCGTAGTAGACATCACCACCACAGAGGTTGAGCGTGTCGTTCCAGTGAGACTTGACGCCGATGAGGGTGTCGGGTCTTTTGTGGAAGTGTCCGTACGCGAGGAGAGACGTCGTGATGATAACAATCAGCAAAAGCGCCAAGTATTTGGGTCTGGAAACGAACCTTCTCAGCGCATCGAACCTGAACATCAGCAGGAGGGTGCCCGCGATGAGGAGCGGGATGATGACCATTTCTCCCAGTAAAACCAGCGTTTCCCCCCGGAGGAGCCTGTAGGGATAGGATGGTCTTATAACAATCATGGTCACGTTTTCCCCGCGCTGAACGTTTTCCAGCCCCTCTCCTGCTCTGAGGGTCTCCCCCATCCAGAACACTGCACGGGCAAAGTATGACTCGTTTCCGGTTTCAGACCATAGGCGAATGGACTCGCTCGTTAGGTTAAGGTAGTGGACGTAGGAATCGTTCAGCCACTGAAGTTCTTCCGTGTAGCCGTCATCTGGTTTCCCGTGCCTTTCCCTGATGTACAAGATGTACTCATCGGTTGAAGGCCGGTAGGAGTAGCCAACTATGGAGTTTCCTAGTGAGTGAACGTACCTGGACGGCAGAATCGGACTGACGTTGGCTGTGTACTGGGCGGGAAATGATGCCCCAGGATAGTTTTCAAGGATTTCACCGGTTCGGCTGTAGTCCCACCACTGAACGATGGTCAGGAGAACCACGCAGACCAGTGCGAGCGCTACGAGGTGTTTTCTTGGCGGAAGTTCCATTGCTACAACTACGCAGGATGCCTTTAAATACCTTTCTATGTTATAAGCTTTGAGGATATCCGAAAGTGTAAGGCACTCGGATGACTCAATTGAGGTTAAGGTCCAAAAAGGGAAAGGATAGCTGAAGAGGAGAAAGGAACTACCAGTGAACGAAGAACTCATACGTTTTAGGGTCATCGTTTTTGTACCAATATTTCGCGCCAACGGCGTCGTAAACGACCACAAACGGCGCACCGTACGAGGAACCGCCGGCCTGCCTGTAAAGGGTTACAGAGACTTCTGCATCGACTCCCTCGTAGTTGAGGCCGAAGGTAAACGTTACCTCCCTGACCATCCATCCAGGACCGCTTGTTCTCGGTTCGAATCCAAAGGACTCTCCGTTCTGGTTGATTGTGTCGGCGTAGCTGGGAACCTCTGGTGGGTTTTCTATTGATACAGGACCGTTTGAAAGTCCAGTTATTCTCGTTGGCTTCAGGACGTACTGGGTTATCGTGAGTCCTGTTATCCAAGAGCTGTAAACGTAGGCGTCAAGTTCGTACCTGACGTGTGCCATGACGGTTTCCTTCTTGTAGTACGGGGAGTTCGTGTTGTCGAGAGTAACCCACGTCGTCACAGAGGAAACTGCCGGGTCTTTTCCGCTCTTATGCCATCCGTGGGGGTCAGGGGGAATTAGCTCTCCAAAGGTGTACTGCTCAAAGGAATCGTACCATAGGGCGGTCTTCTGGTCTGTTCCGTAGCCCTTGACAAGAAATCCGCCGGAGACCCACCAGGAAACCTTTGTCCATGGGGCGGCGTGTATAACACCAGCAGGAAGGTGTACAATTTCTGTTTTAGTCTCAACGGGGGTCGAAGAATAGACGATGCCGTCAGAGGATTTGAGACTCACACCCCTTCGTTTAAGGCTCTCCATATAATCTCTCTCCTTGGATTTGTTCGGCTTGGGAACACTCTTCGCAAAGAGCCCTAGCTCTACGTTCAGCTGGGTTATTGGCTTCTGTGGCTCAAAGATCACGAACTTCCCACCGCTGTACAGCTTTCCGTTCACGTAGCCGAAAACTCCCACGTAGTACTCCCTCTCTCTAAAGACAGTTCTGGTCTTCTGAACGAGTCTGCCGTTCTCGACGACTGTGAACTCTCTGACACCAACGGGAATTCTTTCTATCTTGAATGCAACGTCGGAATATCCTGTGATGCGCTTTACGAGTATTACCCTAGGAGGGTCAGAGGAGTAGTTTATAACGGTGAGTATTAGATTGCCCTTGAAAGATTTTCCGTTGTAGGTTGGGATTACGTGGAAAACTGCTAAGCCGACGGGCTTTCCCTGAAGCCAATCTCCGTAGAGGCTGTAAAGCTGGTTAGAATAGCTGGGGGGAACTCCCTGGATTGCTGGTGCTACTAACAAAGAACTAACTACAAAAAGAGACACAATTGCTACTATAAGCCTTTTTTGCATATAGACCCCTCCATGAGGTTTTCATTAATAACTACTTACAGTTAAATATTTAAGTTTTTTTTTCGATACAAATTGAAACGCTAAGCTTTTATACGAAAAACGTCCACTTACTCCGGTGGTTTCTATGAAAGGTCTGACCGAGAAGGACCTCGGAAAGTTCAGGCTCGTCGGCAACCTCGACGCCTTCAGGCGGAAGGTCGTCTTTCAGGTCACGGACATAAGCGTCGAGAAGGACGACTACTTCTCAAAGCTTTACCTCTACGACGGCAGAAGGGTTAAGCCCTTCACATCAGGAAAGAAGGACTCAAACCCGCGCTTCTCCCCGGACGGGAAGCTGATAGCCTTCACCTCCAAGCGCGATAAGGAGAGCAAGGAAGCCGAGCTCTACGTTATCCCAACCGACGGCGGTGAGGCGAGACTCTTGGCGAAGTTCAAGTACGGGATTAAGAACCTCCGCTTCACCGAGGACGGTAAGAGCATAGCCGTTATAACGCCGATAGACATTGAGAAGAAGCCCAAAGATGACGTTCACCTTATCAAGGAGATTCCCTTCTGGTTCAACGGCGTCGGCTGGGTCTACGGGAAGAGGAGCGTTGTCTATCTAGTAGACGTCGAAACCGGCAGGAAAAAGCGCGTAACGCCCAAGAACCTCGACGTCTCGCAGGTCCGCTTCCACAACGGGAGGCTCTACTTTATAGCTCAAGAAGACCGCGAGAGGAAGCCAATGGTGAGCGACCTTTACCTGCTCGAAGGCAGGAAGGCGAAGCGCCTGACTCCAGGAAAATGGAGCGTGAGCGACTTCATTCCGCTCGACGACGGCACTTTCATCCTCAAGGCCAACACGCGCGAGCGTGGGATTCCGACGAACACCCACATCTACCACTACAACCCCGAGACGGGTGGGATGAGAAAGCTCACCGCTGACCTGGACCGCTCGGCCTACAACTCCCTCAACAGCGACGTTCGTGGAGCACAGAGGGCCGAGCTGGTCTTCAGGGACGGCTGGGTCTACTACGTCGCAACCGACGGTCCAAGGGCGAACCTCTTCAGGGTGAACCTTGAGGGGAAGATAGAGCGCGTTATCAGCGGTGATAGGAGCGTCGAGAGCTTTGCAATCGGCGACTACATAGCCTTCACCGCCCAGGACGCGGTCATCCCTCTGGAACTCTACGTTCTCCGCGACGGCAGGGAGAAGAAGGTCACCGACTTCAACGGCTGGATTAAGGACTACAAGCTCTCCAGACCGGAGCATTTCACGGTTAAGGCCAGCGATGGAGTAGAGATAGACGCCTGGATTATGAAGCCCGTTGACTTCGAGCCGGGAAAGAAATACCCGGCCGTTCTCGAAATCCACGGCGGGCCGAAGACGGCCTACGGATACGCCTTCATGCACGAGTTCCACGTTTTGACGGCTAAAGGCTTCGTGGTGATATTCTCGAACCCGCGCGGTAGCGACGGCTACGGTGAGGAGTTCGCCGATATAAGGGGCCACTATGGGGAGCGCGATTATAAGGACCTCATGGAGGTCGTTGACGAGGCCTTAAGGAGATTCGACTTCATCGACGGGGAGAGGCTCGGCGTCACGGGCGGTTCCTACGGGGGCTTCATGACCAACTGGATAGTCGGCCACACCAAGCGCTTCAAGTCTGCCGTGACCCAGCGCTCAATCTCCAACTGGGTGAGCTTCTTCGGCACGACTGACATCGGCTACTTCTTTGCTCCAGACCAGATAGGGGGTGACCCCTGGAGCAACACCGACGGCTACTGGGAGAAGAGCCCGCTTAAATACGCGCCGAACGTGGAAACGCCACTCCTGATAATCCATTCGATGGAGGACTACCGCTGCTGGCTTCCGGAGGCGTTGCAGTTCTACACGGCTCTCAAATACCTCGGCAAGACCGTTGAGCTCGCCCTCTTTCCGGGTGAGAACCACGACCTTAGCAGGAGCGGAAAGCCGAAGCACAGGGTTAAGAGGCTTGAGCTTATCGTAGGGTGGATGGAGAGGTGGTTGGGGGGGCTATGACAATAAGCGACTTGCGACTTAAATTGAAGACATGTTGAAAAGAACCCGGCGAGAGCCTCAGGCCTTGGTGGAGGTTCTGGTGAGGGAAAGTTTTATTTTCTTTCCGCTTTAATTCTTCATCGGTGAGGAGAATGGGACGGAAGGTAGTTGAGGTTAAGAGGTTGAAGACGGTGGATGGAAGGACTCTCGTTGTGGAGTACTATGATGATGGGAGCTGGAAGGTGGTGAAGGTTATTCCTGAGCTTAAGAGGACTGGAGCTTGGAGGAAAGCTGTTAGGGTGGTTGGATGAAGGTTCTCATTGATACCAACGTCCTTGCTCAGTGGTATATTATTAAATCTACCGTCGAGGGTGTTGAGGTTTTTGAAAAGAGTATTAAGGAGGCTTATGGCCGTCGAGCTCAGTCTTATGAGTTTGTTGAATATGTTATTAGGGAGCGTCCGAGCAAGGCAAAATTTTATGTTAACTCTGTTATTCTCTCGGAGCTTATGAACGTTCTTGTTGAGGATTTTGTGTACAATTCAATGTGGATGGATGGCATTTCACCGGTTTATTTTCAGCGTTATTATACCCGATACCTCCCGTCCGAGAGGGATTTGGATGATATTCTCAGCGAGGTTCTGGAAGCTACTTCAATCATTGAGAGTGTTTTTGAGAAACTCGGTTGCGAGATTGAGGGACCCGCCGATTATTACAACGTCACTTATTTCCTCGGGAGGGGTGGTGTTAAAACTCAGGATGCCCACCTTTTGGCTGTAGCGTTGAAGTCCGGAATTGATTTTTTCGTCACTATGGATTCGGGGATTTTGAACCTTATGAGGAAGAAAGACGTGAGGGAGTTCCTTGAGACTAAACGGCTGAACATTGTTAAGCCGAAGGCGATGTACAATATTCTCCGCAATTTTTGATAGTTGCTGCTGTTGCAATGAACCGGGAGCTGACGCTCGTTACGAGGGACAAGCACTTTAAGTGGATAAAGGAAGAGTTTGAAAACCTCAAACTCTCAGAATGGCCTTCTTCTACAGAGGAACAGACCTACCAGGAGAGCGAGGAGCGCACCCAGTGAGAGGGCTTTCTTGAGAGTGCTCCCCGAGTGGTTCGCGTGGTTCTCAATTTCAAGCGTTTTCAAACTGCCATCGTATGTGTAGAGCGTTCCGTTTGCCGCAACCAGGCATTCCCTACCGCTGCAACCGATGGCATCGCAGGAGCTCAATATTTTTCTCGTGGTGTTCTTAGAGTGCTCGATAAGGCCGATGGAGCACAGAAGGGTTTTGTCCTTGAGGAAATCGAAGTCACTGGTGCAGTTTTCAAGTCGTTGAACCTGTTCAAAGCGCCCATCGGAGTAAACGTAGATCCCGGTGCAGTTCATGAGGTAAATCCTTCCTTCCACGACCTTTACCTTTACGCCGTTGATGAAACCGCAAGGGGCTGTTCCTTTTATTTTCCCCTCTCCAGAAACTTGGACAAGTGAGCAATCTCCCATCATTGCCGACTCTGAGATTGGAACGTAGTAAGTTCCGTTGAGATAAGCAAACCCCTTGCAGTCGTAGCTGTGTATTCTAAAGAGAACCGAGCCGTTGAGTGTTTGAATCTCCACACGGTCCGGGATGAATGTCTCAACTATCCACTGGCTTCCGTTCCACGCCAAACCGCAGGGAGTCCCATTGACCCTGAGCGGAATCTCCGAGACGTGTCCGTCGGACGTCACAAGCGTCAAGTAGCTTCCGTTCTCATTATCTAAAACAGCCCAGACGGTTCCGTTCCATGATATATCCATCGCACTTCCTGAACCTAGAGTGAATAATCCTAAAACAAACAAAAGAAGAATGATGTTTTTAAATGTATCATCGAAAATTCCTTTCATTATCTCACCACTTGTAAATAGTTGTTAATGTCTGTGCTAAAATAGTAAACAACATATGGAAACTTTCCATATTCTTCTTCAATGTCCCTGAGAGATATTAAGTAGTCTTTTGCTCTCTCTGTGCACTTAACGGCATCACATCCGTACCCACAGTGCTCGCAATACCCCCTAACTGCTGAGTCCCATTCCATCTCGACACCGAACCCATTTTCATGGCAGAACCACATAAACTCGTTTAAATCTTGATAATTCATACCATTTGGTCTGTAGTAATCACCTTTAGTGTCGGTGACCATGTAATAATGGGGTTGCGGAGCTACATGAGTAAATCCTACTTTTTGTACACATTTTCTTGTTAAATACAATGGATCACGGTCCTCCCATCTTTCTATGGGTATCCACAGTACAGGTTTTTTGTAAGTGTCTCTAATGTAACTCACAATGTTTTTTATTTTAGTAGAATCACTAGACACGGCCCCTGCTCCCTCCAGACTGAAGTAGTACCCTGTTACCCTCCTAGCCACAGTAGAGGATTCAACTTTAATTATCCACTCCTTCATATCCTCTAGAGTCCTGGGTGTTTTAGTAGCATCATAATATGGGATTTCCACCCATATTTCAAATCCCAAACCGGATTCTGCTACGAACTTTTTCATGTCACTCAAGAGCGTAGAAAAATCCGAATATTTTCCTTCGTCGGTGGACAATAGCACAACTCCATCGAAATATTTTATAAACTCTGCAATTTGTTCTTTGGGTGTAATTTTCTTTCCAGCATAATAAAACAATGCCAGTCGAGTCATGGTATCACCATTAATAATTGCTTATCCAATAATATATAAACTTTTCGTTATGGACGGCGTTTAAAAGAGAATATCACAAAAAGAAAAATCAAAGTGTGTAATCCAGAACCTTCTTGGCCTCCTCGATGTGCTCCGGGTAGACGTTTTTGATTTCGGGGTGGAGCGCCTTGATAACCCTTCCAATGAGCACGAAGAGCGTTCCGGCTATGACCGGAAGCTCGTTGACGACGTCCTCCTCGAGCGGAATGTCGCCGGGTATCTTCTTGAGGACGTACTTCCTGATTGGCTCAATCTGGACCTTCTCGTCCTCGATGACGGCCCTGAAGAGGTTGAGGCTGTTCTTGAAGCCCTTGGTAATCGGTATGTGGCGCATCTTTATCGTGCTCGAGCGCTCGACCTTCGCGTTCTCGTAGGCAACCTCGAAGAGGTCGCTGAGCTTCTTCTCAACGATGTCCATCATCTCCTCCGCCCTCGGCTTGATGACCGCGAGCTCACAGGTCCTCTCCAGAATCTTCTGGAGCTGTGGGTAGGGTATTATCATCTCGGCCATTCCTCATCACCTCCGCGTTCTTGCCGTGGTTTTTTAGTAACCCAGGGTATATAAAACTTTCGGGCCGGGAGATTTTTAAAGCAGGGCCTTTAGTTCGCACCATGCTCGGCGTTATACTGGCGTTTCCGGAGAAAAGGTGGGAAAACTACACCCTGCCCGTGAACGGGGAACCCGTCGTCAGGCTCACGGAGAGGAGGCTCTTAACCGCCAAAAGAATCCACGAGGTCATTACAATTGTTAGACGGGACAAGCTGAAGACTTACTCGCTCCACATTTCCAAGCCCATTCCAGTAACGGCAAGGAGCAAGATGGAGGCCCTCCTTAGAGCCCTCCCCGACGGGCCCTTCTTCCTGGTCGAGGGGAACATGCCCCTGATAATGCCCTTCCTCGTGAACTACCTCATCGGTCTCTTCTACGAGAACGAACCTGAGGCGCTAATCCCGGTCTGGAACGACGGGAGCGCCGAGGTATTTCACGCGGTCTACGAGCCGGACGCGCTGAGGGAGGCGATAGAATCGGCCCTCGCAGAGGGTTACAGGAACTTTTCAAGGGTTATCGAGTTCCTCGACTACGAGCCGGTTTCAATAGAGGAGCTGGCGAAGAGGAACCCCAAAGTGACCCTCAGCTTCTTCCGCGTCAGGAACTCCCTTGACGTCGCTTTCGCGGAGAAAACGATTGAAGAGCTCAAAGCCAGGGGAGAGCCCTTTTAACGGCCTTTGCAACCCCAACGGCCAAGACCGCCTTCGCTATGTCGAAGGGAACGAACGGGAGTACTCCGACGGCGAGGGCCTTTCCAAAGTCGCCACCGAGGTAGAGGCCCAGCCTGAGCCAGCCGAGGAGGTAAATCACGCCGATTCCGAGGATTGACCCGAGGAGCCACACTTCCACCCTCTCCGAGCGCTCGGCGAAGAGTCCGGCCAGGAGGGAGGCGATGGGGAACGCAAGCAGGTAACCGCCAGTCGGGCCGTAGATGTGGGCGAAACCGCCGGCGAATCCGGCGAAGACAGGAAAACCGATGGCACCCGCTAAGACGTAGAGGACCTGACTCGTGAAGCCGAGCCTCGAACCGAGCAAAATGCCGGAGAGGATGACCGTGAAGACCTGAAGCGTGAAGGGAACGGGCCCAAGGGGAACCTGAATCTGGGCGCTTACAGCAGTTAACGCCACGAACAGCCCGGTCAAAGACACTTCCCTCGCCTTCATGCCACCACCGACGGACACTTCCGTTAATCTTTAAAAGATTTGGGTTAACGAATCACCGTGCCGAGGGAGAGAATGCTTCGCGATAGCCCTGTCAAGAGGGCGATTCTGGCCGGCCCATTCCCTCTTTCCGGGGAGGAACTGGCTGAGAGATTCGGAATCTCGCGCGTTGCCGTTTGGAAGCACGTGCGGGAGCTCAGGGAGCTCGGCTACTCCATACGCTCGACCGGGAAGGGCTACGTCCTCGAGGGAAAACCGGACGTCCCTTACCCGTGGGAGCTACCCGTCAGTTCCGTCTACCTCCCGGAGACGGCTTCAACGATGGACGTCGCGTGGAAACTGGGTGACTGGACCTTCGCAGTTGCGGGGACCCAGCGTTCCGGAAGGGGGAGAAAGGGTAGCCGCTGGCCCTCCCCTCCCGGCGGCCTGTACTTCTCCGTGCCCGTCTCGCCGGAGCTCCGCCTCTCCGAGACCGGCTCGATTTTGAAGTCTGTGCTCTCGGCGCTCTTGGATGCCCTCAGCGACCTCGGCGTAGGCGCCGAACCCGTGGGAAAGGCAATCTACGTCGGAGACCTGAAGCTCGGGGGAGTCCTCGTCGAGGTCTCCGGCGAGATGGAGGAGGTGAGACGCGCCGTCGTGGGGGTCGGCCTCAACGTGAACAACCCCGTTCCGGAGGGTGCCGTCTCCCTCAGGATGCTGCTCGGAGAGGTCTCGCTCCTTGAGGTGGCGAGGAAGGTGCTACCTGCTGTCGAGGATGGTCTGAGAAGGTTTTTAAGGGTCCGGGGGAGCTCTGAGCGATGATACTGGTGGAGAACCTTCACTTCGCCTACAACGGGCGGGAAGTCCTCAAGGGGATAGACCTAGCCTTTGGGGAGGAAATCCTTGCGTTAGTTGGCCCGAACGGCAGCGGGAAGACGACGCTGGCCAAGCACCTCAACGGCCTTCTAAAGCCAACCCAGGGAAGGGTTCTCGTTGACGGGATGGACACGAGGGAGCACACGGTAGCGGAACTGAGCAGAAAGGTCGGCTACGTCTTCCAGAACCCCGAGCACATGTTTTTTGAGGAGACGGTCTTCAAGGAGGTCGCCTTTGGGCCGAAGAACCTTGGACTGGATGATTCGGAAGTCGAGGAGCGGGTTCGCTGGGCCCTTGAAGCGGTTGGCCTTGAGGGATTCGAGGAGAGAACGCCCTACTCCCTGAGCGGTGGGGAGAAGCAGAGGTTGGCTATAGCCTGCGTTCTGGCGATGAGGCCGAAGTACCTAATCCTCGACGAGCCGACGACGGGGCTCGACTGGAAGGCTGAGAGGAGCGTTGTTGAGACGATTAAATCGCTCCGCGAGGATGGCCACGGGATTCTGCTCATAACCCACGACATGGATTTGGTGCTCGAGCTCGCCGAGCGCGTGGTTCTCCTTGAGAACGGGAAGAAGGCCTTCGATGGCCCGGTTGAGGAGTTCTTCAACCTTGACCTTGAGCGCCACGGGCTTGAGAGGCCCGAACTGCTCGTCCTTGCGGAAAAACTTGGCGCCGGCTTCGTGAGAAGCGTTGAGGAGCTTGCGGGGAGGGTTAGGAAGTGATTTACCAGTTCTACGTCGAAAGGGACTCGCTCCTGCACTCGCTCGACCCCCGCGTCAAGATAATCGGGATGCTCATCGGGATAACTTCTCTGATGCTTTTCAACGACCCGAAGGTTCTCATCCCCCTGTTCCTGCTCATCTTGCTCTCGGGCAGACTGCTCGGAAAGCTCGGAATAGGCGAGCAGTTGAGACTCCTCAAACCTCTCCTCTTCATCGTCTTCATAACTGTCCTAATCTGGCCACTCGTTTACAAGCCGAGGCTCACTGGCCTTCTGCTCGGCGTCTCGTTCTCGCTCCGCCTGCTCGGTTTTGGACTGATAACCTTCCAGCTCCTGATGACGACGAGGCAGAGGGAGCTGATACTTGGCTTCGTCAGGCTCGGCCTTCCCTATGAACTGGGCCTAACCCTCACGATAGCGCTCCGCTACATCCCGACTCTCTATGGCATTGCGGGCACGATAATGGACGCCCAGAGGAGTCGCGGTCTCGAGCTCGACAGGGGAAACCTCTTGGAGAGAATCCTGAAGACAGTCCCAATCCTGATTCCCCTCATCGTTGCCTCACTCAAAACGGCCCACGAGCTCAGCATAGCCCTTGAGAGCAGGGCTTTCGGGGCGAGCAAGAGGAGAACCTTCTACCGGGACGTATCGATGAGGGGAAGGGACTACCTGGCCCTTGGAATCTTGATGGCCTGCTTCGCGTCCCTCCTGTACCTCCGCTTTGCTCTCGGCTTCGGGCACGTCGTCATCTACCGGTGATAACCTTGACGAGCGAGTCAACGGGAATCGAGTGGTCTCCAAGGCTCGCTATCTGCTCGGGCGGGGCCTTGAGGACGGTGGCGTTCAGCTTGTAGTGCCCGCGGTAGGAGCTGGTTCTTAGAACGAGGAGAGAATCGAAGAGCTCCGGTAGGAGGAAGAGCCGGGCAAATTCTCCCGGAAGGTCGAGCTCGTTGAAGGTAAGGGTTTCGTGGTGGAGGACGAGCGTGAGCGAACCCTCGTCAGCCCTCCTTCTCAGTTCCAGGAGGGTTTCCCTGGAGACGCCTCTTAGTGCAGAAAACTGGGAAACGAGAACCGTTGAGCCGTCTTCAACGTAATCGAGGGCCTGGAGGAGTTCGTCGGCGCTGTAAACGCTGGCCGATAATAGGGCGGACGGCTCGACTTCAAGGGCCCTCAGGATTGAGGGAGAAAATGCCCTCTTAGGCCCGACGTGGTAGGCCTTTCCGGCCTTGAGCGCCTCGCCGAGGAGGGTGTGGACGAACAGCGAGCCGGCTAACTCATCGGTTGATACGAGGGCCGACAGCGAGCCCCGGCTGAATTCGACCGGGAAGCCCTCGAAGGGTTTTATCCCGCTGATTTCCTCCACTGGCTGGAAAAAGCCCGGCATCGTTCATCCTTCACGGAGGTTCTATTTATCTTTTCCGCTCAGGGGTGTAACATTACACCGAGGGTAGCGACCCCGATGAGGCCAAGGAACCCGGCTATGATTAGCTCAACCACTATCGCCATCAACCACGCCAGGAACGCCCTGAGCCAGTCGGTGTGGAACACCACCTTGATGACCCAGATGTACGTAATCATGAAGGCGAGCCAGCCAAGCGCTACTCCCATCGGGCCCGCGATTGAGAACACCAGCGCCACTATTCCGCCCACTATCGCGCCGAGGATTCCTCCCCCCACTATAGCGACCATTGCGCCGACTATGGACGCGTCCCTTATGCCAACGAGCTTCGCGCTGAATGCCAGGATTAACCCCGCTATGAAGAGGGCAAGGAGGAAGCCGAAGAGGGCAAGCGTTCCGAGACCCGTAAGTGCAGGTCCAGCGGGATGACCGTACGTGATACCACCTCATACAACCTACGGCATTCACCTTAATAAGTTGTTCCAAAAGGCCTTTAAGGTTCGACGCCAACGACCCCCGGTGGTTAAAATGGGCATCGAGAAGGCTCTGTGGGATTTCTTCTACAATGAATTCTGGCATCCAATGTTCACTAGGAGTGGCTACAACGCCGTCAACACGTTCGTTTACGCCTTCCTCTTCGGTCTTGGGGTCATTTACTCCTACCGTTACATAATAAAGCCCCTGAAAATTAGAGTCGATGAGCGGCTCTTCTGGGCGGTAACGCCGATGGTCGTCTTTGGGGCAACGGTGAGGGCCCTCGTTGATGGGGGCGTCCTGCCCGAGAATCCGCTTATTTTAACCCCCGGAATATTCTTCACGGCCTTTGTCCTTATAGTTCCTGCGATAGTGGCCGATGCGAAGCTCAAAACCTACCCAAAGATTACAATCGGGTGGGGAACGGTTCTGGCCCTCTGGGCGAACTACATGCTCGTAACCCACGCCAAGAACTGGCGCCCATACGAGCTGACGCTCCTTTACACCTTCATAAGCTGGGCCGTGGTTTTAGCCTACTACCACTGGAGGCCCTTCGATAAGCTCTACCTCTACGCGGTTTTAGCTCACTACTATGATATGGGCTCAACGGTCGTTGGAATCCACGACTACCACTACCACGAGGTCCACTGGATTGAGAGCCACCTCGTTCACTGGTTCGGGGCCTTCGTTTACTACCCTTGGATAACCCTGATTCTGGTCGTCGTCTACTACGCTCTCAAGTACTTAGTTCCGGACGAGGAGGAGCGGCGCTTCTGGTACCTCGCGGTCTACATCATCGGTCTCGGTCCCGCAATCCGCGACCCGGCCCAGATGGTCCTGCAGGTTTGATTTTCCTTTTGTTTCTACATCCGCACCTACACAAAACCCAATTAAGTTCCCAAAGGTAACAATTTTGGGGAACGCTCATGAGAATGGAGCGGGTTGTCCGGCTGGGGATTATAGTGATGCTCATCCTCAACGTCGTGTCCGTTGCAGGGGTGTTCCTCTACGCGAGCAAGGCAAAGGCGGACGGAATCGTCATTGACATCGCAGGCAGGCAAAGGATGCTCACGCAGAAGATGTCCAAGGAAGCCCTCATAGTTGCCCTCGGGAACGACTCCTACCGCGATGACCTTCTCTCGACCGCGGAGCTCTTTGACACATGCCTCAAGGCCCTCCTCTACGGTGGAAAAGCCCCCATTCACGACAAGGAGTGGAACGTGCCCCCGGCACCTCCAGAAGTCCGCGACCAGCTTGAAAAGGTTGAGAAGCTCTGGGAGCCGTTCTACGCCAGCGTCAAAATCGTCGCCAAGGACGACCCCAACAGTCCCGAGTTCAAGAAGGCGCTTAACTACATCATAACTCACAACGACCAGCTCCTGGCGGAGATGAACACCGCTGTGGGCCTTTACAGCGAGACCTTCGGCAGGAAGATGACCTACCTTGAGTACTATCTCATAGTTATGCTCGTTCTCAGCGTCGTTATCGCGGTTCTCCTCCTCCGCTACCTCGGAAACATTACGTCTGAGTTTATCGGCGTCCACGAGGAGAGCGAGAGAAAGCGCGATGAGCTCCAGCGCGAGCTTGACATCCTGATAAGCTACATCACGGAGCTATCCGAGGGGAACCTGTCCGTTAGCCTGCCTGAGGGCAAGGGCGAGTTCGCGAAGCTCCACCAGGCCCTCGAGACCTTCAGGAAGAGGCTCATTGAGATGCTCGGCACGCTGAAGGAGACGACTGAGAGGCTTGAGGACAGCTCCCAGAGGTTACTTGAGATGTCCCGCGAGGGCGTTAACCTCGTCGCCCAGGGAACCGAGGCGATACGGCAGATAGCGGTCGAGGCGCAGAGACAGCAGGAGAACATCAACGAGATAACCGAGGGAATGCGCTACGTTGAGGAAATCAGCGGGGAGAGCGTCAAGGCCATGGAGGAGTTCGAGGTCTCGATGAGGGAAGTCGTGGAGATAGCGAACGAGGGACGCGAGAGGAGCAGGGCCTCGGCCAGCCAGATAGCGGGAATCCAGCGCACCATAGAGCTTGTCAAGGAAGCTGTTGACAACATCAAGGAGATGAGCAAGAACATCGTCAGCATAACCGACGTCATAACGAGCATCGCGGAGCAGACCAATTTGCTCGCGTTGAACGCGGCTATCGAGGCTGCGAGGGCTGGAGAAGCCGGAAGGGGATTCGCGGTGGTTGCCCAGGAGATAAGGGACCTCGCGGAGGAGAGCAAGCAGGCGGCCGACAACATAAGGAACATAATCGTTCAGATAACCGAGCGCATCGATGAGGCCTCACGGCTCACGGACCAGAGCGTCTCCGTGGTGGGAGAGAGCTCGAAGGGGCTTGAGGAAACCGTTGAGTACCTCGGCAACATAGCAACGCTCATAGAGGAGGTCACCCCAAAGATGGAGGAGGTCAAGGAGAGCATACTCCGGACGAGGGAAGAGGTAGAGAAGGCCCTCCGCGCGATGGAGAACCTCGCGGCCAGCTCCGAAGAGACGACGGCCTCAACGGAGGAAGTTACTTCAACGATGGAGGAGCAGGAAAACCTGATACGGAACCTCGAGAAGGTTGCATCGGAGATACACGATGCAGTGGAGCGGATGGTTCCAATCATAAGCGCCTTCAAGGTTGGCCTCAAGGAGAAGATAAAGGGAAAGCTCGGGCTCAGCTGAGGGTTCTCCCCTCTTCTATTTCCCTTCTAAGAACCTTCGCCTCTTCCTCGGCCTTTCTCACGCGGAAGACCCTTGCGATTCTCTCTATCGCTTCAAGCTTCCTGACGATGCCGTCGAGCCACGTGAAGACGTCTCCCGGGTAAACGATGAGGCCGTAAACCTTCCTGAAGTGCTCCGCTATCTGCGTCGGATGCTTCCCGCTCCTACGAAGCTCGATTATCAGGTCTCCAACCCTTTCCATCGCGTACTCGGTGCAGTCTTCCTCACCGCACATGAAGAACTCCTGGTAAATCGTGAACAGCCTCTCCGCGGAGTTGGGACTCAGCTCGGGAATCACCTTGTCAAGCTCTTCCAAGATGGAGGCAAAGCTTGGCGAGAAGACGTTGGCGCTTATCCTGCCTCTCACGGCCCCCTCAAGCTCCCGCTGGAGCGTTCCACTCAGGTAGAGGTTCTCGAAGGGGTGAAGCTTGAGCGCAATCCACCTCGCGGGCTTCTCCCGAAGGTTCCTCCTTATGAACTCCGCCTCCTTTGGCAGTAAAAAGCTCATGCTAACTGCCCGTCCGTAAGGAGTAACCTCGACGAGGGGCCTTTTGAGCCTCACGAGTTCGAACTCCTCCAGCTTTTCCAAGACCTTCTCGGCACTCTGGTTGGCCCCCAAGCAACGCTCCTGAACATCCTCGATAACGTCAAGCCGATTGAAGACGCAGGAGTGAGCGAGGACGTTGTCCTGCTCAAGCTCGTCGCTCCACTCCACAGTTACGGGCTCTATCGGCGCGGTAAGGAGCTTGAAAGCTATTTCTTCCTCGGTCCCCTCCATCTGGGCAGAATACTTTCGCCCGGGCTCGACTATTAGGTAAACTTTTCCCTTCTCGTGGTAGAGGGGCCTTCCTGCCCTTCCAAGCATCTGGTGGAACTCCCTGACGGTTAACCACTTGTTACCCATCGCGAGGCTCTCGAAGATGACTTGGCTCGCTGGAAAGTCCACGCCCGCCCCCAATGCCGCGGTTGTGACAACGACGTCGAGCCTTTGAGCTAAGAACTCCATCTCGGTGAGCTTTCTCTGCTTGTAGGGCAAACCGGAGTGGTAGGGCTTCGCGCGGAGCCCCTTGCTCGTTAAATAGGCCGAAAGCTCGTGCGTGCGCTTCCTTGAGAACGTGAAGACTATCGTCTGCCCCTTGTAGCCCTGCCTCGACTTCCTCATCGCCTCAGCCCTGCAGAGGTTGGCTATGTGACGCCACTTCTCGGACTCGTTTCTCGCTATTATGATGTGCCTTTCCAAATCAACCGGCCTCTCGTCGTAGAGCACCAGTTTAAGGCCGAGTTCCTTGGCCAGCTCCTCAGGATTCCCGACGGTTGCGGAAAGGCCTATGAACTGGGCCTTTGGATAGAGCCTCCTCAGCCTCGCGATTAGTCCGTCGAGCCTCGGCCCGCGCTCCTCGTCGTCGAGCGTGTGTATCTCGTCTATAACAATCGTCCCAACGTTTCCTATCTTCCTTCCGGCGCGGAGGAGGTAGTCTATTCCCTCGTAGGTTCCCACGATGATGTCGGCGTCGATTCCAGTATCGACAACGACGAGCTCGTCCCGGGTCTTTATACGGCTCATTCCAACGCGAATGGCAACGCGGAGGCCGAGCTTCGAATACCTCCTCCTGAAGTCCTCGTACTTCTGGTTTGCCAGGGCCACGAGCGGAACCAAGAAGAGGAGCTTTTTGCCTTTCATCGCCTTGGGAACCCCTGCCAGCTCACCGATTAGCGTTTTACCGCTCGCAGTCGCGGAAACGACGAGGAGGTTCTCCCCCTCAAGGAGGCCGTTCTTGACGGCCAGACTCTGAACGGGGAGGAGCTCCTTCACGCCCTCGGCCTTCAGAACTTCCTTAAACCTCTCCGGAAGCGGGAGCTCGTCAACCTTGACCTTTTCGACCTTGACGTGCTTCGCCTTCAGCTCGTCCCACTTGGTAACTTCCGGGTGCTTCGTCGGGTCGAAGCGCGGGTCGAAGGCATACAAAACCTTATCGAGGTCCCTAAACCTGTCGAGGAGTTTCTTAGCCTGCTCGAACATCGCTATGCTGTTGAACCTAAAGCGGAGCTCCCTCTTAAGTTCGTCCTCCGCACAGCGCTCGCAGATGTACTCGTTCCGGTACTTTATCCTGTTGCCGGGCGTTAGGACGGTTATCCTGCCCTCAAGGAGGCAGAGACGGCACAGCTCGGCCTTTTCCACTCTTTTGTTCTGGAGCCTCCTCTTAAAGTAGTCCTCCCACTCGTCCGCGTTTACGAGGACTATTCTCGCCTGGCGAAGGAGTTTTTCAATCTCCTTTGGATTGCGGTAGTTGCTCCCCTCCAAGACCTTGAAGAGCCTTCCCTCTCGCATTATGAGGCGGAATATCCGCTCGGCCTTCAGGTTCCTCATCTCGCTAAGCTTCTCCGGCTCGTTCTCGATGAAAAAGGCCTCAAGCTCGTTCTTCTTCCTTCCGGGCCTGATTACGAAGAGCATCTTCACCGCCTCGGTCAGCCGTCCACTCATCACGGCTCAGCGTCGGGAGGCGTCCTCATCGGCGAGCCAGCAGTTTTTGAGCTCCTCGACGACGAGGTTCGCCTCGATTGAGAGCGCGTTTACGCCGAAGGTCTTTTTCAGACTCTTCAGGAACTCCCTGAGCTCATCCATGTCCCTGAATTCTCCCTTCAGCAGTACGTTGTGGTCTCCGGTTTTTAGGTAGAGGAACTCGATGTTGTCGAGTGAGGCAAGCTCGCGGAGCATGCTCCTAGTGTAGGGGTCAACGTCCTTGAGCCTGATGAAGATTAGGGCTGTAACGAGATTCCCGAGGAATGCCGGGTCAATCACCGCCGAGTAGCCCTTAACCGCGCCGAGCCTTTCGAGTTTCTCAAGCCTGCTCTTCACGCTCGCGGGGGAGAGGTTGACCCTTTTTCCGAGCTCGGTCAGCGTAATCCTACCGTTTGAGCGGAGGATTCTCAGAATTTCCCTGTTCTTCTCGTCAATTCCGGGCATCGTATCACCGGCAAATGGAAAGGAAAATCAGCGGGTAATCTTGACCTGCCTCATCAGCTCAAGGGGCTCCGGGTGCTTCTCGAAGTACTCGCGAACCGGCTTGAGGAGCTCGATGAGGTATTCGGCGACGGCGTTCTTGAGGTCGAGCGGGTGGAGCTTCCCTTCCGCGAAGTCCCTCTTGAGCTCCTCGAAGGTGGTGTAGGTGACGTCGCCACCGAACTTGGCCGGGCGGTGTATGGTGAACTCGGTCGGCTCCTCGCGGAAGATTATGTACTCGGCCCAGTCGAGGACGGGGTTGTAGTTAACTTCCCTCGCCGGGCAGAAGGCCTTCCTGAGCTTTTGCTTAATCTCCTCGGGGCTGTCGTGGATAAACACAGCCGAGTAGGGCTTGCTCTTGCTCATCTTCATCTGGGTCTTGAGCTCTTTGAACTGCTCCTCGCTCTCAATCGGCCACACCGGCGGTTCCTGCAGGCCAAGGAGGAGGTGGTGGTGTAAAGCAACGGGCTTGAGCTTCTCGCCGTTCCATTCGAGGGCGTGGTAGCGGAGCTTCTGGGCCACTTCAATCGCTATGACGTGGGCTTTCCTCTGGTCCATTCCGGCGTGAGCTATGGTAACGCCTTGGTAGAAGATGTCAGCAACCTGCATCGCCGGGTAGATGAGCTTGGCGAAGTCTATTGACTCGCCCATCTGGCGCCCCATTATCGTTATCGAGCGCATCATCCTCGCGAGGGTGACGTTCTTTGAGATGTCTATTACCGTCTGCCAGTAATCACCTTTCTCGAGTATCTCACTCGCGAGGACGAACTCGACCTTGTCGGGGTCTCCGCCCATCACCTTGATGCTCTGTTTCATTCCCTCCTTGAAGTAGCCGAGGGCGACCTTCTGAATGGTCTCCAAATCACCGCCGAGCTTGTCGTTTATCCAGCTGTGCCAGTCGGCTAAGAAAATCCTCGTCTTTATCCCCGCCTTCTGGAGGTCGGCTATCTTGGCTCCAGCCATGAGTCCGGTTCCGAGGTGAATGTAACCGCTGATTTCGAAGCCGATGTAGTGCTGCATCGGGATTCCAACCTCGAGGAGGTGCCTAAGGTTCTCCTCGGTGAGGAGCTCCTCCGTCGGCTTGCGCTTTATGAACTCAATCTTTTTCTCAACGTCCATCACTACCACCTGAGCCTGAAACGGCGGAAGGCTTTAAGGGCTTTGCGGAAGTTTTTCTGGCTCGTTAAAGTTCCGAGCGATAAGATTTATAACCGCATTATCGCTAAAGAGGACGGTGATACCATGAGGAAGGTTGCAGTACTGTTGGCGGCAGTCGTTCTGCTGTCGGTTTTTGGGGTGGTTGCCAGCCCAGCGGTCAGCGCCGCTGACACCGGCAAGGTTGTTATAGCGGTGGACCTCGCCCACGGGGAGAACCCGAAGGGACTGACGGACGCCACCTACAAGGGCAAGCTCCTGACGAAGGGCATGCTCAAGACGCTGACGCAGTACACCTTCGTTTACTTCGGTGACACTAAGTACGAGTCCGAGCTTGGAATCAAGGACATCGGCGGCAAGATAACCTACGACGCCCTCGTGAAGAACAACGTTACAATCCTCATCCTCGGCCAGCCAATCAGCCCGCTTTACCCCGACGAGATTAAGGCCATCAGGAAGTGGCTTGAGCTTGGTGGTAAGGTTCTCTGGGTCGCCGGTGACTCCGACTACGGAAACGGCGCCAAGACCCAGCAGTTCGTCGACAGCCTCCTCGACCAGCTCAACATAACCAACCTCCGTGTTGACCTCTGTTCCGTTGAGGATGCCGTCAGCAACGCCGGTGGAAAGTCCTACCGTGTCGTCGCCTACGACGACCCGTGGAAGGACACCCCGAAGAGGTCAATCCTCGTCCAGAACCTTAAGTACGGCGGTAAGATTCTTGCCCACGGTCCGGGTGTCGTTGCGTGGGTTGACAAGCCGGACGGAAGCGGGGCCTGGCACCCACTTGAGCCAAAGGTCAAACCGGACAACGCTTACGTCATCATACACTCGAGCAACCACTCGGACATAACTGAGAACAGTGCCCCGGCCGGAAAGGCATACTCCGCCGGAAGCACCGGCCAGTTCCCAATCGTCGCCGCCCAGATTGTCAATGTCGGCAAGGACAAGAAGCCGGACGTCATCATAGTCAGCGGTGAGACTCCGATTGGCGGCTACGAGCCCATGTGGGTCAGCCAGTACTACGGTGTCAAGCTCGATGGGCCGACCGTCATAACCAACATCCTCGAGTGGAGTGTTGAGATGACCAAGGAGAGCCAGAGCTCTTCAAGCGGTAGCAAGATATGTGGCCCGGCCCTTATCGTGGGTCTTGCAGTCGTTCCGCTCCTCCTCAGGAGGAGGAAGTGATTTCCTTCTTTTTTATATCGTTGAACCAACACGCTTTTTAAAAGATGCCCAAAGAAGGGGTGGGGATTGCCATGAGGCGTATGCTTGGAGTCCTCCTTATACTCGTTTTGGGCCTTAGCGTTGTGGCCAGCGGCTGTATTAGCGGTAGCAGTAGCAGCGGAAGTGGCACCGCGACCCAGAACTCCAAGGGAATAACCCTTGTTATAGTCACGAGACACGATGCAACGATTCAGTACCTCACGAAGGAGCTCTTCCTCAAGAGCAAGATAGCCAAGGAGTACCACATAACCAACCTCAAGTTCATAGGTGTTCCCGAGTCCCTCTGGCCCGAGTACATCAAGAAGGGTGCCGACGTCGGCTGGGGCGGAGGTCCGACCCTTTTCGATGACATGTACAAGATGGGCTACCTCGCCCCGATAACCGACCAGAAGGTCCTCGGCCTCATCGGCAAGCAGATTCCCAAGACCCTCGCCGGAATGCCGATGATTAGGGAGGAGAACGGTAAGGTTTACTGGATTGCCGCGGCCCTCTCGTCCTTCGGTTTCACCGTCAACAAGCAGGTTCTTGAGAAGCAGAAGCTCCCGTTCCCGCACAAGTGGGAGGACATAGCCACCTACAAGTGGGCCCGCGACCCGCCGATGTACGGTATAGCTGACCCGACCAGGAGCACCTCCAACACGAGGATTTACCAGATTATCCTCCAGGCCTTCGGTTGGGACAAGGGATGGCGCATAATGACCATCATAGCGGCGAACTCCAAGGTTTACGAGGCGAGTGACGCCGTCAGGGACGCCGTCATCAACGGTGAGATTGCCGCTGGAAACACCATCGACTTCTACGGCTACACCGCCATGAAGCAGAACCCGAACTGTGTCTACGTCATCCCGCAGGGCGAGAGTATCATCAACGGTGACCCGATTGCGCTCCTCAAGTACAGCAAGCACCCCGAGGCGGCACAGGCCTTCATCTACTGGGTTCTCACCGAGGGACAGGCCGTCTGGATGAGCCCCGACGTCAACAGGCTCCCGATTAACGCGGGCATCTTCAACCAGACAATAACCCAGGAGGAGGCCAAGGTTCTCTTCAACGGCAAGTACGCCGGTGAGACCTTCGGTAAGGCCAGGCCGGCCCTTCTAAAGGCTTACAAGCTCGCTATAACGAGCAGGGGAATCCCGTTCAACGACAATGAGGCCCTCAAGACCGTGAACGCCCTTCAGTACTACTTCAAGGCCACCCTCATCGACGTCAATGGCCCGCTCCACCAGACCTGGATGGCCATAGTCAACGCCTACAAGAGCGGCAAGATAACACAGCAGCAGTTTGAGAAACTCAAGGAAGAACTGACCGCACCGATACAGTTCAAGGACCCGCTCACGGGTAAAATGGTAACCTTCACGGAGGAGTATGCGGCCAAGATAAACAACAAGATAGCAACGGACGCCGGCTTCCAGAGCCAGCTCATGCAGGAGTGGAGGAACGCCGCCCAGGCCAAGTACAACAAGGTCATGGAGGACCTTAAGAAGATGGAGGGTAGCTGACCTTTCTTTTCTTCATTTTGACAGGCTAAAGTCAAGAAAAGCCACTCAATCTCCCCAAACTTTCCAGACTCTTTTCAGAAACCTTTAAAATGAACTCGCAAATCCTAAGGTAGTTGCGAGTGGTTTAAAAACCGCGAGGAGGTAACACCATGAAGGTCAGCAAGTGGAGTGAAAAGCTCTTCGGAACCCCGCTGCCGGACCCGGTCGTCATAGTCTCCTTCCTGTTTCCGTTGCTGTATCTGGTGGCGTTTCTTGTGATTCCTGTCCTGGTAATGCTAGGAACGGCGTTCAAGTACAACGGTCACATATCGCTCTACTGGTTCAAGAGCATCTTCAGCTCGAGTTACTACTTCAACCTCCATCCGGACGGATACCTAGTCAAGTCAGTGCCCTACGGAAACCATGAGGTCTACCACTTCTACGGCTGGGACTTCGGTGTCGTTCTCAACTCAATAATCGTCTCGATAAGCGTCATGATTCTAACGACGCTCCTCGGAACGTTCTTCGCCTTCATAATGGCCCGCTATGAGTTCCCGGGCAAGAACATAATGAGAATCCTCCTCTTCATCCCGCTCCTCGTTACGCCCTTCGTCAACGTCGTCGTTGTCAAGAAGATGTTCCTCCCGGACGGAATCATCAACTGGATTTTCTACCAGCACCTGCACCTCTTCCCCAAGCCGATATGGATTGATGGTCTCGTGGGTGTCGTCATAGCACAGACTATAACCTACTACCCGATAGTCTACCTCAACGCCTACGCAAGCTTCATCAACATCGACCCCAGCCTCGAGGAGCAGGCCGAGAACCTCGGCAGCAGGGGCTTCCACCTCTTCAGGACGGTTACATTCCCGCTCGCCCTGCCCGGAATAATGGCCGGTGCCATACTCGTCGGCATCTTCAGCCTTGAGGACCTCGCCGCGCCGATAGTCTTCCAGGGAAGTGCAATAGCCAAGAAGCTCATGTCCTACCAGATTTACAGCTCCTTCGTCTCGGGCTTTGCCATAGGCAACCCACAGATGGCGGCTTTGGCCTTGATAATGCTCACAATCGCCCTCATAATGTTCCTCGCCGTCCGCTGGTACGTCGGCCTCAAGCAGTACGCGATGCTCAGCAAGGGAGGCAGGTGGAAGCCGAGGGTGGCCAAGCCCAAGTGGTGGCAGGCCCTCATCATCGCGTTCGTCGCCGTTCCGCTCCTGCTGATAACCATCTTCCCGCAGATTGGAGTCATCCTGCTCGCGTTTTCAAAGCAGTGGTACGGAACCTGGCCGAGCGGCTTCACACTCGCCAACATGAAGGCCATGATTACACAGCCCGACGTCACGAGGGTAATCCTCAACAGCCTTCTGTATTCGACCGTTGCAATATTCATCATCATCCTGCTTTCGCTTACTGCATCATACGCCTCCGGCAGGTTCAAGAAGGCCAAGCTCGCCCCGATACTCGACAGCCTCGCCACAATACCGATAGCGGTTCCTGGAATCGTCATTGCCATGAGTTATTTCTTCTTCTTCTCGACGGTTCCGCCCTTCAAGGGAAGCATTCTCGACCCCACGAACCTGCTGGCGTTCTTCCCTGGAGCGGCACTTATCCTAGCGTACTCCATCAGGCGTCTGCCCTTCGCGGCCCGTTCCATTTCGGCTGGACTCCAGCAGGTCCACGTTTCACTTGAAGAGGCGGCAATGAACCTCGGAGCCGGCCGGTGGAAGGCACTGACGAGCATACTCCTGCCGATGATTTCCCTAAACCTGCTCGGCGGAGCGATGCTGAGCTTCGTCTACTGTATGAGCGAGACGAGCGTCGGCATCACCCTCGGTTCCATCAACTCCACGTGGTACCCGATAACGGCGAAGATGAGGGAGCTCATCATGAGTGCCGTTGGAAGCGCCAACCTCGCGGCCGCGCTGGGTGTCTTCCTTATGCTCGTCCAGATAGTGGCCATAGTGCTGGCGAACATAATAACCAAGCAGAGGTACTCGTTCATCGGTCTTACCTGAGGTGGTGATTGAGATGGTTGACGTTAAGCTTGAGAACATCGTGAAAACCTTCGATGGAACGACCGCGTTAAAGGGAATAAACCTTCACATAAAGCACAAGGAGCTCTTCACCCTGCTCGGCCCGAGCGGGTGTGGAAAGTCCACGACGCTGAGGATTATAGCGGGCCTCGACTACCCCGACAGCGGACACATCTACTTCGGCGATGAGGAGGTCACCTACCTCCCCTCCTACCAGCGCGGTGCCGTGCTCGTCTTCCAGAACTACGCCCTCTGGCCCCACATGACGGTCTTCGACAACGTCGCCTACGGCCTCAAGATTAGGAAGGTCCCCAAGGAGGAAATCAAGAGGAAGGTCGAGTGGGCGCTCGAGCTGGTGAAGCTCAAGGGCTTCGAGAACCGCTATCCCACACAGCTTTCCGGCGGACAGCAGCAGCGTGTTGCCATAGCCAGGGCACTCGTTGTCGAGCCGAAGGTCCTCCTCCTTGACGAGCCGTTGAGCAACCTTGACGCCAAGTTAAGGCTTGAGATGCGTTCGGAAATCAGGAGAATCCAGCGCGAGCTCGGAATAACCGTCATCTACGTTACCCACGACCAGGAGGAGGCAATGGCCATAAGCGACAGGATAGCGGTTATGAACGTCGGAACCGTCGAGCAGGTCGGAACACCAAGGGACATCTACGAGAGGCCGAGGACCGAGTTCGTGGCGAGCTTCATGGGCAAGACCAACGTCATCCCCGCTAAGGTCGTCGAGAGGAATGGCGACAAGGTTACCGTTGAGTTTGAGAGCTTCCGCCTCGACGGGCTCCACTACACCGAGAAGAGCGACAATGTCGTCCTCGTCATAAGGCCGGAGCGCATAAAGTTCAGACCCGGAGAAAACACAGTCTCGCTCGAGGGAACCGTTGACCTCATCGAGTACTACGGCTTCTTCACCGAGGTCGTTGGCCTCTTCGGCGAGACGAGGATCATAGCCAGGGCCATAAGCGACAGGGAGATAGCCAACCTCCGGCCAACCCAGCCGGTTACCTTCTACATCGACAGGGACGACATAATAGTCCTCCCCAAGCAGAACCTCTGATTTCCCTTCTCCTTTTCCGGTGGTTGGAATGCTCGACGTTTTCGAAGAGGGGAGGGTTTACGAGGTCCTTCTCGTCACGCGTTCGAACGTTACGCCCGTTGGCGTCGTCCGGGAGGGCGAGAGGCTAAGGTTCAAGCTCTTCCCCGGAAAGAGCTTCCGTGAGGTTCTTGAAACCGCTAAGGCCTCAATTCAGCTCACCAACGACCCCGAACTGCTCGTCAGAACCGCATTGAACCTTCCCGTCGAGTTGGAGTTCGTTGAGATGAACGACTATCGCTGGATTAAAGGCTTACCAGGTTTCTATGGGCAGGTGAAGTGGAAGGTCGAGCGCTGGAAGGATGAACTCGGCGAGACCGAGGTTCTGCTCTGCGAGCTGATTCCTGAGGGCGAAATCGAGGGAACTCTGCCACTCCGACCGTTCAGCAGGGCCGACTGCCTGCTCGTTGAGATGGCGGTACTCTTCACGCGCTACCTCGTGAGGCCGGAGGAAAAGCTGAGAGTCCAGATTCTGGAGATGCACTCCCTCTACAAACACCTCGGCGGTCGCTCTCCGACTGCGGACTACATGGTATCTTTTTTGACAGGGAAGACTCAAAAGGGACATTAAATGGTGTTCCTTTGGACAGGTTTCGAACGGGAAAGGTTTTAAGTGCCTCTTCTCCCCTTCCCACCGGTGATACCATGGCCAGGCGGCTGTTGGCACTATTGCTGGCTTTTATGGGTGCACTGGCGATTTTGAACGTAACGCCAGTATCGGCTACCGGCAGCTATTCGTACACGTACAGCAAGTTCCTCTACCAGCCGGCACCAGTTGTTCCAGCGTTCGCTATTCCGGGCGGCAACTTCACCCTCTACCTGAAGGGGAACAACCTGGACGTGAAGGGAATAGAAGCCGTCTCGATTCTGCACGGCCCCTACGACCTCCACATACTCAGCGCCACCGCTCCAGCGGGGAAAGACATGAGCACGGTTGTCGTTGGCGTTCCCAAGGACATGGCCCCCGATGACTACTTCCTGCTCATAAAGACCAACCAGGGAACCCTCGTTCTTCCGAACGGTCTCAAGGTCTTCAAGGAGTGGCCGAAGACCCTCAAGATTGCCTGGGTCAGCGACACACACGTCACCACCGGCGCAAAGATAGGCTACGTCTGCGGTCCCTACTTCCAGAACAACATATACAAGCTCGAGAACATGTGCTCCAACCCGATTCCGCTTCACAGTATCGTCGCGACTTACAGCGCCTACCAGTACTGGGCTATGAAGGGCGCGACCATTCTCATAAACACCGGTGACCAGTCCGATACGAGTAGTGACCTCACGGCTTACAGGATAATCTTCAACATCACCAAGCTTGCGTCCGCCTCAGGACTCCCGGTCGTTGGAATTAAGGGCAACCACGATGACCCGCCGACCGTTTACACCCAGATTCTCGGCCCGACGTACTTCTACGTCACCATCGGCAAGTTCCTCATAATCGGTCTCGACACCGGCGGCGACCGCGGCTACCCGACCATGGACGAGATTGAGTGGATGGAGAAGGTCCTCAACGAGCACAAGGGATACATTCCGATAGTTCTATACCACCACCCGTACTTCTTCGCCCCACGCTGGAACTACCTTGGCGGCGTTATAAAGAACCTCGACCCGAGCACTGACTGGGACCAGCTCAAGGAGTACGTCGGTCACTACTGGGGAGCTGACCCGGCCGTTGCGAAGCGCTTCCTCGAGGACGTCGTCAAGTACAACATCCCGCTCACGATGAGCGGCCACATCCACCACGACATGTACTGGCTCTACATCGATAAAGAAGGCCACAAGCACTACTTCCTCACCCTTACCTCGACCGGCGCCCCCGACAAGGAGCCCAACCCGCCGGCCAACCCGAAGCACAGCCCAACGTGGTACGGAAGCAACCTCGTAGTCATAAGCGAGAACGGTAGCGTTGAGATGCCTTACACCCCGGTTAAGATTGAGAACGACAAGGTCAGGAGCGACTTCATAAGCGTCCCGGTCCCGCAGGAGTTCATGATATTCAGGTACGAGACGAGCCTTGGAACCGCCCTTAAGTTCATCAACGAGCTCAACAACAGCGTTTCAGGACCCATCGTCGTTCCGGTTCCGGCCAACGCCAAGGTGGACCCGAGCGCCACCAACGTCACCTACAAGGTTATAAAGGAGAGGGAAATCGCGGGTCAGTACTACATGCTCCTCAACGTAACGGTCCCGAAGGGAGTTTCCCAGCTCGTCATCGACACTGGCAAGGACACTGAGAAGCCCGTCCTCCAGATTGCCTACCTGCAGCCGAGCCACCCCCAGCCGAACTCCGATTTCACCGTCTACTTCACTGCCCAGGACAACCTCGGCATAAGGAACCTCTACGCGGTAATCTACGACTCCAACGGCAACCTCGTCAAGTACGGCAAGGTTGAGAAGTTCCCGGCCGAACCCGCCAGCGGAAAGCCCGGCGACACCTTCTACATCGTTGAGCTTCCAGGACTCAAGGCAGGGAAGTACAAGCTTGAGATAGTGGCCGAGGACTTCTACGGGAACAAAGCCGTCCTCACAAAGGAGCTCAACATAGCGGGAAGCACGCCCGTTTCAAGCCCCACTACGACCTCCACGAGCTCATCAGCGAAGAAAGGCATCTGCGGTCCGGCCGCAATAGTCGGGCTAGCAATAATACCTCTCCTCCTCAGGAGGAGGAAGTGACCCTTTCCTTTTTCCTCTTCGATACCCATTTAAACCTCGGTGCCCTCTTTTCTACGGTGGTTTAAATGACCCGCAAGCTCTACTACGAGGACGCCTACCTCAAGGAGGCCAAGGCGAAGGTTCTCGAAGTGAAGGAGGACGCCCTGCTTCTCGACCAGACGATTTTCTACCCGACCGGCGGCGGCCAGCCCCACGACAGGGGAACGATAAACGGCGTCGAGGTCCTCGACGTCTACAAGGACGACCAAGGCAACGTCTGGCACGTCGTTGCGGAGCCGGAGAAGTTCAAGCCCGGCGACGAGGTTGAGCTTAAGATAGACTGGGACTACCGCTACAAGCTCATGAGAATTCACAGCGCCATGCACCTCCTCGAACATGTCCTCAACGTCGTCCTGCCGGAGAAGTGGGAGCCCTACGGAAGCGGAATGAGCGCCGAGAAGGGCCGGCTTGACATCGTTTACCCGGAGAATGTGAACAAGTGGAAGGAGCAGATAATCGAGACTTTCAACAGGCTCGTTGACGAGGGTGGGGAGATGAGGATATGGTGGGAAGGTGACACCCGCTACACCCAGATTAGGGACTTCGAGGTCATTCCCTGCGGGGGAACCCACGTGAGGGACATAAAGGAAATCGGCCACCTGGAGAAGTTCAAGCGCTCCAGCCTCGGAAAGGGAAAGCAGAGGCTGGAGATATGGCTCGAAGGTTGAGGCCTTTCATTCTTCCCCCAGCCCCGTTTCCGGGTCGTAGTTCAGCTCGATTCCGTAGACTCCGAAGACGCTGTAAAGGTCCTCGTTGTAGTGGAGGTGCTCCTTCAAAACCCATATCGGCACGTTAACGGTGTGCTCTATGACGTATACGGCCGCCTTCAGGCGTTCCTCCCCACTCATCTCTGGCCACTTAACCGCGAGCTCAATCGCTTTATCGAGAAAAGGTCTTGGAACGGCCGGCAATGTTATGAAGGTGTCCCTGGTTAATTGCCTGTCGGCGAACCTGAACCTCGAAACGTCCCTCAGCTTGAAGAGCGGCGGCCTGCCGTTTAGCTTTTTTTCGTACTTACCCCAGACCTGCTCGTAAAACCTGTCGTTGATTTTCAGCAAATCGAGCTCGCTTTCGATTTCCTCAAGCTCCCCTAAGAGGTTCAGACTCGCGTTAAATGCATCCTTATCGTAGGGTAGATGGGCGTTTTTACCCTCGGGCTCGAAGATGTAGGCTTTTCCGTGCCTAAGCCCCCGCCTGTTCACCCGTCCAAAGCGCTGGACGAGGGCATCTATCGGGGCGGCCTCGGTGTACATGACGTCGTAGTCTATGTCGAGCGACACCTCAACGACCTGTGTCGCCACGAGAATACCCCTTTCGATTTTCTCAACCTGCTCCATCTTCCTCCTCTTGTCCTCGTTGATGAAGCGGGAGTGGAAGAGGTAAACGTCGTCCCGCGTTTTCCTCAGCTCCCCATAGAGGTCGCGTGCCCTCTTCACCGTGTTGACAACGACGAGTGTCCTTCCCCTCTCGCGCGCTATCTCGTCAACGGCGTTCTGAAGGGGTTCGCCCCTCACCTGAACCTCGACCCTTCTGCGCGAGCGGTATCTATCTTCAACGCTCTCCGGAGGAATCAGGGGCTTTAACCCTCTCCTTTCGAGCTCCTCCGCGAGGAGGTGGGGCAGGGTTGCCGACATAACCGTTACGCGCGTTTTGAGGTATTTCATCGCGTGCTCTATGGCGTTGACTATCAGGGAGAGAGTGTACGGTGTGTATGCGTGTATTTCGTCTATTATCCAGTGGGCGTTTCTGAGGGCCAGCTCCCTCACCGGGAAGCGCGGGTAGTTGAAGAACGCCAGAAGGACCTGGTCAACGGTGGAAACGAAGATTGGCTTCATCGCGTATTTGTGTATGAGCTTCTTCTCCAGCTCACCCCTGTAGTAGAGGCTCAGAAAGAGCATGCTGTGGGAGAACGACACCATCCCATCTCCAAACATCGTCTCAAAGCGACGTCTCATCGCTTCTGTTGTGGTTATCGTGGGGAGGGAGTAAACAACCTTTGAAACGTCCGCGGGAGTGGCGAGTAGGCTCGTCTCCGTCTTCCCGTCGCCCGTGGGGAGCCGGAAATAGCCCCCTCCCCTGCCGATGACGAGCCTCTGATAGGGCCTCAGCTCGTGCCCTTTTCCCTTCAGGTATTCGATAACCCCGCTGTGAACGCTTCTCCCGGAGTCCAGGTGATACGACCCGGGCTCCAGACCGGCGCTCTCAAGCCAGTCCGCCACCCTCAGAACGCCGTTGAAGAGGGTGTAAAGGTTTCTGAGCTCGACCGGACTGAGGTCGTAGTCGTAGACCAAATCCCCTGCGAGTATCGTCTCCCTCACTTTCTCAACGGTTCGCGCCGAGTGCGATATAACCTCGCCGTCAACTACGAGGGCCTCGTTCCTGTTTATCTCCCTCTGGTAAAGGCCCTCGTGGAAGTCGCTGTGGTGGGTGAGTATTGAAAGGAGTGCTATCGTCCTCCATGGCTCGTCGCAGTCGAGGAAGCGCGAGGCCAGCTCGAGGCCGAGGTAGGCATGGGGCGGGGCGCGTTTGAGCTTCCCCTCGAGCTTTGCCTGAAACCTGTCGTCCAGCTTGCCGACGTCGTGAAGAAAAGCGTGCATCAGGATGCACTCATCGAGGGCGCTATCGTGGGGAATCCTTCTCAAAAGCCTTTCCGCTATCCTCTGAACGCCGAGGGAGTGGTCGTAGAGGCTTCTCCCGGGCTTGGCCTTCTTAACCTTCATGAGCTCAACCAGTTCATCCAGCTCCATACCTCACACCCAGCAGAAGTCCCTGTAGGCGCACCGCCTGCAGTAGGGCTTTTTCTTGGCGAGAGGTGGGGACTCAAGGGATATAACCCTTTCTATGCCCTTCAGCGCTTTCTCAAGAGTTTCTACGTCTTCCTCCGTCAGGGCTATCCTCTCCCTTCGGCCCTCCCGTGGATAGGAGATTATCCCCTTGGCCTCGACTCCCGCGTTTCTCAGCAGGTAGAGGTAGTACTTCAACTGCCACTTTGCCGGCCCTTCGAGCTTTGAGCTCTTCTTGACCTCGATGACGACCAGCTTTCCCTGCCTCTTCACGACGTCGAGCTTTACATCCCCGAGGAACACCTCCTTCCAGTCTCTTTCGTAGCTCTCGCCGTGGATTAGCCTGCCTATGAGCATGTCCTCGTTCTCGAAGTCGAAGTTCAGCCCCCTCGAAAAGAACCACAGCTCCCTTTTGCATGTGAAGTAGTACTGAACCATGACGCCGGTGATTCTCAAATTATCTCCCCCGCAGGGTTCTTGTCTGTTCCGATTACGTGCAGGGTGAAGCTGGCGCGCGGGAGCTCGTAGATTAGAACGGAATCCCCCTCTTCCGTCAGCCTCTCAAGGGTTCTCTTTATCTCGTAGAGCTGGGCCCTGCTGACTTCTCCCTCAAAAACGCTGTTCTGGCGCCAGTGGAGGTGTGTCCTGAGGAATTTGTGGACCCTCGAGACCCTCTTAACGTCAACGTCGTAAACAACTATTACGTACATCACCACCACGCCCTGAGGGACTTATAGCGGGAATCGCCAAGGAAGTGTTTGACGAGGGAATAACCCTCGAGCCTCATGAGGTAGCGAATCGAGACCTTTCTCCTGAACCTCGGGTGGAGAACCTTTTTGGAGAGCTCCGAATTGAGCTCATCGATGAAGATTCTCAGCCCCCCGTCGTTCAGAAGAACCCCAACGTCCTTCCTGAAGTGCTCCTCCCGTATCTGCCTCCTGTTCACGAGCCTGAGGATGACCCTGAAAACGGTTATCGGCTTGAAGATATCAGCGATGTCGAGGGCGAGAGAATACCTCCTTTCAAGGGGCTCGTGGAGGAAGCTTATGGCGGGGTGGAGGTAGGTTTTCCGTATCTCTGAGAGCGCCACCGTGTAGAGAACCGAGTTGCCGTAGCTTATCAGCGCGTTCACCTCGTCCCTCGGGGGGCGCCTCGTCCGTTCCTTGAACTCAAAGTGCTTTAACAGGTCGCTGAAGAGGCCGTAGAACTCCCTCCACAGCTGGCTCTCAACGCCCATGAGCTCCGCGGGGCTTTCTCCATCAACAGGGATTTCCTTTATGGCCTTATAATCGGCCCCATGGGACTTCAGGAGGGCAACCATCGAGGCCTTAATGCCCTCAACGAACTGCTTCGCGACGTAGAGCCTTTTTTCGGGGTCGAGATGGTGTTTTGCTTGAGCCAGAACTACAGTCCCGCTTATCTGCCCCTCCCTCGGCATGTAGGAGCCCCGGTAATAGCCGTGCTTGTTGTAAAAGTGCACGGGGACGTTCTTCTCGGAGAGTATCTTAATCGCCCCGCTCGTCAGGGAAACGGGCCTGAAGCAGTGGATTTCGCTGGTGGAGTTTATGGGTATCGCCCTCTTGATTTCCTCGTTCACGAAGAATAGCGTGTTGCCCTTCCTTTCGAGGGTCCCGATTCGGGTTATGTAGTAGGGCTTCTTCACGGAAAGACCTCCTGAACCGTTGCTTGAGCAGGCTTATTGGACACGATCGCGTTCTACGGAAACCGTATTCTCTTTAGATTCTATTGGAAATACAAATCCTCTTTCCACACAACTCTGTTCTACGGAAACCGAGTCGGTTTATTCTAAGGAGTTCGTTGCGGGGACTGACCTTCCACACAACTCTGTTCTACAGAAACTTAAATGGGGGCCTACAGCTACCTTTTGGCCTGACTCCTTTCCACACAACTCTGTTCTACAGAAACATGATAGGCCACGCTATCTTGAACCAAAATACCGCGACTTTCCACACAACTCTGTTCTACAGAAACGGCGGTAACAGGGCCATGCTTTACAACGAGACCAGCCCGCTCTTTCCACACAACTCTGTTCTACAGAAACAGCTGGCCCCATACATGAAAATATTCCAGCTCCTGGCCTTTCCACACAACTCTGTTCTACAGAAACGAGGTAGTCTGCACATGATAGTCAATCTCAGCGTTTCCTTTCCACACAACTCTGTTCTACAGAAACAGGGAATCTTGGGGTGAGAAGAATGGACTTCAGAAGTACTTTCCACACAACTCTGTTCTACAGAAACAGCACTGAAGCCGCTGAAGCAGTCGCAATACTCCCACTGACTTTCCACACAACTCTGTTCTACAGAAACAGAGGCACCCATGAGGACCCTGACAAACCAGCGCCCAAGCGCTTTCCACACAACTCTGTTCTACAGAAACTTTCATTGGCTTCAACGGAAAGGGCTACATCACCATCTTTCCACACAACTCTGTTCTACAGAAACACGTTCATGCCCGAAGCCCGAAACCGGGAAGGCATAAGGCCTTTCCACACAACTCTGTTCTACAGAAACGCGAAAAAGGAGCGCCTGATTGGTTCGGTTTTGCTGAAGAGCCCTTTCCACACAACTCTGTTCTACAGAAACAGGGAGATACTGTGGAAGAAGCTTCCAGAGGGAGTTAAACTTTCCACACAACTCTGTTCTACAGAAACAAAAGAAGCAGAAATGGCACAAAAGATCATTGGCCACACTTTCCACACAACTCTGTTCTACAGAAACGGACGCTTTCAACCTCTCCAGCGCCGTAAGCAAATCCCGCTTTCCACACAACTCTGTTCTACAGAAACTAAGTCCACCAGCGCCTACCTTCATAGATGTACACTTCCTCTTTCCACACAACTCTGTTCTACAGAAACCTTCAAAGCGCGCAGAACCACGCGCCGAAGGTTAGAAACGCTTTCCACACAACTCTGTTCTACAGAAACCGACGTAGTGCTTTCCATCGTCGCCCTCGAGGAGGATCTTTCCACACAACTCTGTTCTACAGAAACGTGAAGGTGAGCTCATAGATAGTGTTCTCAGGAATGCCTTTCCACACAACTCTGTTCTACAGAAACTTGGCTATTCACGTCAAAGAGCAAAGCGAAGACGGGGAAAAAGCTTTCCACACAACTCTGTTCTACAGAAACATTGCATCATCAAGCGGAATCAACGCGTACAAGTCCTCCGCACTTTCCACACAACTCTGTTCTACAGAAACATGAAAATGGCGATTATGTGATCGAACTTGACATGAACACTTTCCACACAACTCTGTTCTACAGAAACCACGAAGCGCAAGGACAGGCGCTGGCTCGGCTTCTATGTCTTTCCACACAACTCTGTTCTACAGAAACCCTACTACCCACCCGACAAAATTAGCGAGATGAACCCCTTTCCACACAACTCTGTTCTACAGAAACACAGTTTACGGGCAATTGTCTCCTTTGGAGTATCTTCGCTTTCCACACAACTCTGTTCTACAGAAACCTTCGGGATATAACCACAACTCAACCCCGGCCCTTTTGCTTTCCACACAACTCTGTTCTACAGAAACTTTTGACTTTTTCCGTCCGTTCTTTCAAAAGATTAACGACATTCGTCTATTTAAGGGTTTCTCCATCGGGCCCGTAACACTGCACTCCATTTATAAAGCCGACCCGGAATTTTTAAAGCAATCTCAACCGCCGTTTTACGGTATGCTGGGTGGTTCTTGGGTCAATATACCATTAAAAGAATCGAAACCCCGTGAAGACGGCTTAACCCGCAATTTTCAAAAATTTTTGGGTTTAAGCCGTTTGCATCACCGCTCAGGGGTTCAAACTCCCCACCAAAAGCCCCGTCCTGGATTTAAAGGCGTTTCATTCCAGAAGGGGTTCCGAGAGATAAATTAGGTCAGCCTAAAATCACCGTCTCGTTGGAATTCAAAATTCTGCTCTCAGACTCTAAATTCCCCGTAACTGGCATAGTAACCCTAAACTGAGAAAACAGGGGAGACAAAGAACAAAAAGCCCTAATCAAAATACGAAAACTGGTTCTCCACCAAAGAGTAGCACGTCCAGGGCATTTGCCAACTCCACAAAGCCTCCGGCGAACGCGACAACGCGCCTGTAAACTGCCCTTCTGCCCTTTCCTCTGTAAACGAAGTCCACGGGCATCCGGTATTCCCTCGGCGTTAGATTGTTCTTTCTGAGCACCAGAAACCTTGCCCCCCTCGCGTATTCTTCTCCTGGGATGACGCTCCTCAGCGTTGATTCCTCCGCCTCCTCGACGTCAACGATTTTGACGTAGTCCCTCTTTGCCGGGAAAAACAGACTCTCGCTGTCCCCGAGGTACGGGGTAAAGACGGGGTCGAGGAGCGCGTCGTGGGCCCGCTCTATCGTTTTCTCGTCTCCCGCGAAAAAGAGGCGGTAGTGGGGCCTGTGGTAGAGGGCCTTCGTTATCGGGTAGAGCGGCGAACCGGGGTTTTTAAATATCGCCGCAGTCTCCTCGACCCTTGCCCCAGGGTCTTCCACTATGACCCCGTAGCGTAGCCCCTGAAGGAGCTTCCTGAATCCTTCCTCGGGCAGTCCCATTGCCCCTGCGAGCATGCCTATCGCTGTCGTCCTCGGCGGAAACGGGTAGCTGTCGAGGAGCAGGGAGTTGTAGGGAATCCTGAAGTGGGCCTGTATGGGCCTGACCTCAACGACGAGGCCTATCAACTCACTCACCGAGCTGGAGTTTGTTTATCCTGTCCTTCAGCTCCCTCATGCTCAGGATTTCAACGTTTTCCATGTCCCTGAAGGCCTCCCTAAGCTCGTCAGCGTTGGCAAACCTGGTCTCGAAGAGCCCGATGTAGAGCTTCTCGATGTTGTCGGCAAAGGTTTCGACAGTCTCTTTAAGCCTCTCAACGTCGAGGACGAGCTTTCCGTCAACGTAACCTTCCCTGACGCGGAGTGCGTCCCCAATGACGGGTATTTTGCGCCTCAGCAGGGCGACAAGCATTACCTCCGGGTAGACCTTGGTGAAGAAGTTGCTGAGCTTTGCGCCACCGTGGTAGGTCATTATGGCCTCGAGGAGGGCCCTTAGTCTCTTCTCGCGCTCCTCCTCCGGCAGAACGTAGAGGGTAACCTCTCTTCCCGTCGCGTCCTTTTCTTTCCTGACTTCGAGGCCCTCGAGCTTCGGAACCTCAAGGCCTTCCTTGAAGACGCCGAGCCTGTCGAGCTCGATGAAAAAGTTGCCCCTCATGACGTTGGTCGTTATCTCGGTCTCGTAGATGTTGTGGTTGTCTCCGGCGGGGTCGTAGCGGACGCCGAAGTCCCTGTCCTCGGTGTAGGGGAAGAGCGATATCATGCCGTTGGTTCTAACGACAGCTGTTCTGCGAAGGGTCGCGTTCTTTCCGTCAACCTTCTTGGCTATCATGTAGCCGAAGAGGTCGTCGTCTATGTACTTCTCGGGCTCTCCGAGTGAAACTATGACCTTCTGGCCACCCTCGCTCTTCGGCACGACCTGACTCAGCTCCCAGCCGAGCTCCTTCAGGATTTGCCTCATGTGGTACTTGACGCTCTGACCTGAGACGCGGACGTATTCCCTTCCATCAACGGGGTCGCGGACCTTCTTCAGGACCGCTATTACTCCTTCCGTTCCGTTCGAGTTCAGGTTCGCACCTTCAACCTTCGTCAGGGTAACCACTTCAATCGCCTTCATTGTGACCCCTCCTTTCCGCCCCCGTAGAGCGCGTTGAGCATTCCGTTCAGGAGAACGGCCTTCACGACCTTCCACTCCCTCTCGTTCTCGTAGATTGGCCTCAGGTCGAGGCTCAGCTCGAGCTTCGCCTGGAGCTCCACCAGCTTGTTGAGGAACTCCCCGAAGCCCCTCGCGCGGAAGAGCTCCCACTGGTAGCGCTCGAGGTTCGTTCCATTCATGGCCTTTCCGAGCGCATAGCCGAGGCCGTTAATCCTCTCAAACGTTTTTACGTCCACAACATCACCTCCAAAAACCTCAAGGAAGCTGTGAGCCCAGGTGTAGTAATACGGCGGCAGGGACAGCTTCGCCTTTATCCTCTCCATGAAAATCCCGTTCAGAAGAACGAAATCAAACCTGCCACCGAGGAGCTTTCCGATGAACTCCTCCCTCTCAAGGAAGTTCTTCGAGCGGTCCTTTTTGTTCCTCGGCACCTCAAGGTTCTCGTAGAACAGGCAAACGGCCGCATCCCTCGGCTCAAGGTGCCTCCTGCCCCACATGGTTTCCCTTCCGCTGTCCTGGAGTTTCTTAAGGAACTCCATGAGCCTCTCGAGGGTCGTCCCCTCTATCACGCGCTCCCTGTAGAACTGGCCCGAGCCGTAGACGAGGTATGCCCTGACCGTCCTTCCAGATTCTATCGTCTCCTGCAAGAGCCTCCTGTTTCTCAGGTACTTCACGAAATCGTGGAGAACCGCAAAGAAGGCCTCGTTGGGGTGATATTTGCTCAGGGTCAGGTTCACCCTCAGGGAGTAGCTCTTCTTTCCGTTCTTCGTCTTCACTTCCACTGAGAACCTGTCGAGCCAGAAGCTTCTCTTGAAGGCGTTCTTGAACCTCCTGAGTTCTCGCTCTGGCCCGTCGAAGAAAAATTTTAGATACTCCCACTGATTGGGGGATACTTTCTTGGTGGGTATTACATACAGGTAGGCCATCGCGGAGTAGAGTTTGAAGGCGTGCTCCATGCAGAAGGTCAGCCTGTTCCGTTCATTGACAATGGAATCAATTTTCCTCTCGAAGGGAAAGATGAAGGCCTTGTTGAGGACGACCTTTCCGGACTTCCCGCAGATGGAGCAGGTTCTTCCTGACACTTTCGTTAGGCTTTGGAGTATTTTAACCCTACTTCTGTTTTTCGGCACATTAAATCCAAACGCCATAAGAATTGATATGGCCTCATCCTCAGAGCTTACGCCGATTCCCCCGGCCATCTCGTCCACGGGCCAGAGGTAGGCCTTTCTGACGGTCTCCTCCGTTATCTCGGTGATTCCCTCCTCCCTGAGAAAGAGCTCACCGTTGCGCAGGTAGGCGTCGAGCATCAGGTCACCTCCTAATGGGGTTCAGAAAACCGAAGCCGAGGCTGTTCTTTTCCCCGAGCCCCGCGTCCATAATGAAGCGGTAGAACTTCCTCTCGCCCCTGGGAATCCTCATCCTCTCAAGGAGCTCCCAGTTGGAACCTATGACCGGAAAGGGCCTCCCGTTCTTGACGACCTTGACGTAAACGTCGAGCTTTCCGTTCCTCCTGAGCTTTGGAATAACGCGGTCGAAGAGCGGTCCCTCGATGTGAAACTCCTCGCCGTAGAATGCCAGGTATTTCTTCTCGGCGTTCTCCTTGAGGCGCTCGAGGAAGAAGCGCAGGTCCCTGTGGGCATGGAGCTTGAAGTATTCATTCCTCAGAGCGTTTTTGTACAGGACGACTGGCGAGCCAGTCTGGAAGGCCTCCCTGAGGGGGAGACGGAACCTTTTGACCTCAACGATTTTCAGCTCATTTTTTCCGATGTAGGCTTTCCCCCTTTCGTTCAGCTTTTCGGCCAGTGCCTTTATGAAATCCGCGTCCGGTGAGGAGACTAGCAGATTAATTCTCCCTTCTCTGTCAGTGAAGAAGTCTGAGAACGTGAAGAACTTGAACCTCGGCTCATCGTGGCGCTGGCTATAGGGTGTGTCCTTTAGCATGTTGTAAATAAACCCCTGCACCGCGTGCTTGTTTGGCCGTGAGAAGCCGTTTTCGATTTCAAGGGTTAGCTTCAGCCTCATGCTCCCACCGCGTTATGGGTTACACCAGCCCGATACTAGATTTTGACTAATATAAGTATTTCGATTTTCACTACTATTATCTATTGGGAAATCATTACGATGCAGTAATCTGCAAAGGTAACGGGCAGTAAACCCCACAAACCAGAACAGTTAATGTAACAAAAAGAAGCATCCGCACCACATACGGAAAATGCACCCCTGTGACGGCGAACTGTCGGGAGTAGTGCACTGTTCTACGGAAACCAGGGTCAGTTATGCTGGGGTCGCTCTGCCAGCTCTCTCTACTTTCCACACAACACTGTTCTACGGAAACAAAACTACAGAGTAGTTCGCTTCAACAAAGACAACCCAATCTTTCCACACAACACTGTTCTACGGAAACTTTTCCATGAACTTCTGCACGCCGACGAGGAACATTGCTTTCCACACAACACTGTTCTACGGAAACAATATTCATCAGGCCATGGAACAGGGTGTTGTCTCCACTTTCCACACAACACTGTTCTACGGAAACAGGTTAATCGCGCTGGTAGCGTTGTCCTTTGCCGTGATGACTTTCCACACAACACTGTTCTACGGAAACCTACTTAATTTTTCCTCTATCGCGTCGGCCAAACGGCTTTCCACACAACACTGTTCTACGGAAACCTACTTAATTTTTCCTCTATCGCGTCGGCCAAACGGCTTTCCACACAACACTGTTCTACGGAAACTAGAAGGCGCTGAGTGAAAAACGGCCCGCTCCGGCCCGCTTTCTTTCCACACAACACTGTTCTACGGAAACTTCGAAAAAAAGTGAAGCTCCTCGCCGGGCGGTTGCCTTTCCACACAACACTGTTCTACGGAAACCTCGTCAACGCAACCGCGACCGCCCACTGCTGAGCCGTCAAGTCTTTCCACACAACACTGTTCTACGGAAACTTCTCATGTTTGTGTACTAATGGCCTGACTACTCCACTTTCCACACAACACTGTTCTACGGAAACAACGCGACGTTGGGCCTCCAGAAGCTGGGAATGGACACTGCTTTCCACACAACACTGTTCTACGGAAACTTCGTCTCTCCACTCCTCAGGACGTGCTGAGAAGAATAGCCTGCTTTCCACACAACACTGTTCTACGGAAACTGCGGGGTCGCCTTTCGACGCTCCGCGCTGGGGCGACTCCTTTCCACACAACACTGTTCTACGGAAACAAGAAGTCCCCGAGCTCGACACTCCAGAAAAAACCGCAAAGTCTTTCCACACAACACTGTTCTACGGAAACTTTATTAGCGTAACGTTCGCTTCGGGTAGTTTCTCCTCTTTCCACACAACACTGTTCTACGGAAACGTATGGTGGACGCGATGACCTTAAACGCGTTGAGCGTCTTTCCACACAACACTGTTCTACGGAAACCGCGTCCAAAGTTGCGCCGAAGGATACGCCGGGCACGACTACTTTCCACACAACACTGTTCTACGGAAACGAGCCCCTAACCCACGTTTCCAAAAGGGTTACCTCAACTTTCCACACAACACTGTTCTACGGAAACCTGACGATAGAGGACGAGAAGGCGCTCAAGCATCTCCTCTTTCCACACAACACTGTTCTACGGAAACTGACTGTCTTAAGTCCCCTCTGCCGTGCCATCTCACTTTCCACACAACACTGTTCTACGGAAACGAAAATCGCCAGCATAGACGACGCGAGCGGACTTACTCTTTCCACACAACACTGTTCTACGGAAACATACGTGTAGGTCTTATCAGGGAACCAGTACGGGCTATCTTTCCACACAACACTGTTCTACGGAAACGTGACGTAAAGAGGAGCAGACTCGCCCGGGAGCTTGTAGAGAGCCACGCTTTCCACACAACACTGTTCTACGGAAACCCCCGACGCCTGGGCAACAATACACCCAAGAGCGTCTTTCCACACAACACTGTTCTACGGAAACCCTGGACTTTTTCCGTTCATTCGTTCAGAGGATTAATAACATCGGTCTATTTAAGGGTTTCTTCGCCAGACCGGTAACACTGCAGTTCATTTATAAAGCCGGCCCGAAAGCTGGTGGGGTCTGAGATAGGGCTTTTTGCCTCGCTGGCCAAGAAAATCACTCCAGACGTGCGTTCTAAAAATCGAAACCCGGATTTTGCAAGTCTCAAACCTATCCTCGGCCAGAAATCAAATCCTCGATTAAACACCTTCTCTTTGCTATCTAAACTCCAATTGCAGAGACCAATTTTTAAAATGGGAGCCTCCAAAGTTGGGACTATCAAACGTATGCATTTTGTGGAAAATTACTACGGGCAGGGTAACCCCGATGCCATAACCTTTCCTCTGCCTGTTTTGGGATACTGGCGGTGAGATGACTACGAAATTCAAAAAACAGGAAAGACAATTGTCCTATTCCGGGATTTACGTGGAGGCTTGCCGAATCTCTTTTTCAGTAACACGCAGTTGGAGAAAAGAATAATGGCTCAGGTCTTCTCGAACACGTAGAAGTACCTCTCAAGGCTCTTGTGAACCCTCTGGTAGTAGCGTCCGAGCGTTTTGAAGCCGAGCTTTTCAGCCTCACCCTTTCCGTCGAAGCTCGTCGGAAAAGCTATCGCGAGCCTTCCCCCGGGTTTAAGGACGCTGTAGATGCTCCTCAAAACCGCCCTGTAGAGCTCGTCCCTCCTCCTTCCGGCAAGTGTCGCTGCCGTTCCGTATGGCGGGTCGGTGGCGACAGCTTCGAACTCCTTCCCTGGAAAGAGCTCTTCGAGCCTCGTCGCGTCGCCGAGCTTCAGCTCGTAATCCTTCACGCCGTAGTGCCGGAGGTTCATCCCCGCCCCTTCGACCATCTCGGGCTTTATGTCAACGCCGTAAACCTTGAGCCCGAGCAGGCCCGCCTCGATGAGTATCCCGCCGGCCCCCATCATGGGGTCGAGGAGTTCCCTTTGAGCCTTCGTCAGGTTCACCAGCGCGCGCGAAACCCTCGGGTGGAGCGAAATCGGCCGGAAAAACGGTCTGTGGTGGGCCTTTCTTCTCTCGAAGTCCTTGGGGTCGAAGAATCGTAACCTTATCCCCGCGTAGAGCTTTTCACCGCAGTAAACGCGGACGAGCGTGTCAGGCCTTGAGAGGTTCACGCGGTGGCCCTGGGAGTGAATAACCGCTCCGAGCTTCCTCGGCAGGTCGAGAACATCGTGCCTGCAGTTGGCCATCGTCTCGGTGTCAACCTTAAACGTGCCTTCAATCGGCCACTCCACCTCTCTGGCCTTCCGGAGGAGCTCGTCAACGGACTCGGCCTCCACCAGTAGCTCACCGTACTCGTGGGCAAGGCCGAGGCGGTCAAGGAAGGGAAAGGCCCTCTCGGAGGCGTCAACCTTCAGAAAGAGGTAGTCCTGGCCGACTATCTTCCCTCCCCCGAGTTCGAGCATCGCCTTTACCTCGTCCCTCGCCATCTCCGGCAGGTTTCCGAGTATCTCAACGTAGAGCATGTTCCAGCCTCCCATGAGGGGTTTTTAAGGTTGTTCCCACCTGAGCACCACGAACTCCCCGTAGTCCATGACCTTCCCAAAGCCATTCCGGAGGTAGTAGCCGTAGGCCTCAAGCCAGGGAAACGTTACAACGTAGGGCGTCTTTCCGAGCTCAAGGAGCCTCCTCACCGCGAAATCGAGCAGGGCCTTTCCGTACCCCCTTCCCCTGTATTCCGGGTGGGTCATGAAGAACTCAATGAGGCCCGTCCTCTCGTTCTTCAACTCATCGGGAACCCAGTGGATTTCCTTGCCTTGGAGGTTGTAAACGAGCGCCACGGTTCCGGCGATTTTTCCACCCTCCCTCAGCAGGTAGAGCTCGTCGAACTCCTCTCCGAGCCTGAACTCGAGGAACGGCTCATAAACCCGCCTGAAACTTTCGAAGTCGTCCGGCGAGGGCTTCTCCTCAACCCACTCCAAGGCGGGATAAGCGCCGTTCGTCGAGCGGTAAACATCGAAGACGAACCTCAAAATCTCTTCCTTCAGGGCGAGCGGGTCTTTGACCATCTCGATACCCATCTCCGTCCCCCAAAGGTTATTAGGGTCGGGGTTAAAATAACTGTGGTGGTTTTATGGACGAGCTTGAGGCTTTAGCTTTGGCCCTGGAGGTTGAGAAAGCTGAGATGCGCTTTTACCTCGACCTTGCAAGGAGGACTAAGGACGAAAGGGCCAGAAAGATGTTCCTTTTCCTGGCCAAGGAGGAGGCCGACCACTGGGCGGAGTTCGAGGAGAAGTTCCTTGAGCGCGTTGCCGATGAGTGCAGGCTTCCCGCTGTGAGCGAAGAGCTCCTTGAAAAGCTCCTGGTTAAGGCCGGGGAGATTGAAAGTGAAGTTGATGCCGTGAGGATTGGAATGGAGCAGGAAAAGCTCACGTGGGAGTTCTACGAGAAGGCCGCGAAGGAAGCAATGCACGAGTCGGTTAAACGGCTCTTTGAGGAGCTGGCGAAGATAGAGAAGGCTCACTACGAGTTGCTCAAGGCGCAGTACGACGCGGTCATGAAGACCGGCATCTGGATGGACTACCAGGACTTCAGCCTTGAGGTGGATTGACGCTTTCCTTTTGTGGATTCTGGGAGTTTGATGGGAGGTGATACCATGCTGGCTAAATACCCGTTTGAGTTGCCGAAGGACAGGCCTCTAACGAAGAGAGAAATTGCCCAGGCTCTGCGCTGGGCCATAGAAGCCGAGCTCGACGCGATAAGTTTCTACGAGCAGTTGGCGGAGCACATTGAAGACGAAAAGATTAGGCATGTCTTCCTCGACGTCGCCAACGAGGAGAAGGAGCACTTTGGAGAGTTCCTGGCGGTTCTCTTCGCCGTTGACGAGGAGCTCGCGAAGTACATGAAGGAGGGCTTTGAGGAGGTTGAAGAAGAAACGGGGATAAAGGTGGAGCTTTGACTTCGCTCCTTTCTACCATTTTAGCTCGCATTAAGGCCCGACGTGCATCATCTGGTCGTACATCGCCCAATCGGGGAGGAGCTCGTATTCAGCTTTAAGGTTGTAGTAATGTCCCCACTCCATGTCGCTGAGGTAGCGCATTAGCCTCTTCTTCCTCTCGTCCTCAACCATGTTCTCAAGCTCGGCGTAGAACTTAGCCGCTATCTCCTCGGCCTTCATCGCCCACCTGATTAGGTCGATTACGTCTTCCACTTTATCAAGCTTCCTGGCAACGGGCTGGAGCTCCGGTCCTATGTGCTCCTTCGGAAAGACCACTTCTTTTCCGGGGAGGAAGTCAGCGTAAATCTTCCTCAGCAGTTCCTCGTGCTTCTTCTCCTCGCCGGCGAGCCAGCTCACCTTCTCCTTTAGCTCCCCTATCTCAACCCTCTCGGCCAAGCTCTCGTAGAACTCCCTCGCGCCGATTTCGGCCTTTATGGCCATTCCGAGGAGCTCCTCAAGCGAGAAGTCCTTAATCCGTTCGAGGGGAAGCCCCTCGTCGAGTTCAGTTATCATACATCATCCCTCCGCTAAAAGCAGTCCGAGTTCGTTATACACCTTCACGGTATTAAATCCTTCCGTTTTAAGAATCGAAACTATCTCGTCCAGTATCCTCCTCTGGATGTTTATCGCCAGCATCTGGCAGGCGTGGCACTCCGGCGTGGAGCGGGCCATGAGGAGAAAGACCTCGACGCGCTCACCTTCAACGGTGAGGCCGTAGACGAGGCCCTCCTCGACGATGTTTAAGTCCGTTTCCGGATCCCTAACCCTTTCAAGTAGCTTCACAACACGCTTGACTTCCCCGGGAAGGTCCTTCCTCGGACCCGGCTCCGGCCTCTTTTTGGGCCTTAAAAAGTTCAGGAGGGGCATTCAAACCTTCTCCTCGGAGAGGTCTTCAGGCCTGTAACCCTTCCTGTTCTCGAACTTTCCAACAACGTGGTTGCCGAGGTCGTAGACGTAGACGTTGTCGAACTTAACGAGGGCAAAGCGCTCCATTATATCGCCGATTATCTTGGAGTAGGCTATGGGGCTCTCGCCTATTATGTTGTACTCGGCGTGGCTCTCAAAGCGAAGCCAGATTTTGAGCGTGTCGTCCGTGACCTCAAGGCCCGCCACAACCCCGGAATCGAGGATGTCACCACCGGTAACCGGGTCGGTTATTTTCTTCAGCTCCTCAATCACGGCCCTGTATGGCTCGGGCCACTCCCTATCCGGACTGTAAACCTTCATTTCCCTCACCGATTCCCACTTCGACTGGTCAGTTATAAGCCTTCCTGGGCAGAGTTGAGAACTCTAGCCGAGGGATACGAGAGGAGCAGAGAGGTTATCCACAGCGACACGGAAGCCGTGTAGAGCAGGAGCGCCGGCAGGGAGCGGTAGTAAATCGCGTTCACCACCGTGAAGGCCACGAGAAGCCATGCGGACAGGCGGGCCATTGAGGCAGGTTTCTTCGGCGAGTTCGAGTAGAAGGCCACTGCATCCATGAGCAGGAGCAGTGAAACGTCCGAGAACATCAGAATTGTATATGTTTTGGGATCTTCGCTGATTGGTATTGAGAGGACTATCAAACCGATTTGAACCAGCATTTCGAGCTTTGCCCCGACGAGTCCGCTCATTGAGAGGGCATAGGCGATGATGGCCGGGCCGATTATGACCAGCACTCCAAGGTTGAAGCCGGCGAGGTAACCTGTGAAGCCGAAGGCGGTTAGTAATCCTCCCGCGAGGATTAATCTGGACAGTTTCTCCTTTCCGAGCCGGTTTCGCTCGACGAGCCTCGTCAGGTGCCACGTGAGAAAGACCCCGACCAGGACGAGCGGACCGTCAACGGACATTACAAGAGAGTACGAATCCATAACTCTCAACCACATGAAACTACGGTACTCGCCCTTTAAACCTTGCCCAAAACCTTAAGTGTTAAGACAAGTAGTTTTGTTGGGGATAAGAGTGGCGGTTGAAGAAAGGTTTGTTCCCATAAGTGGGAGGAAATACCTTCTCTCGGGAAGTCTGCTTTTCATCCTCGCGCCGCTCTTCGGCTCGTTTTCTCTCATCGCCACGGGTCTCGGCCTCGTGGTTTACCTGCTCGGCCTCTACCTGTGGAACGTCGACGTTGACTCAATGCCACTCAAGCTCTTCGCGGTCGAGATGGGGCTTTTCGCTGTCGCACTTTATCTCTTAACCTTGAGCTCCAGGTGGGTCCTTCTCACTCCTTCCTGGGGCTTTTACAAACTCGTTAACTCCCTCGCGCCGGCTTATCCGGTTCTCGTGGCGAACGCTCTTGTGTACCGGGTGAGAATGGGCCTGTTCGCAGAGTCCACCGGGGAGCTGAACTTCAACCTCGCGGGAAACATCTACCTCATCGGCGCCCTCCTCTTTCCCGTTCTAATTGGCGTCGTTTTGATGGCCATCGCTCGCTTCGTCGAGGCCTATTCCTACTGGAAGCTACCCCTGACCGCGAAGACCAACGTTCCCATCAACTTCTCGCCGAAGAAGGCCATCGCGATTTTCACGGCTTCTCTTATCCTCTCGCCGGTTCTCTTCCACGTCCCATTTGAGTCGTACAGTCATTCGGCCCGGTCCGATGGGGTTGCGCTGTACTGGAAGAACTCGGGTTCCCTCGTGGCCGTGGACGTTCTAATTGCCGTTCCCAAAGACTCCTGCGGGGTTAGGGCGTACGTTGACGGCCGGGCGGTAGGGCAGAACTACGACTTTATGGTCTTCTGGGGTCCGTTTCAATCCCTTCTGTTCCTGCCCGGCGACGCGGTGATACGGTACCACCTTGAGCTCAAGAAAATGCCGGAGAACGTAACTGTCTCGGTCTGCAGAACGGGCGTTGAATACTCCCGGGACTTGAACGGGATTGAGGCCAGAACCGTTGAAAACTGGACCGCCGTAACGTTCAGACTCTCCAAATAAAACGGGGGTGGGGCGGAAAAAGAAAGCTCACTCGAGCGCGACCTCGTTCTCCCAGAGGCCGTGCAGGTTGCAGTAGCTGAGCGCGTAGAGCTTGCCCTTCTTGCTCGTCCTGAAGAAGAAGACCGCCCTCGGCTCGGTCAGCGGGTCGCTGTGGTTGGTGAAGGCAACCCTGCCGACGAGAATCGGGAAGTTCTCCCCCTCGGGGTGGAAGTAGAGCTCAATCCACGCTATGTGGTGCTCCGGGGTGTTCGGGTGCGGTATCTCCTTGCCAACGCTGACCTCGACCCTGACGAGGTCGCCCTCCTTCTCGTACTCTATAACGGGGACGTGCTTCTCCCCCTTCCAGTCTCCACTCTTTACCGTTTCGCTCAGCATCTCAACCACCTCACTCTATCTTTTCAAACTGGTCCTTGGGCGCACCGCAGAGCGGGCAGACCCAATCCTCGGGAAGGTCTTCAAACTTGGTTCCGGGCTCTATCCCGTTGTCCGGGTCGCCCTCGTCCTCATCGTAGATGTATCCACAGATTATGCATCTCCACTTTGCCACTTCTTTCACCATTCTACTGTTGGCACTTCGGCCTTATAAGGTTTGTGGTTCAAACCTGTGAAATGGAAAAGCGGAGGAATCACTCAAAGACCACGAACTTTTCGCCCGGCAGACCGCACACGGGACAGCGCTCCGGGGCCTCGTCGACCGCCGTGTACCCGCAAACCGGGCAGATATAGACCTTCTTAACCTCGATGTCCTCGCCCTTCGCAACCGTCTCCTTGGCCTTCTCGTAAAGCTCGGCGTGGAGCTTCTCGGCCTCAAGGGCGTAGTGTGTGCTCCTGACGGCCTCATTCTCACCTTGGAACTCGGCGGCGTTCTTGTAAACGGGGTACATCTCCTCGACCTCAAAGGTCTCGCCCGCTATGGCCTCCTTCAGGTTCTCCTCGGTCTTTCCGAGCTTGCCCAAAGCTATGAAGTGGTTCTTCGCGTGGACGAACTCCGCGTAGGCTATCGCTCTAAAAAGCTTGGCAACCTTCGGAAAGCCCTCCTTCTCGGCCTGCTCGGCAAAAATCAGGTACTTCATGTGGGCCATGCTCTCGCCTGCGAAGGCGTCCTCCAAAAACTTCTTAGTCATAGCTCTCTCAACGGGCATGGAAAACACCGTACTGAGATGGAAGTGAAAGTATATAACACTTTTCGAACCGGAAGTTCCAAAAGCCGAACAAAGTTTGCAGGGATTCCAGGGGGAAGAGGGACTTGAACAAGAAAGATGAAATAATGGTGGAAGGGGCTCAAGAGGCCCACTCGACGAGCTTCCTGACGGCTTCCCTCAGTTTGGCCTCGTCCTCCTCGGTCGGCATTCCCTTGCTCTCGACGGTAGCTACGTGGTCGAACTTGCTCCTCGTTATCAGCGTCTCTATCTTCCTTCCTGCAACTCCGCCCCAGCCGTACGCTCCGACGATTAGGACGGGCTTCTCGTAGTTGGCCTTGTCGAGCATCTCGAAGAGCGTATAGCGTATGCGCGGGTGTATCTCAGCCTCAAAGGTCGATGCACCGATTACGATGGCTTCCGCGCTCGGAACCTCGCCGAGGATGTCGCTGACGGCGGGAGCCTCCCTGTCGGTGAAGCGGTAAACTACCGGCTTCTTTCCGAGCTTCTTAAGCTCGTCGAGCACTATCTCCATTCTCCGCTCGACGAAGCCGTACATCGAGTCGTAGACGACGAGAACCTTGTCCTTCTCGGGAACGCCGGCCCCGACGCGCTCGTAGAACTCGAAGATTCTCTTCGGATTGTGGCACCACGCTATTCCGTGCCCGGGTAGAATCATCCTGGCATCGTCAACGATTCCGAGGTTCTTGAGCTTCTTGAGGTTCTGGACGATGTACTTGTGGTAGTGGCCGATGACGGTGACGATGTACTTGGTGACGTAAGGCAGATAGCGCTGAACGACCTCCTCGTCGCTGTCGTCTATGGTTTCGGGAATCGAGTAGCCACCGCCGGCGTCACAGCTGAATATCAGCTTGTCCTCGACGACGTAGGTTATCATCGTGTCCGGCCAGTGGAGCCAGGGGACGGTGATGAAGCGGAAGGTCTTTCCGCCGATGCTCATCTCCTCGCCGTCCTTAACGACCTTGAAGTTCTTGACGACGTCTTTTCCGTAGAAGCCCTCGAGCAGGTTCCTCGCGAAGGCCGTTCCGATGACCTGGGCTTTATAGTTGTTGGCCTTGAGAACTTTTGGCAGTGCCCCGCTGTGGTCCGGCTCGGTGTGGTGGACGATGATGTGCGTTATCTCCTCCGGATTCACGAGTTCCTTCAGCTTTTCGAGGAACAGGTCGGCGTAGTCCGCCTTGGTCGTGTCGAAGAGCACAACCGCGTCCTTCAGCTTCATCAGATAGGCGTTGTAGGTTATCCCCTCGGGGATGTACCAGGTTGCCTCGAAGTACTTAATCTCATCATCGTCAATCCTGATGATGTAGAGCTCCGGGTCGGTGCAGAGCTTCTCAACTCTGGCCTTCACCATGACTATCACCGATTTTAGTTCGGTTTTCCGAATAAAAAGGTTTTCACGCGAGAAGGGGGAGCTTTGGTTTTCGGAACTATTCTTGCACCGGCCTCAGAATCACGAGGTAGTAGGGAAACCGCACCCTCGAGAGAACGACCTCAAAGCCATCAAGCTCAATCAGCTCCTCTCGCGGAATCTTCTCCTCCCTCGGCGGACCGCGCTCCGAGTCGGGGCACCACTCGATTACGAGAACGTAGTCCGCCCTCGACGCCCACCTCAAATAACCCCGCCAGTCACCGACCTCGTGGAGCGAGAGGGAAAAAAGCAACGAGGTTTGGCCTCTCCGGAAGCTCGGGCGGTTTCTCGGAGAGGATTACCTCAACGTTCGCGATGCCCCTGCACTCGATGTTCCCCTGCAGTAGCTCTGCCATCTTCGGGTTCGCTTCGACCGCGTAAACCCTCTCAAAGACCCACGAGAGCGGGACGGTGAGGTAGCCGGTCCCCGCTCCAACGTCAACGGCAACCTTTCGCTCCATCTTCAGGACCAGTAGATAGCGCAGTATCTCCTTTACCGGAAGCGTCCTCCTGCGCTCGGGGTTGTCGAGAGCGTCCGCGAAGGCGGGATTGAAGGGCATGGCCATCACGTCAGGTAGAGTATCGCCAGCGTTAGGAGGTAGAGAAGCATCACGCTCCTGAAGACGCTCCAGCCGAGCTTTTTGATGTCCTCTATCTTGGCCACGTAAGTGGTGTCCTTCAGGTTCCTCAAGAGTCTAATTGTTGGCTCGATGAGAGCTATTGCAAGGTAGGGGTTGTAGAGAACCACGATGAAAGCGGGAAGCCAGGCTATCAGCGGGTACTTCCGCGGGAACTTCCTGAAGGCGAGCTTCGTTTCCACATAAGCGGCTCCAATGGCCTCGTAGTAAGCCAGTAGGAACCAGAAGACGAGGACCTTGTCCGTGAAGGGCTTACCTGCTACGGCCGGAGCGAAGAGGGCCGGGACGGCCGGCAGTAGATTGCCGAGCGCATACGTTACCGGGTTCTTCCAGCCCTTCGCCCGGGAGAATGCGAAGTGAAGGGCGAAGATGACGCCGACGATGGCGAGGGGAATGACGAGTTCATCGACCGTTCCCCAGTAGAGAGCAGGGAGGAGATACGCCAGACCGTTGAGCCCCAGCGCGACGGCCATATCCCTGAGCTTCCAAGCGCGGTAGGAGTCGAAGGCGTAGTCGAAGGTGAAGAACGTTAACAGAGCGACGGCGAGGCCGATTAGCCAGCCCCTCAGGTCGGCACCGCTGAGGAGTAAGCCGCCAATCATGGCGAGGATTATCGTTCCTCCAGCTCCGGGCTCCCTCGGAACCCTAAAGATTCTCATCTCAGCTCCCTCCTGACCTCGTCCCTAATCGGCTTCAGAGCTTTTGCGTACTTTTCAAGCCTCGCGAAGAAGCGCTCAACCCTCTCGCGGTGCTTCTCGTCCTTCAGCTCGTCTCCCTCGAAAAGCTCGCCCACGTTGTAGAAGAGCACCCACGAGACGGGTAGCATGCGGTAGTTCGTCGCGAGGAGCTTTAACTCCTGCAGGAGCCTCGCCCCACCGGTGACGCTCGAAACGGTGACGATTCCAACTGGCAACCCCTCGTACTCCTCGAAGAGGGTATCGAGCAGAATCTTCAGCTCCCCGGGAAAACCGCCGTTGTACTCTGGGGCAACGATGATTAGGGCGTCGGCCTCGATTATCTTCCGCCGGTAGTCCTCGACCTCGGGCGGGACCTTCCAGCGGTGGGTGTGGCAGAGTTTATAGTCTCGAACGTCTATAAGCTCTGTCTCAAAGCGCTCCTTCGCTTTCCTGAGGAGATACCTCGCAACCCTCTCGCTTTCCCTGCCCTCTCTCCCCGTTCCGAGGACTATCTTAACCTTCATAGCAACACCGAGAAGAGTACCGTTATGCGTTTAAAGACCTTATGGGGCAAAAATGGGGAGGGAAACCCTTTAAGTTCTCCCGCGATTCTTCAAACGGTGTTCAGATGGAAACAAAATCCCAGCTCGCCGTTGCTTTCCTGTTCGTTTTGATGCTCCCCGCGATACGCTTAGTGCATGCAACTCCTATTGGGTCCCTGTGCGGTCCTCACTCGGTTCTCGCCCCCACCGAATACTGCACATTTTACCCCTTCATCAAGGTTGGCCATAACGATGCGATTATAGACCTCTCCTGGGACGCCCTCGGTCCGGGAATGTCAGGCCTGCCGACGCCGAGCATGGTCGGGGACTACTACTTCTACTTCAAGGACGGAAGGCTCTACTACCTCGGAAACACCACCGGGGCGTATGAGCTGTTCTACATCTTCCGCGACGGCCGATGGTATCTGAGCGATGGGAGAGTTATCTACTCCGAAAAGCCCTGCATCGTGGGGAACGTCACGATTCCCGAGGAAATCAGAAAGGAGCTGTGTTCGTGCGACAACGTCTCGATAAAGTCAAAGTCGTACCCAGTCGTTTTGAACGGCTCCACGCTGAAGATTATTGGGGTTGATTTTACCTACCTTATTAAAGTGCCACCTACGGGGAACCTAACGCTCTCTCTGAGGCTTCCTGAAAACTTCTCCCTCGAACTTCCGCCGAACGTTACCCTGAGGGCGGTTTTCTTGGGCAGGGGCGTTCTAATCTACACCCGCCCGGGGCGATACGACACTCCCCTGGACTGGGACGAAGTTAGGGTTCTCTACTACGACGGGAACAGGCTGGAAGTCCTGAACTTCACCAGGGGCTTCGAAAACAGACTGCCCGTCTGTAAAAGCCCCACAAAGGGAGAAAATGGGAATAAGTTCCTCCTAATCGGCGTCCTTCTCCTGGGGGTTGGGGCACTGAAAATAAGGGAAATCAGGCGAAGGTAACGCTCCTGTCCTTCAGTGAGCGGTTGAGCAGGTCGGCGTGCTCGAGGGTAACCTGGTACTCGGCGAGCTTCTCGAGCTTGAGCCCCTCGCCGTCGAGGATTATCTTGTTGACGTAGACCTTGCCCTCGTCGAAGCCGACGGTGTAGACGAAGAGGTCCTTCTTGCTAAGGTACTCCTTAATCTTCTCGTCCTTGAGGGCTTCGCTGAGTCCGCCAGCGGCAAAAATCCTGACGTGGACTACGAATGCTCCAGGAACGTCCTTCTCGGCGAACTGCCTGAGGGTCTCGACGAATATCTCCTTAGTTTCCTCTATCGGAGTCTCACCGCCGAACTGGAGGACTGTGACCTGAGGAGCGAACTCCTTGACGCGCTCGGCGAGCTCGGCCTCCTTGCCCCTCTCGGCGAGGAAGTGATAGGTAACGCCCCCGCTGAGGGTTATGAAGGTCGCCTCGGTCGCGGTCGCTATGCTGGAGCAGATGATGTTCTTACTTGCCACGACGGCAACCTTGTTGAGGCCAAGGTCCGCCAGTGCCTTCCCAACGAGCCTTCCTGTCAGGGCCCTAAGGTAAATCTCCTCCTCAAAGGTCGTCTTCGCCATCTTAACTCACCTCCCTACCCATTTATGTGGGTTTGTTCTCGATACTGACCAGTGGTGTTCTGAGATATAACTTTTTCGGTTTCCCTAATGAACTTTTGGTAGACTAACCTAAAACATCTCTGGCGGAACGACGAAATTTCCCATAATTTTCGGGAAGAAATTGACGTTTTGATTATACAAAGATGTGTTTTTGGAGAACTGCCAAGGAAACACCCAAATACATTCACTCTGACGGCCCGGTTTGGAGGTTCGATGGATAAACTTATAAGGTTCGAAAACAAGAAAGAATGAGGTGGTATCATGCTGAGCGAAAGGATGCTCAAAGCTTTGAACGAACAGCTCAACAAGGAGCTCTTCTCGGCCTACTTCTACCTCGGAATCGCGGCCTACTTCAAGGAGAATGGCCTCGACGGTTTTGCCAGCTGGATGGAGGCGCAGGCCGAGGAGGAACTTGGTCACGCGATGAAGTTCTACGACTACATCTTCAACAGAGGCGGAAGAGTTGAGCTTGAGAGGATTGAGAAGCCCAAGCAGGACTTCGAGAGCCCGCTCAAGGCCTTCGAGGCGGTTTACCTCCACGAGGTCGGCGTTACGCAGTCCATCTTCAAGCTCGTTGACTTGACCGAGGAGGAGAAGGACAGGGCAACATACCAGTTCCTCCAGTGGTTCGTCGAGGAGCAGGTCGAGGAGGAAGCGAGCACAAAGGCGATAGTGGACAAGCTGAAGATAATCGGCGACAATCCGCACGGCCTCTTCATGCTCGACAGGGAGCTGGGCGCGAGGAAAGCTCAGCTGAGAACGCTCTTAGCCCGGGGTGGGTGAGTTGATTCTCGTCTTCGGCGGGACGGGCTTCATCGGCTCCTTCGTTTCTTCCCGTCTTTCCGGGGTTGACGAAGTAGTTCTCGCCGTCAGGAGACCGGTTGAGGGCTTCAAAACCGTCCGCTTTTCCGAACATGCCGAGATACCGGCCATAATCGAGGAGCTGAACCCCGACGTGGTGGTCAACTTCATAGGGGTTCTCAGGGGCGATTATTGGGTGGCTCACGTGGAGATTCCACGGCTTATCGCTGAAGGCGCGAGAAGAACTGGCTCGCGGTTGATTCACACGAGCGCCCTTGGAGCGGACGAGAACTCAAGGATTCCTTACTTCAGGACGAAGGCCCTCGGCGAGAGAGCAGTGAAGGAAGTTAAAAACCACGCGATAGTGAGGCCCTCGCTCGTCCTCGGTTCGGGACAGATGCTCTTCCGCGATGCCATGCGATTTAAGGTCTTTCCGAACCTGAAAACGCCCGTCCAGCCGATTGATTTGAGGGATTTGGCCGGGCTTTACATCAAACTCGTGGAGGGCAAAAAGGGCGAGTTCAACGCCTGCGGAGGGAAAGTTATTTCGCTCGGCGAGCTCGTGAGGAAAGTTATGGAAACGGCCAAGAGAAAAGTGCACCTCTTTCCGGCTCCGGAGCCAATCCTAAGGCTCCTCTGGAGGCTTGACGGGTCTCTCCTCATGGCTTTAACCGAGAACACCTGCGAAAGGAACGACGCCCTCAAACTTTTGGGAGCGCTCAGGAGCCTCGACGAATCAGTTCAGTGGACTGCGGAGGGGTTGAGGTGAAATATGACTTAGCGAGCTACGTCTATGAACCCATCAACGGTCTCCTCGAAAGGCCGACCGGGATAAAAAAAGCTCGAAAGAAGCTGATTTCCCAGGCTAAAGGTAGAGTCCTTGAGCTGGGCGTGGGAACGGGCCTGAACCTTCCGCTCTACAGAAACGTTGAGGAAGTTATCGGCCTCGACATCAGCAGAAAAATGCTCAAGAAAGCGAGAAGAAAAAGGGCCGAAGTCCAGGTTAAGCTGATTCAAGCGGACGCAAGAGACCTCCCATTCCCGGATAGGAGCTTCGACACCATCGTCTCGACGTTCTTCCTCTGCGTCGTCCCTGAGAAGGAAAAGGTTATTCAAGAGATAAAGCGGGTTCTAAAGCCGAACGGCTTTCTCCTCGCGATGGAGTGCTCCCCGCCGGAGAACCGGGCGTTCAGGGCGTTGCTCTCAGGGGTAAGTGTTTTAACCTCAAGGCTCACGGGAACGGATTTCAGAATAGACCTCCCAGCGCTCTTTCGGAGGGAAGGCTTCAACGTTGAGGAGGAAGGGCTCGTCAACGGTGCCGTGAGGCTCATCAGAGCCTCTCCAGAACGAGAATGAACGCTATCCTCGGGAAGAGCCATCGGAGGCCTTTCGCCCTAAAGCCCCTCTTCTCGAACTCTCCCCTAAGTTCCTCCGGCGAGGGGAATGCGTCTATCGAGTTGACAAGGTGTTCGTAGGCTTTTCCGTTACCGGTGGTCAGCTTCCCGATGATGGGAACAACCGTTCTCGTGTATAGCCATGCCATCTTCCCGAGAAGCGAGGGATTCTTTGAGAATTCCAGTATTACGAGCCTTCCGCCAGGCTTCAGAACGCGGTGGAGTTCCTCGATTGCCCGCTCCCTGTCGGAGAAGTTCCTGAGGCCGAAGGCGACGCTGACTATATCAAAGCTCCCATCTGGATAGGGCATCTCCTCGGCAGTTCCGACGCTCAGCCTCGCGAAGGGGACCTTTCTCCTCGCTATCCTGAGCATCTCCTCACTGCAGTCGAGGCCGTAGAACTCGCCAGACAGGTTTTTCTTTTCAAGCCTCTTCCTCATGCAGAGCATCATGTCCCCGGTTCCGCAGGCCACGTCGAGGATTTTTAACGGCCTTTCGCGGACCTCAAGGGACTTCAAAACCTCCTCGCAGGCCTTTTTCCTCCACAGCCTGTCGAGACCGAGGCTTATCAGCCTGTTGGTTAAATCGTAGCGCTCCGCGATGCTGTCAAAGAGCTCCTTTACCAAGCTCCTCCCTCCCAAGCGTTTTCTTTATCTTCGCGGGCCTTCCGCCTATGAGGTAGACCCTGTCGGCGACCTTGAAGAGCTCCTCGAGCTGGTGCGAGACGACAAGAACACCTTTTCCAGAATTGGCTAATTCCCGAATTATGGAAAGAAGTTCTTCTTTGGAGCGCGCGTCGAGGCCGGTAAAGGGTTCGTCCAGAATCAGGACGTCGAAGTCCATGAGCAGGGCGCGCAGGAGAGAAGTTTTTCTCCTCGTCCCCCCGCTCACTTCCTTTGGATAGAGGTCGAGGTAGTTCTCCAGGCCGAGTCTCTCGACGTATTCGAGCCTGCACTCCCTTCCCCTGAAGCGGGCCGGCAGGCAGACGTTGTCCCTCAGCCTCTTCCAGGGGAGAAGGTAGTCCTCCTGATAGAGGACGGAGGGGTTCTTCACAAAGACCTCGCCCGAGTCCGGGTTCTCCACTCCGGCCAGAATTTTCACGAGGGTGCTCTTTCCCGTCCCGTTCGGCCCGATGAGGCCGACCACCTCGCCGGCCCGAACCTCAAGGCTAACCCCGTCGAGTATGGGCTCGCTGAAGGACTTTCTAAGGTTCCTCACCAGTACCAGCCTTTCACCCATTCCTCGAGCCTCCTCAGGAGCAACTGGTCGAGGGCTATCATAAGCGCTATGAGAAGCAGTGCCCACGCGAAGACTCCAGCTTTAATTCCCAAATCGTAGGAGTAGACGAGCTGGTAGCCGATTCCGCCGGCGGAGCCAAAGGCCTCGGCAACGACGCTTATCCTGAGCGCTATTCCCAAAGCAACTCTGCCTGCCGAAACCATCTCGGGGAGCGTTCCCGGGACGATGAAGTGCCGGTAGAGCTGAAGCTTTGAGGGTTTGAGCAGGACCACCAGCGGGCGGTATTTTTCTACCACCTTTTCGCTCGAGCTCACTCCAGCCGAAAGCAGTGCCGGGAAGGACGCCATCGCGGTGACCAGTATCGTCGCGATTGAACTCGTAACGCCGAAGAGCATTATGAAGACTATCGTCCAGACGAGGACCGAGACGCTCTGGAGGAAGACGTTTAAAGCGTTCAGAAAGTCCCTGAAGGCCCCTGAGTAGAGCGCCAGAAGCATCGCGAGGCCCGTCAGAATGGAAGCGACCAGAAAGCCGGAGAAGCTGTGGTAGAGCGTCAGCAGAAGCGAGGAGAGGATTAGGGAAAGCCCGACCTCGCGGTAGAACGCTAAAGTCTCAGCTGGGGTGGGGATTAGGGCTGGATACAGGTGGGACAGGACGAGCCACGAGGCCAGTGCAAAGAGGAAAAGGTAGAGCCAGCCCCTCATGCTCAACCCCTGTAGAAGATGTCGAGGTTCTCGGGGTTCTCCTTGAGGTAGCCCCCGAGGTAGGCTAACTTCCACTCGCTCTTGATGCCCCTTATCAGCTCATCGTTGAGCCTCTCGTCGTTGACCTCCGTTCTGTTGTAGAGAATGTCCAGCGTTTTTTCATCGAGGTGGTAGAGCTTTCCGAGGATTTCCTTCGTCTCGGCGGGGTGAGTTTTCCAGAACTGGGCGCTCTCAATCTGGGCCTTTATGAAAGCATCAACCAAATCCCTGTGCTCTTCGAGGAAGTCCTCCCTGACGACCCAGACGAGCATTACCGGAGGTCCCTGAACTATGCCGCGCTCCCTGGCCTCATTCCAGAGCCCTGAAAACGTCGCTATCACCGTGTAGTTCTTGGCCATAAGCTGGCTCACAATCGGCTCCCAGATTACGACGGCGTCAACGCTTTTGAGCGAGTCCTCAACCGAGCCGGGCGGGACGTTCACGACTGTGTAATCCTCTGGAGTGAGGTTGTAGAGGACCTTCATGTAAGCTTGAAAGAGCTTGAAGGTTCCAGAAGCGACGACGGCACCGATTTTCTTACCCTTCAGTTCTTCAGGCTTCATCTTTTCCTTTCCGATTATCGCCTGGTTCTGGAACATGTCAACGCCGATGATTTTAATCTTCACACCGCTCTGCGCCAATTTCGCCGCCATCTCAGCGGGAATGACCGCGAAGTCTGTCTCGCCCTTTTCGAGGGCCGCTATTATGTCGGGGGTCTTGCCGAGCCTGAGAACCTCGACATTGAAGCCGTTCTTCCTGTCGAAGCCCTTGGCCCCCATTACGTCGAGTGTGCTGATTCCTCCAAGCAGGGTCGCGGCTTTAACGGTGGGAAGCTCGTTGGTGTTCGTTGGTTTCGTCGAGTTCGAGCTTATGCAACCCGAAACCATCACAATCAGCCCGATTAGGAGCAACGCCAGAGCTTTTCTCATTCAAATCCCTCCTAAAAGCTTGTCCGCTATGGCCGAAAGCGTGAGGATTAGGCCGATTGGAATGTTGAGGTTGAAGGCCTTTGGAACGTTGTCAAGGCTCTTCCAGACGATTGCGTTCTCGTAGAGAATTAGAGCGCTCGAGACGAGCCAGCCGGCCAGATAAACCCAGCCGAGGCCGTAGAGGAATCCAGCCAGGCCAAAGAGGACTATAGCGAGAAGATGGAAGGCGAGGGCAATTTTGAGGGCCTTCTCTATGCCAAACCTCGCGGGAATGCTTCCGACGCCGTGCTTAACGTCGAACTCGTAGTCCATTATCGCGTATATCGTGTCGAAGCCGGCCACCCAGAAGAGGACGCCGAAGAAGAACGCCCAGGGAATCCGCGCGAAGACCTCAGTAATGGGAGCGTTTCCAGCGACGGCTATCGTTCCGCCCGCAACGGCCAGGGCGAGGGTCAGGCCGAGGTGGAGATGGGGGAAGCTGTGCTTCCTCTTTGCCCCAGAGTAGCTCATCGCTATCAACCAGGGAACAGGACTCAGTAAAGCGGTCCAGCGGTTTAATAGGACTGCCGAGACGAAGTAGAGTACCGAGCCAACGACGACGAGCCACCAGGCGTCGCTCACTTTCACGGTTCCCTTAATCAGCGGTCTGTTCCACGTCCTCGGGTTCTGGCTGTCTATGTCGAGGTCGGCTATGTTGTTGTATGCTAAAGCAGAAGTCCTGAGTCCGAGCAGGGCAAGGCTCATCAGGATTAGCTCCCTCAGGGTTACAGGGAAACCGCTGAGGAAAGCGCCGACGTAGGCGTAGGGCAGGCTGAAGAGGGTGTGCTCTATCCTGACGAGCCTCATCAGCGCGTGAAACCTGTTGGCTTCCCTTACTTCTCCGGGGTCAAAGGCCATCGCTACCACCGAGGTATTTCACGAATAAGCCTTCGAGCCTTTCAAGGACTTCGGGGTCTTCTTTAACCTCCTCAACGACCCTGCCGTCCATCTCCTCAGGGAGCTTTCTGGTAGCGTCTATGCCGAGCTTGCTCCCGAGGGGTGGCCTCGGAACGGCCGGGTCGAGCGCGTCTGTGTGGGCGTGCGGGATTATTAAAACGTCCCGCTCGGGGTTCACGAAGGAAGCTATTGCCCATATCACCTGGTTTATGTCGTGGGGGTTGATGTCGTCGCTGACAACCACTATAGCCTTCGTCAGCGCCATCTGCCCCGTTCCCCAGAGCGCGTTGAGAACCTTCTTTCCGTGCCCAGGGTAGCGCTTCTTTATCGAGACTATCGCCACACCCTGGAAGACGCCATATTCTGGGAAGTTCACATCGACGACCTCCGGCAAAACGACCCTCATCAACGGGAGGAAAATCCTCTCGATGGCCTTTCCGATTACGGCATCTTCCAATGGCGGTTTCCCGACGACGGAGCCGTAGTAAATCGGGTTGTCGCGGTAGTAAACCCTCTCTGCGTGGAAAACGGGGTAGAGCTCGTTCCTCTCGCTCGGCTTATCGTAGAAGCCGAAGTGGTCGCCGAAGGGACCCTCCTCGCTCAGTTCGTCAACCTGAACGTAGCCCTCTATGACCGCTTCCGCGTTTGCCGGAACGAGGACGCCGTTGGGCAGTCGGTAAAGTTCTAAACCCGAACCGCGAACGAAGCCCGCGAAGAGGAGCTTGTCCATAGGATAGGGAACGGGAGAAACTGCCGTCAGGAGAGTGCCTATATCGGAGCCAATCGCTATCGCGACCGGCATTCTACCGTCGTTCCTCTCGATGTAATCGTGCCAGGCCTGACTCCCGCGCTTGTGAACCTGCCAGTGAACAACTCCCCTCTCGCCGTCGAGGAGCATGACGCGGTAGACGCTGATTGAATTCACGCCTCTCGGGTCCGAGAAGCAGACGAGCGGGTAGGTGAGGTAGCGCGAGGCATCTTTCGGCCAGGTTTTGAAGGCCGGAACGAAGTTCAGGGGCTCGTCTTCCACCACGTTCCTCGTGAACTCCGCTTTCCTCACGAGCTTAGGCAGGTAGTTGCTCAGCTCCCTGAGCTTCCCCAGCGAGGAGAGCTTGTCGGCAAAACCCAGGGGCAGGCTTTCCATTAGCTTTAGCGGTCTCTCGCCGATTTCCTCAAGCCTTTCAACGCCGAGGGCTTCCCTAACGGTCTCAACGCTCGTGAAGAGGTTTCCCGCTACTCTCCACTCCGGATAACCCTTGACGCGCTCGAAGAGAACCGCACCGGCCTTTTGATACATCGCCCTCCTCAGAAACGCGGGAATCTCAAGCTCGGGCGAAAGCTCCTCCTCGACTCTAATCAGCTCGCCTCTCGCTTCAAGCCATTCCAGATAGTCGCGCACGTCCCTCATGGAAGCACCTCCGGGAGAACCCTCAAAACCCTTTCCCCGTTGCACTCCATCACCTTAAGCTTAACCCCGTAAAGCCCGCTCAAAAGCTCCTCCGACAGGACCTCCGAGGGCTTTCCTTCAGCCACTATCCTTCCGTTCCTCATTAGGATGACTCTGTCGGCGAAAAGGTAGGCTAAGTTGGGGTCGTGGAGAACCGCCAGAACACCCACCCCATCTCTCGCGAGCCTCTTAACGGTCCCGAGGACGAGGAGGGCGTTCTTGAGGTCGAGCTCGCTCGTCGGCTCGTCGAGGAGGAGGTATTTCGGCGACGTCATCATCGCCCTCGCGAGGAGGAGAAGCCTTTTCTGTCCCCCGCTCAGGGCGGTGTAGGGCTTTTGCCGATAGGCATCGAGGCCGAAGTGTTTGAGCAACCTTTCAGCCCTTTCCCTGTGCTCCCTCCCGGGCGAGCCGAAGGCCCCGAGTTCGGGGGTTGCCCCGAGGAGGACGAAGTCGAGAACCCTGAAGGGAAATGTCGGGACGTGGTTCTGGGGAACGTAGCCGAGCAGTTTCGCCCTTTCCCTGGGAGACAGCCTTAGAACGTCCCTTCCGTCGGCGAAGACGCGCCCCTTCTCGGGCCTCAACAGGCCGTAGATTAACCTCAGGAGCGTGCTCTTTCCCGCGCCGTTCGGCCCGATTAGGGCGACGAACTCACCCGTCTCAACCTCCAGGCCAACCCCCTCGATTCCAAAGTCCCCGTAGGAGTACGAGAGGTTTTCAGCCCTCAGCATCGAGCTTTGCCTCCATCTCCCTTACCTTCTCCATGAAGTCGAAGTCTTTAGCCTTATCGACCTCGCCCCGCCTGAAGTGCTTCCCGAACCAGTCGTAATACAATAGAGTCCTCCTCACGAATGCCTTAACGTCCTCCTCCCTGTAAAGGCTCTTGCTTTCGAGTTTCTCTCCCAAAACGGCATAAAACCTCCTCATCTTCCTCCTGTCCTCGTCACTGAGCCTTTCAACGTCAACCTCGCCCCCGATGAGCGTTCCGTAGAAGGGCGGAACCTCAAAGGCCTCTATCAGTGGCTGGGAGTAGGCTATCCCCCCGTGGAGCTTCCCCATGAAGACCGAGCCTGCCAAATGCATCGCCACCAGAAAGAACACCTTTGGAACGTCTTCAAGCTCCTCCCGGTGCTCGCTTATCCAGTCCGTCAAATCCCAGTGGGGGCCGTCGCGGTAAACGGGTGCACTCATGACGACCAAATCGTAGCCCCTCGGCGAGGGGTTCTCATTAACCTCCCTGACTTCCACTTCGTGGCCTTCCTCCTCGAAGAGCTTCTTAGCCAATTTTACGGCCCTTTCGGTCGTTCCGTAGCGGGTCGTGTAAACGATGAGAATCCTCAACTCCAACCACCTCCGGTTTTTCTGAGGAGATACGCGAAGAATGGAACACCCACGAGGGTCGTTATTATCCCTACTGGGATGTCCCCCGGGAGAAGGCGGACTATCACATCCGCCAGGACCATGACGGTTATTCCAATCGAGATTGTTGCGGGGATTAGCTTCGAGTGCTCGGGCCCGACGAGCATTCTCGCCGTGTGAGGGACTATCAGCCCTACCCAGCCAATTATGCCCGTGAAGGAAATCACGAGGGCCGTTAGGAGGGCCGACAGGAACACGAAAATCCCTCTCCAGAGGGAGACGTTCAGGCCGAGGATTTCCGCCTCGTCGCCGAGGCTCATGGCGTTCAGGTTCCAGCGGAGGAGATAGAGGAGCACGGCTATGAGGACGACTCCGGGTAGGGAATAAACCACCATCTTCCACGTTGAGTTCGCCAAGCTTCCCATCAGCCAGATGACTAAACCGGATAAGCTCTCGCTCGGGAGGAGCAGTTCGAGGAGGTAAAGCAGGGCGGAGAAAAGGGCAGTGACTATTATTCCGCCAAGGATTAGCGAGACGGTAGAAACTTTGCCGTTGACGCGTGCAAGGTAATAGGCCAAGAAAACCGCCAAGAGGCCGAAGAGGAGCGCGAGCGGTGCGAGGCCGACGAAGGGAAGAAAAGCGACGGCCAGTGCCGCGCCGAAGGCCACTCCCGATGCCACGCCCAGAATGTAGGTATCGACGAGCGGGTTTCTGAAAACCGCCTGAAGGGTCATTCCGCCCAGGCTCAGGGCCATTCCTGCCGAGACCCCCATAAGAGTTCTCGGAAGCCTGATTTCCCATATTACAGCCCTGGCTAATCCATCAAGGTGGAGCGGGTTGGTCGGGTAGCTACCCACGAAGACCCCGAGGAGCACCGCCACCACCGGAAGGATTACCAGAGTCAGTTCTTTCTTCATCTCAAACACCGCAGAGCGAGTAGAGTTCCTTTGCGACCCGTTCCCACTTCGGAAAGGCCCTTCCATGAACAAATCTCCCGAGCTGGTAGATTCCGGGAATTATGCGGGGACTCCAGCGCATGAAGCTCTCAAGGTCGAGGGCCGAGCCGACTATGTGCACGTTTCCGAGCTGAACGGCTTCGATTGCCCTCCACTCGGCCGAGTCGAGGATTTCGTCCCTTATCTCTTCCATCTTCTCCCTGTCCGTCATTATGCTCGTGAGCAGGAAGAGGTGCTCCGCATCGCCGAAGGCCCTGAAGAAGCGCTCCTTTTTTACCGGATAGACCTTCCGCCTTGTCCGTATCCTCTCGCCGAGGTTCATCGCCCCGGCTTTTCTAACCGCGTCGCTCAGAACGTTGGTCCTCGTTACGACGTTGAAGTTCCGGTAGGTGAGCAGGACTTTGGGCCTCTCCTCGATGGCTTCAGTTATCTCGCCCAGCCTCGTCAGGTGCCTCTCATAGAACCCGCCAAGCTTTGAAAAGTCGCCCCTCGTTAGCTCGGCTATCCTCCTGCTCGCCTCGACCAGTCCCTCGACTGTTTCAAAGTCAATCAGCTCGACCCTCGCGCCCATACGCTCCCCAAAGGCCCTCAACTCGTCCCCGGAATGCAGGTTCTCAACCTCGAAGTCGAGGATAAGGTCCGGCCTAAGCTCCTCCAGAACGTCCCAGTAGGTCTTTTTGCTCCGCTTGAGGTACTTCCCGATGACAGGCTTATCCTTCAGCTCCGGCAGGCAGGGGTCGAGCCTAATTTCCTCGTTCACCCCGACTATCTCCCCGACTTTCCCGACGAGTTTAACGATTTCCGCGAGACTCGCTGGAAAGACCGCTATCATCGTCCCACCCCAAAAGGAGAATCAGGAGAGGCCGTAGAACCTCTTCAGGAATTCCTTAGCTTTTTCGTTCCAGTCTGGATAGTAGTCCGGGTAGATTGCCTTGCCGATGACCCAGATTCCCACCGCCAAGCGCGGGCTCCAGCGGAGGAAGGAGTCCTTACCCATGTCCGCCCTGAGGATTACGACGTTGCCCTCTTTTACAGCTTTTATGCCCCTCCAGGCCTCGTCGCTGAGCATCTCCTCCCGGAGCTTCTCGACCTGGTCGTAAGGCGTTACGGCGCTCGTCAGGAGGATTACGACGTCGGCGTCGCGGTAGCTCGCGATTATCTTCTCCCTGTCCATCGGGACCCTAACCGGTGTGTAACCGTTGAAGGTCAGGTTCACGAGGTAGTCCGCCCCAACGAGCCTGACTGCCTGAGCAAGGACGTCGTTGCCGTTGACGATGTAGAGCTTGCCCATTATCGGCTGTATCATTACCACCTTTTTCCTCTTCTCCGCTGGAATCTTTGAGGCTATGGCCCGAACTCCCTTCACCTGCTCGTTGAAGTAGTCGTCGAAGGCTCTGGCCTCTTTCTCCCTTCCGAAGAGCTCGCCGAGGAGTGAAACGGCTCTGGGTATGTCCTCAAGTTTGTCCTCTCTCAGCAGGATGACGGGTATTCCGTAGCTGGCGGAGCGGTTGAGGAGCTCGTCAACGTTGTAGAACTTCTTCAGGTCGAGGTCGATGATTAGGTCGGGCTTTAGGGCTAAAACCTTCTCCCAGTCGTCAATCTTGAGCCTCGCGCCGACGACGGTCTTGTTCTTCAGGCTTTCGCCCAGCAGGGCGTCGTACTGGGCTTCCTTTGGAATACCGACGACCTGGTCGCTCGCGTTGAGGAGCTGGATTATTTCGAGGGCGGAAGTCGAGAGAACGACCGCCCGCTGAACCGGAACTTTGACAGTAACGTTCCTTCCCGAGAAGTCCTTCACGGTTACCTCGTTCATTACTTTGCTTGAGGTTCCGGTTGAGTTGCCCACGCAACCGGCCGAAACGACCGCGAGGAGAAGAACGACCGACAGGATTAGACCGCTCCACCTCATCTTCACCACCTCAAATCGGCTTTTGCCCTCCAAAGGTTCTGATTGGAAGGTTCAGCCCGAGTTCGCCGGCGAGCCTGAGGTATGAGCCGGGCTCGTACGGACAGGCCGGGTCTTCGGCGAGAGGGTTTAAGCTATAGGCGTAGGCCCTCGCCCTGCTTCCCCCGCAGATTTCCCTGAACTCACACTTTCCACACCGCCCCTCGAACTCGGCCGAGCGGAGCTTTTTCATCAGCTCGCCCTCCCTGTAAATCTCGACCAAACTTTTCTCGCGGACGTTGCCGACGCTGAAGGGCAGGAAACCGCTCGGGTAGACGTTGCCGTTGTAGGCGATGAAAACGATTCCCTTCCCGTCGCGCGTCCCCATCGTCTGCGCCCTCGCCTCTTCACCTTTGCCGAGAAGCTCAACGAGCCTTTTCTTCAGCCGGAAGTAGAGTTTCCCTGGCTTAAGAACCTCGTCGGGGTCGAGTCCCTTCTCCTCAAGGGCTTTCCTCATTATTGCCACTCGCCTGAACATCGGACCCTCGGTGGTCCTCACGAGGAGGTGCTTCGAGGCCTCGTAGAGGAAGTGCGTGACGTCCTCCCACTCCTCCGGCCTTAGGTCGCTCTCGAAGTTGCCTCTCCCGGTCGGAACGAGGTAGAAGACCTCCCAGATTTCGACGCCGAGGTCTTTGAGGAGCTTCACCATCTCGGGCAAGCCCTCAACGGTCTCGCGCATCACAACCGTGTTCACCTGAACGCTTAGGCCGTGTTTCAGGAACTCCTTGATGGCCCAGACGGTTTTCTCCCACGTCCCTTCTATGCCCCTGATTGCGTCGTGGACATCTGGAAATGGGCTGTCGAGGCTTATACTGACGGCCTTAACCCCGCTCTCCGCGATTCTCTCGATTGTTTCCTCGGTCAGGAGAGGTGTCACGGCAGGGGCGAGGCCCACCCTTACGCCCTTCTCAACGGCGTACTCGATGAGCTCGAAGATGTCCTTCCTCATGAGCGGGTCGCCACCGGTGAGAATGAGTATCGGGTAGGGCCTTCCGAAGTCGGTGAGGGAATCGATGAGGGCCTTTCCTTCCTTGGTGCTCAGCTCGCCCGGCAGTGCCTGGAGTATCGCCTCCGCTCTGCAGTGCTTGCACTTGAGTTGGCAGGCCTTCGTCGTCTCCCAGAAGACGAGGACCGGCTTCCGGTCGTAGGGCCAGCCGGTAGATTTGCCTCTGTGCATTTCGACCACCGTCTTTAGTTTCCAAAAAGAACTTTGCTGTAACGAATTATAAACTTTTCCCTAAAAAAGTTCGAATATCGAAAGAAGGAAAGGGAACTAATAGTAGCCCTCTGCCTCGGTGACCTTCCCGCCGAACATCTTGTAGACGTAGAGGGTGTAGGTCATGATGATTACCGCCAGGATTACTGAGACTCCAAGGACCGCCTGGAGCGTCAGTGGCGACGCTGCGAGGTCGTGTATGCTGAGCTTGAAGTTCGGGTCGGTGGTCGAGATGACCCAGTAGGGGTACATCGTGTAGTAGATTAACCCGACGACCAGCGGGAAGGCCAGCCAGCTGATGTAGAATGCCAGCTTGTCGACGCCCTTCTTGATGAGGTAGCCGTCGAGCAGTCCCGCGACGAGGATTACGACCGTCAGGAAGAGTCCGAGTGGGGTCATGAGCCTCTCGAACCTCAGCGGGGCCCAGATTTTCATGCCGATTACCGTCAGGAGCAGGAAGACCACTGTAAGCACCCAGAATGTGAAGGCGTACTTTCTCATGGTCTCCTGGAGCTTTCCTGTGGTCTTGTAGGCGCCCCAGTTGGCCCCGTGCCAGGTCACGGCGAAGAGCACGAAGAGGCCAACTATGAGCGGGTACGGCCTGAAGAGCGTCAGCAGTGAGCCGTGGAAGCCCTTGGCGTCGATGGGGATTCCCATGACGAGGTTGCCGACTATGACGCCAATGACGAGCGGGATTAACGCGCTGACGAGGGCGAAGAGCTTGTCCCAGAGGTCCTTGTTCTTGTTCCTGAACTCAAAGCCGACGGCGCGGAATATGAACAGGAACGCGAGCAACCAGACCGCGAGGTAGAACGTGCTGAAGAGCGTCGCGTAGAGCGCCGGCCACATCGCGAAGAGCCCTGCACCCCAGGTGATGAACCAGACTTCGTTGCCGTCCCAGACCGGCGCGATGGTGTTAACGAGGACGTCCCTGTCCCTCTGGTTCTTAATGAAGGCGAGGAGCGTTCCTATTCCAAGGTCGAAGCCGTCAAACGCTAAGTACATTCCAAGGAGGAAGGCGGAAAAGTAAAACCAGGCAGTCGCGTAGTCCATCACTGACCACCTCCCGCGGTGCTAACGGCGGGGACCGGCTTCGCGGTGACGTCGCCCTCAACGGGCTCGGGACCTTCTCTGATGAGCTTCCTGACGAAGTGGAGCCAGATGTAGAACAGTATGCTGTACACGACGACGAACGCTATCAGCGTAATCAGCACGCTTGTTGCTGAAACGTTTGGCGAGATTCCAGTGTTAGTTGTTACCATTCCCCAGACCATCCACGGCATTCTGCCGACCTCGTGGGTGAACCAGCCGGCCTCGCCCGCGAGCCACGGAAGCGGGACGGTAACGACGAGCACCTTGAGGAACCAGCGGGCGTCGTAGAGCTTGCCGAGCAGGAGGAGGAGCACTCCAATACCTCCGATGGCTATGAAGAGCGTTCCAAGGCCGACCATGACGCGGTAGGCGTAGAACATGAACGCCACCGGCAGGGCGTCCTCAAGGACCTTGACCATCTTCTCGTTGGCCTGCGGGTCGTTGGGGTCGATTCCATATGCCTGCATGAGGCTGTCTATGACCTGCTTCTTGACCTGCTCGTTCTCGTAGTTGGGGTTGTTGAGAACCTGCTCGTACCAGACGTACTTGGCCGCGTCGTGGAGGCCGAGCACCTGCGCGTTCCAGTCACCGAAGGCAAGCCAGCTCAGCAGTTTGGGAATCTCGATGGCGTACTTGACCTGCTGGTTCTTCTCGTCAACGATTCCGAAGACCACCATCGGCGCACCCTTCTCTGTGTGGAAGAGGCCCTCGTCGGCGGCGAGCTTCGTCGGCTGGTACTTGGCTATGACCATACCCTCCTCGTGGCCGGTCGGGTAGAGCTGGATTACCGAGCTTATTGCGAGAACGACTATGCCGAGGGCGAGCGCGCTCCTCGCGACCTGGACGTGCCTCTTCTTGAGCAGGTAGTAGGCGCTGACCGCGACGACTATGTAGGCACCGGTGAGGATTGCGGAATTTATTGTGTGGGTGTACTGGCTGACCAAGAGCGGGTTAAAGACGGCCTTCATGAAGTCGGTCAGCTCGGCCCTGGGGCCGAGGGGCGTGTCCTTGATGATGTAGGCTGTCGGTGTCTGTTGCCAGCTGTTGGCGATGAGAATCCACAGGCCGGAGAGGCTCGAACCGATGAACACGAAGAACGACGAAATCCAGGTTATGGCCCTCGGGAGCCTGTCCATACCAAAAAGAAGCACGCCGAGGAACGTCGACTCGAGGGCGAAGGCGAAGAGACCCTCAAGCATCAGTGGAGGACCGAATATTGAGCCGACGAAGACCGAGTAGTTGGCCCAGTTTGCTCCGAACTCGAACTCCATGACTATTCCCGTTGGGACACCGAGGACGAAGAAAACCCCAAGCCACTTGCTGAAGAACTTCGCCGCCTTGTGCCACTGCTCCTCGTTGGTTATAGCCGCCATGGTCCAGAGCAGGAAGACCATGAAGGCCATTCCTATGCTCGCGGGCACGAAAATCCAGTGGTAACCCGCGGTCAGGGCGAACTGTATTCTCGACAGCAGTACCGGGTCCATAGCGAACCACCCCTTAGTTCATCCTTCAAACTGAACTTACCGGGAAACAAACTTATAATGTTTTCGGAGCATCTAATTAAAGTAATGTTTTCCTTTAAGCGAGAACATAAAAGAAAGAATTAAACTTTTGCTTTCGGACTGTTGACTGAAGGCATGCCGTGTCGGTGGAAAACCCAAATCATATAGGCTATTCCAAAGACCATACCTGGCACTACCCAGACAACGTTGTGCATCAAGAACGCAATCAGTACAAAGACAAATGCGAGCACTATTGCCACCAATCCGGCAAGGACCTCCTTACCAGTCTCCGCCTGTACTGCCATGACACCACCTCCTTTCGAATTCGGAACTTCGGTCTTATATCTCTTTCGGACGAGTCTTTTTCCGAACCTAATAGGTGCGATAATCAAAAGGGTTATATACCCCAAAACCTCACTCCAATTGGTAGAAGACCTGGAGGTGCACGCATGGCGAAGGTTCTGGTCCTCGGAGGAGGTACCGCCGGTCTCGTGGCGGCGCGCTATCTGAAGGCGGAAGCGGACAGACTCAAGCTTGACGTTGACGTGACGATGGTGACCGCGAGCGAGAGGCACTACATGCCACCGCTCTTCATGGAGGTCGCGCTCGGTTCCGCCGAGGGGCACGAGACGTGGGCGCCGATAAAGAACGCCGAGAAGGTCTACGGCTTCAAGGTTGACATCGATAGGGTTACCGAGATTGACCTCGATAACAGACAGGTAAAGACAGAGGGGGGAAAGGTTTACGACTACGATTACCTCGTCCTTGGCCTCGGCGTCAAGTACGTCTGGGACAAGTACAAGGGACTGGCCGAGCACGGCTACCACAACTTCACCCTTGAAGGGGCCCTTGAGCTGAGAAAGGCCCTCTATGAGTTCAAGGGGAAGAGAATAGTCATCTACACCCCCGAGGCCCCTCACCGCTGTGGCATCTATCCATACGAGATGGGCCTCAACCTCAGGATGTACTTCGAGCACCGCGGAATTGACGACGTCGAGATTACCGTCGTTCACCCGGACAAGGAGCCGGCCATCGGACTCGGCCCGGACCTCGTCAGGTTCTTCAGGAGGGAGATGGAGAAGGCCAGGGTGAACTTCATCAGGAACGAGGGGCACGTTGAGATAACACCGAACAAGGTCATCACCAAGAACGCCGAGGTTGAGTACGACCTCCTCATCAAGGTTCCGCCCATAGCGATTCCCGACGTCATGGCCTTCATGGCCGACGAGAAGGACCCGCGCTGGGCCAAGGTCAAGGGACCGGACTTCCGCTACCCCGGCTACGATGAGGTCTACGTCGTCAGCGAAGCAAGCATGCCACCGCTTGGACTCTTAACGGCCGGCGTTCCGCTCCACAACGCCTCGATAGTTTCCGCGACGAGCATACTCCACCAGATACACGGCGGGTTCCCGGTTGCAGAGTACGCCCCGACGATGTGCGTCGGCCACGGCTACAACACCGGTTTCATCGGCAACTGTGAGTACGAGTGGACCGGAAGCAAGTACAGGCGCGAGTGCTACCTTCTCTTCAAGAGCCCGCTGGTCAGGATGATGAAGGACTCCTTCTACAGGGGCTGGCTCGACAGTTTGAGGCTGTGAGGTGAGGAAGATGAGCGAGCTCAAGTTCACCCCCGAAGAGATTTCCGCCGTTAAGGAGCTGGTTGAGGTTGCCGTGGCTTTGAAGAAGAGCGGAACCCTTGGAATCCTCAAGGCCATGACCGAGAACGGGGACAAGCTCCTTGAGACCATAGCCGAGGAGAAGGTCGTCCTGAGGCTCACCGCGATAGGGAATTCTGCCCTCGAACCGGTCAGGGAGCTTGAGGTTGAGGACGTCAGAAAGCTCAGCTGGAACACGGAGGAACTCGTCAAAGCGTTGCTCAAGGCCCTCGCAGAGACCAACCCCAAGGAGGTTCCGAAGGTCGGAACGACGGGAGCGATTGGCTACCTCCGCGACGAGGACGTTCAGAAGGGACTTGGATTCCTCCTGACCCTCGCAAAGAACCTCGGCGCGGTTTTAAATGAGAAGTGACCATTTCATTTTCTTTTGGAGGTGAAACCTTGAGGGTTCTCTTCACCTACATGGGAGCGCCGACGACGCCCGACGAAGTTGAGGACTTCATATTCTGCTTTCTCTACGACGTGAGAAAGGATATAGGCCTCGACGTGCCCGGGGCAAAGGCGATAATCCGGGGCATAGCCAAGGCCCGCGCCCGGGCAGTTAGGGGCCACTACGCGGTTATGGGCGGGAAAAGTCCCCTCGTGGATTACATGCGTGAGATAGCCGGGCTGGTGAGCGAGAGAACTGGTCACGAAATAGCGCTCGGCATGTGCTATTCTAAACCCCTCCTCGAGGAGCTGAGCGACGGCTTCGACCTCGTCTTTCCGCTCTACCACGTTTACTCCAGCTCGACGACTGAAAGGTGCCTGCTCAAGGTCAGGGAGCTCTTCGGCGAGAGGCCCTACATCAGGGAGTGGTGGGGCAACGAAAGGTTCATCGCCTGGGTCAGGCACAACATCGAGAAGGGCTTAGCTGAGAGCGGTTTTGAGAACCCCTACGTTGTTCTAAGCGTCCACAGCCTGCCAAGGAAGGTCATCGAGAGGGGCGACCCCTACCTGAAAAGTCACACCGAGCTGGCGAAGAGGGTCATGAAGGCCTTTGACCTCGAGTGGGAGATGGCCTTCCAGAGCAGGTTCGGCAGAGGTGACTGGCTCGGGCCGGAGGTTCCGGAAGTCCTGGAAAGGCTCAGGGAGGAGGGCGTTGAGGAGGTTCTGGTTTACCCGCTCAGCTTCCTCGTTGAGAACGTCGAGACGCTTTACGAGCTCGACGTTGAATACCGGGAATTTGCTGAAAAGCTCGGGCTTAGGTTTTACCGGGCGAAGCTCGACCACAGGCACGATTACCTCATCTCGGCGATAGTCCAGGAGCTTAGGAGGTGGGAAGATGGGAAGGCTTAGCGACGCTTTCATAGCCTACGTCTTCGGCTTTGTCGGGGGAATTCCCCTGCTCCTCATGAAAGATACTGACGAGCTAACGAAGACTCACGCGGCTTATTCCAGCGTGGTGGGGTTTTTCTTCTGGATTGCCTTCATGGGAGCCTGGCACATGTACCCCGGCTACCCCGAGTTCGGCTGGTCGCTCTACGTCTTGGCCCTCTGGTACGTCTACGCCCTCTTCGGGGCCTGGAAGATGCTGAGGGGAGAAACCTACAGGATTCCCGGCATCGAGGGACTGGCCAAAAAGCTCATTAGGGCCCTTGCCCCAGCGGTGTGAGGGATGAAGATGAGAAAGGCACTGCCCCTCGCTTTAACTTTAACCCTGCTTCTGCTCCTCAGTGCCCCGGTTACAGCCGACGAGTTCACCGAGAAGGGAAACGCTTTCATGGAGAGCTTCATAAAGGCAATGAACACCGGCAACTACTCCCTAATAGAGCCATACATGAGCGAGAGGCTCAAGAAGGAACTCGGGGAAAGAGAGTTCGCCCAGCTCAGGGAGTTCACCCTGACCAACTACGGAAAGTTGCTGTCCTTCAGCTTCGTCAACGAGAGTCGTGAAGGGGACATGGTGAAGCTGGAATACGAGGTCAAGGCGGAGAAGGGAAGCTTTCCGGTCGCTCTAACATATGAGAACGGCGAGCTCGTTGGAATCGGCCTCGGGGTGAGGGCAAAGCCGAACCCGGCCGGAATGGTCGCGATGATTATCGGCTCCCTGCTCGTTCTGGGGGCGTTTTACTTCATCAGGAAGCCCTCAATTCCGGACCTCGTCCTCGGCGCTGGAATTGCGCTCGGCCTCTCGGTTATAATTCCATTCTACGGGATAATCTCCCTCATCGTGGCATACTCAACGGTTGCGCGCGCCTTGTTCACGGCCTTTACAACCGCGATAACTGTCGAGGCAGTCAAGTTCTACTTCTCCCGGAACAGGGACGGTCTTTCCCTCGGTCTCGGCCTCGGAATCGGCCAGTACGTCCTCCTCTCCATCGGCACCTTCGTGGCGACGAACTTCATAATGCAACTGCCGGTTTCCTTCACGGGGCCGACCTACTGGGCCTTTCTCTTCGCGCTGGCCTTCACCGCTTTCCACGCGCTGTCTGCCGGGACGTACTCAAAGCTCCGCAACGTTAAGTTCCTCCTTCTCTTTGCCCTGATTGAGGGCCTCGCGCTCGTGATGGAGTCGCTTTCGTATCTTGGCCTTTCGCTGTTGCTCGTTCTTCTGGGAGTTGGAGCGGGACTCAGGCTCGGGGGTGTCATCGATGGAATCGCTGGACGAGAGGCTCATTGAAGCCCTTGAGGGGAGCGTTGAGCTCGCCAAGAAAATCGGGGAGTACATAATCCGGAGCGGGGGAAAGAGGATAAGGCCGAGGATAACCCTGGCAGTTGCTGAGGGCCTTGGACTCGACGAAAGCGATGCCCTCGACCTCGCCTCCGCGATAGAGCTAATCCACACCGCGAGTCTGGTTCACGACGACGTCATTGATTTGGCGGAAAAGAGGAGGAACAACCCGACCGTCGTCATGCGCTGGGGGCCGGAGCTTGCCGTCCTCAGCGGTGATTTCCTCTTCGTCCGCGCGCTGAGGATTATAGCGGGGAAGAAGGTCGAGATGGTGGACTACGTTGCGAAGGTCGTCGAGGACATGGTCAAGGCCGAAATCCTCCAGGAGGCCGTGCGGGGGAGCGTCCACCTTGACCTCGACACCTACTACAGGATAATAGATGGGAAAACCGGACGGCTCTTCGGTGCCTCCTTTGCGCTTCCCGCTTACTACGCCGGAAAGCCCTACTGGGGGGAGCTCGATAGGGCCGGAACGCTCGTGGGAAGGGCGTTTCAGATAGTTGATGATGTTCTCGACTACTTCCCGGGAACGGGAAAGGACCGCTTTAAGGATTTGCTCAACGGAAAAACGACCCTCCCGCTGATTCTCTACACCGAGCGCTACGGCTCCTCCCTCGTCGAGAGAATCCTCAAGAACCCAAGGGAGGAGGACCTTCTCGAGCTCTTTGAGAAGATGGTTAGGGCGGGCGTTTTCGAGGAGTCCCTTGCGAGGGCGAGGGGTTACGTGAAGGAGGCGCTCGGGCTCGTCGGGAACTTGCCCTTCAACGGAAGCAATGTCGTAAACCTCGTTTCGGAATATTTTGAGGGGGTCTTTAAGAGGGTCAGCGCCGTCGTGCCATGACCTATCGGATTTCACGAAAATGAGCATTTGACTAAATGTCTTTCGGGAAAGAACGAAAAACTTTAAAAAGGTTCGTTAGACAAACCTAATGGATTTTGGCCGGCGTGGAGGGGGAACCATGATAGGCCTTCTCGCAACGTTAACCTTCACAGTCCCGCTCATCGGTGGGCTAATCCTCTTCAGGCTCGACGAGAGAAAAGCGGACGTTATAATGCTCGCCTCCTTCATATCGGCGATGATTACTCAGCTCGGCGTTGCGGTCCTCTATCTCCTCGGCCACGAGGAGCTTATTCACATCACCTACCTTAAAAGCGCCCAGTTCGGCGAGGTTTATGGCCTTATAATCGACCCCATGAGCGTTTTGATAGGCACTGTTGTTGCCGTTGCGGGATTCATTTTCATGTTCTATGGCGTCGAGTACATGAGCGAGAGAAACGTCGGCCACCCTGGAGGAAAGGGCAGGGGACTCTTCTACGCCTGGATGACGCTCTTTGAAGGGGCAACACTCGGATTCATATACTCCTCAACCTTTCTCGGCCTGCTCATCTTCTTCGAGCTGATGGGGCTTGCCTGTTGGGGTGTCGTGAGTTATTACAACACCAGGGAAGCGAGGAGGGCTGGCTTCAAGGCCTTCATAATCCCGAACGTTGGGGCGATGATAGGCTTCTACACGGCCATCTACATCGGCCTCACCCAGCTCCACGATTTGAGTCTGTTCTCGCTCTCGAAGGTCTCGCCCGATGTCAAGCCCTGGCTGTTCCTTGCTTTACTCATAGCGGGCTACACCAAGAGCGCCCAGTTCCCGACCTACTCCTGGATTCCGGACGCGATGGAGGCCCCAACCCCCGCGAGCGCTTTCCTTCACGGCGCGGCGATGGTCGAGATGGGCGTTTACCTCGTCGCGAGGGTTATCCAGTTCATCGGCCCCCTTCCGGTCTGGGTCTTCTACTTCATGGCCGTCATGGTCTCCCTCACGCTCCTCATTCCGATACTCAACTACCCGGTTCAGAAGGACGCGAAGAGGCTTTTAGCTTACTCAACGGTTGCCGAGGCCGGAATAATGTTCTCCGGATTGACTTACGCCGTCCTCGGCCTCACGGGCAAGGCACCGGGCTTTGACATCGGCCTCAAAGCGGCGATGTTCCAGCTGACTACTCACGCCTTCGTGAAGGGCCTGGCCTTTCTCACCGCCGGAACCTTCACGTACTCCCTTGGAACTCTCGACCTGAGGCGGATAAGCGGTCTCAGGGAAATCCTGCCCGTGAACGGCCTCGCGTGGACGGTGGCGCTCCTCGGTTTAGCGGGCCTTCCCCCGATGGGAATAGCCTTCAGCAAGGCCGAGCTGATAACCAACCTGAGCCTCGTCAAGGTTTCCGCCCTGGCCTGGCTCCCGATTGTCATGGTCCTAACCGATTCGGCCGTCTTCCTCTGGGTCGGCCTCAAGTGGATAACGAAGAACGTCTTCGGCAGGCCCAACGTCGAAAAGGTCAGCACCCACCCGATAATAACCGCGTCGCTCGTGACCCTCATCGTCCTGACGCTGGTCTCAGCGTACTTCGCCTACCCGCTTGTCGAGGAGATAACCTTCTACGGGGTGATACCATGAGCCTCTACGTCATGGAACTGGCCCTCGGACTGCTATTCATAGCTTCACTCGTTGGCCTCGTCTCAGGAAAGCGGGCCTATTACGTTACCCTTGTCTCTTCCGTCTTTCTGTTTGCGAGCGCCGTTGAGGGATTGAACGGCCTCTCAGGTGAGATAATCCCCTTCCTCCCCACGACCGTCAGGATAGATTCCCTTTCGGCCCTCTTCCTGCTTGTCACTGCCTTCATCACGTTCACGCTCTCGCTCTACCTGCTCTCCTATGAGGTGAAGGGGGACGAGAGGTTCTTAGCGATGGCCACCAACATGGCACTCCTTTCGGCAGTGGTCTTTCTGTCAACAAACAACATAGAGAGGCTCACGCTCTTTTACGAGCTCTTCGCGGTCTTTACAGCCGTAATGGTGCTGGCATCGGAGACGAGGGGCTCGAGAAAGGCCACATGGCGCTACCTCGTCCTCACGCAGGTCTTCGGTATAATCCCCCTCCTTATGGCGACCGGCTTGGCCTACGGCGCCGTTGGGAGCCTGCACCACCTGACCTTCTACGGCCTCCGCGAGAACCTTGGAAACCTCGCGGTCAGTCCTGCGTTTCTCCTCGTCCTCTTCCTCTCGGCTTCCCTCGTCAGGAGCGGGGCGTTTCCCTTCCACGTCTGGGTTCCGAGGGTTTACCGCTCGCTTCCGAGCCCCTTCATTCCGGTTTTCCTCCTCGGCGAGGCCCTTGGGGTTTACATGCTCCTCAGGGTTGCCCACTTCGTTCTCCCTGCGGGGGAGACGCTCGGCTACGTCGTGGCCTTTATCGGCACGGTTACGGCCTTTGCGACGCTCTACTCCTTCAAGGAAATCAGGCTCAAGCGCAAGTTCGCCTACCACAGCGTTATGGACGTTGGAATAGCCTACTTCGCCCTCGGGAGCTCCCTCGTGCTTCAGGGAACCTTCCTCGGAACCGTTGCGCTCCTCGGAGCTTTGCTTCACGTCCTGTATCAGGTGCTCTACAAGAGCTCCCTCTTCTTCGGCCTCGGCGCGATAGAGCATTACGGCGAAGAGCCAAACATCTGTTCCCTCAGGAAACTCCTCAAGGGGCACGTCATCGCGCTCCTAATGTCGCTCTCCGTCTTTTCGATGGCTGGAATTCCTCCCCTCTCAGCCTTCGTGAGCAAGTGGCTCATCTACACGGCTTCAATGGGCACTACCAACGTCCTCCTCTGGCTGATGGTCGTCACGATAGCGTTCCTCGGAATATTCCCGCTGGCCTCGATAATCCAGGTCAGAAGGATAAACAGGCTCATCTGTAAGAGGGAAGTTGAAAGGGATGAAGTTCCCTTCGCGATAAGAACCGTCACGGGAATAGTCTCGCTCGCGAGCTTCCTCGTGGCGGTGTTCCCATTCATCCTGCTCCCATGGCTGACGGGTTCGCTCAAAGAACTCGGCTACCCCCTGCCAGAGACTCCGTCACAGCTCTTCCTGGGAAGTCCCGGTTCGCTCATTGCACTCGTCACGCTCGTGGCTATGGCGGTCATCGGCTGGAGAATCGGTAAGATGCCAACAGAACGCGTCAGCGAAATACTCCTAATCTTCTACAACATGGGCGACATACTGCGCTTCACGGCGGACTACTTTCTCTCGCTGGGCAAGGGCTTTTACCTCCAGCGGGTTCTTCCAATCATAAAGGTCGTTCCGAAGCATGAGGTTCCGCTCATCAGGGACTACGACGACGCGCTCGACTACCCTGTGAGGCACCTCGACGAGGCCATGTTCATGCCACTCATAAGGGCCGTTGAAAGGCTCGCCCGCTGGGGCAGGTCAAGGAACCTCGACATGAACGCGCTCATAAGTGGCTTCGCGATTGCGATGGCAATCCTCATAATCCTCCTGGGGGTGTTCGCATGAACGTTGAGGTCGTTTTCAACGAGGTCCTCTACTTTGCCGCCGTCATCTACACCCTCGCGTTCGTCCTCTATGGAATCCGCGCGATTAAGGGCCCGACGACGGCCGACATAATCCTCGCAGTTGACTGCCTGTCCTTCGACATGGCGGCGTTTATGGTAATATTAGGAATCTACTTCAAGTCCATTATGCTCGCGAGCGGTGCGATAATCCTGGCCCTGTGGGCCTTCATGCTGGACATCTACTACACCAAGTACGTCCTCTACGGGGAGGTGGAGGTATGATTATCGAGGACGTCATCTTCATCATCGGCTCGGTCGCGATACTACTTGGAGCGGTCTACGACCTCATAGCGGCGATAGGCCTGCTCAGGTTCAAGGACTTCTATATGAGAACCCACGCCGCGACCGTTGGGACCGTCGGAGGCGCCGCGTTGCCTGTCTTTGGTGCCGGTTTGGTGGCGCTCGTTTACTACCCGCTCGGCGCCCAGAGGTTCTTCATGGCGGGAATAGCCTTCACCGTCGGCGTCCTAATCCTCCTGATAGCGCCCACCGGAACCCACTCCCTCGTCTCAGCGGTTTACTTCGGAAGGGTCGGAAAGAAACCGCCCCTCGTCGTTGACCAGCTCGAGGAGGACCTACCGGCGAGAGAGGACGTTGCAGAACTCGTCCGCGAGCATGAAGAGTTGCCCGGCGAGGAGGAAGAGCCCAAGTTCACCTTCAGGAGGCTGGCGAGATGATTGAGATTCACCTGATAATACTTGCGATAGTCGTTTCCTTCGGCTTCGCCTTCAGCTACCTGGCCATGAAGGAGCACGACCTGCTCAAGGCCCTCGCTTTGAGCTCCGTCCAGTCAACGTTCTTCGCCCTCGGCTTCTACATACTCGCGGCTCCGGACATAGTCCTTGCCTACCTCGCCATAGCAGTGGGAGCCTACACCGCCCTCGTAATCCTCGCCATAAGCAAAACGGAGCGCTACGAGGTGGGAGAATGAAGAGGGACGTTATCGTCGCGGTTTCCTTCCTCGGAGCCTTCGCGTTCATCGCCTACGCCTTAGTCTACGCCAACGTCCTGGGCCTCGGCGGGACCGAGCTGAGACCCCTCGGCGAGTTCTACCTGGGCCACGCCTTCGCCCACGAGGGCCTCACGAGCCACAGCCCTGAAGTCGTTACGGCCATAGTCTGGAACTACCGTGGCTTCGATACGCTCTTCGAGACCTTCGTCTTCTTCCTCGCGATAATGGGGGCCTTCAGCGTGCTCAGGCTCACCGACGAGCAGGAGAAGATTGTAAGGGAGCTCGAGGCGAAGGAACCGCACAGACAGATGGACCTCATAACCCGTGCAACCACAAAGCTCGTCGTGATAATGATAATCGCCATCTCCGCCTCGATAGCGCTCCACGGCCACCTAACGCCGGGCGGTGGCTTCCAGGGAGGTTCGGCGATGGCAGTTGCTTCCCTCCTGCTCTTCGCGGTGTTCTCAAAGTTCACCCTTGAGAGAAAGGGCCTCAACCTGAGGCACACGATTTCGGCCTACGCCCTCGGCTTAGCTTTAATCCTCGCCACTGTCTTGGCTCCGGTTTTCCTCTACGGTGACAAAGTCCTTGAGATAAACCTCCTGCCCGGAGAAACCGGCCTCTTCAACCTCGACGTGGGCGAGTACACCGCCGTAACCTTCGGCTTCCTGACGGTGTTCCTCGTGCTCGGCGTCTCTGAGTGGATATTCAAGACCGTCCTCAGGGGTGAGGTCGATGATTAGCTTCCTCCTCGCCTACATCACGCTGACGCTCTTCGGCATGATACTCCTTGGAATCTACGGAGTTGCCACGCGCTCCAACCTGATTAAGAAAATCATTATGCTCAACGTCATGGGAGATGCCATAAACATGCTCTTCATCCTAATCGGCTACCGCCTCGTCTTCCCCGTCTTCCCGCCGATTTACGAGAAGCACCTGAGCTTCGAGGAGTTCCTGAGCAGGGCCGTCGACCCTGTTCCTCAAGCTTTGGTTCTCACCGCCATAGTCATCGGAATGGCCATGAATATACTGCTGGCTACCTATGCGATACAGTTCTACCGCCTCCACGGGACGGTGGATGCAAGGGACATGGCCGAGATAATGGGGGGTGAGGGCGAATGAGGCTCAGGTTTTCACCGGCGACGTTCTTTATAGTCCTGGCAACGTACCTGTTCTACACGGGCTCGGCGACGGAGTACGACATAATAACCGGCTCGATAGTCGCGCTCATAGTTTCCTTCATCGTCGGCCACTGGCTGGTGGAGAACGAACTCAAGTTCTTCTCGCCGAGGAGGTGGTTCTACGCCATCGTCTACGCCCTCCGCTACTTCTTCATCGAGGAAACCAAGACGCACATTGACGTGGCAAAGAGGGTCTTCACGCTCAAGGCCAACCCCGGCATAGTGAGGATTCCCCTCGACGTCGAGAGCGACTACGGAAAGGTCCTCGTTGCAAACTCGATAACCAACACGCCCGGAACGGTTGTGGTGGACATAAGCGACGACGGAAAGTGGCTCTACGTCCACTGGATTGACGTTTCCACGCTCGACGAGAAAGAAGTGAAAGAAAACATTGTCGCTTACTTCGAGGACTACGCGAGGAAAATCTTCGACTGAGGTGATAGCATGCAGGTCGGACTCGTTCCGGTAATTCCGCTCGGCTTCGCCTTCTTTCTGCCCTTCGTGGCCTTCATGACCGGCAGAAAGAGGGGAATTGTAATAGCCTACTCTCTCACCGCCCTCACCGTTACGTTCCTCGCTGGAATCTGGCTGTTCGATAGGGCCTATTCGAGCAACGAGCCCCTCGTCTACGCCTTCGGTAACTGGATAGCTCCGATAGGCATAGTTTTCGAGGTGGACAAGCTCTCGGCGACGCTCGTTTTAACGGCCACATTCGGCTTCCTCCTCGCTGGAATCTACTCCGCCAAGTTCATAAGGACGCACGGCCTCGAGTTCTACTACACCTTCCTCCTCGGGCTTGAGGCAGGAACGCTCGGAGCCTTCATGACGGGGGATGCCTTCAACACCTTCGTCATGCTCGAGGTCATCGGCGCGAGCGCCTACGCGATAGTCGGCTTCTACCGCAACAGGAGCGAGGCCGTTGAAGGGGCCTTCAAGTACGGAATAAGCGGTGCAGTAGCGACGAGCCTCTACTTCCTCGCCCTCGGCTTCATCTACGCCTCCTTTGGAACCCTCAACATGGCTGACCTAAGCGCCAAGTTCCACGGGGTTTCCTTCCCGGTAACGACGAAGCTCTTCGGCGACCCGACGCTCGCTTTGGCCATCTTCTTCGCGCTAACTTTAGCGATGGTAATAGTCAAGAGCGCAATCTTCCCCGGCCACTACTGGCTTCCGAGCGCCTACTCCGGTGCACCGATTCCAGTTGGAGCGATACTCAGCAGTTTCGTCGAGGTCGTTGGAATATACCTGCTCGCGCGCTACACCTACACGCTCTTCCACGGGCTTCCCTTCTGGAGAATCCTCTCGCTCGTCTTCCTCGTCCTCGGAACAGCAACAGCGTTCCTCGGCTCGATTATGATGCTCGTCCAGAAGAACGTCAAGAGGCTGATTGCCTATTCCACGATACTCCACATGGGCTACCTCTTCATGACCCTCGGCGTCGGAACCCAGCTCGCGCTGATGGCAATCGACTTCCACATCGTCAACCACGCGATAGCGAAGACGCTCCTGTTCTTCACGGTTGGAGCCTTCATCTACCGCAGGAGAGCGGTGAAGGTCGAAGACCTTGCCGGAGTCGGCAGGGAGATGCCGGTAACGACGTTCCTCTTCGGCCTGGCGACGCTCAGCCTCGTCGGCGTTCCCCCGCTTAACGTCTTCTTCAGCAAGATGCTGATTTTCAACGCCCTCCTCCAGGTGAGCCCGCTCGTGGCTTCCGTTGTGATAATCACGAGCGCGATAGCTGCGTGGGCCTACTTCCAGCTCTTCATAACCCTCTGGCGCGGAAAGCCGGTTGAGGGACATCACCATGAGCACGGAGAATATGGAGAACCGGAGAGGCACGAGGTTCCGCTTTTCGTAGTAATTAACTTGGTCCTCGGAATCCTCGTGGTTGCGTTTGGCATTTTTGCCCCGGTGATAATCGACAGGTTCTTCCACCCAGCTTCCGTTCAGGCGATGGACTGGGGGGGTTACGTTGACGCTGTGAAGAAACTGGCGGAGGCTACTTTCTCCGCCCTCGGCTAACATTTTTACGCCCTTTTCCCAACCCTTTATCGGTGCCGTTCAATGGACATCGGAAAGCTTAAGTGGTCAGGTTTTGCGGGCGGTCTTGTCTACTGGCTCTTCGTTGCCTGGAGCGTAAGCCGAAACCCCTGGTTCTCCTTCTGGAGGAACGCGCTGAGCGACCTTGGCGGAGCCAGAGCGACTTCCCCCTGGATTTACAACGCCGGCCTGGTGGTTACCTCGTTCTTCGTGCTGGCCTTCGCGGTCTATCTAATCTCAACGGCACTCAACAAAGCCCAGACCGTTGGAGGAGCCTACATAAGCGTCTCGGCCATCTTCCTGGCCCTGATAGGGATATTCCACGAGGGAACGAAGCCCCACGTCTTCGTCTCGACGTACTTCTTCGTCCAGTTCTTCCTGGGGACTTTGATTTACGGCCTCGGCTTGAGGAGAAACGTTAGGGTCGCCTCGCTCGTTCTCTTTGCCCTCGCCGTAATCGGAACCCTTTTCAAGTGGCCCTCAACGGCCCTCTTGGAGACCTATGAAATTATCCTCGTCATGGCCTTCACCCTCGTCGTCGCGCTTTCTGGAGGTGGTGAAAGGTGAGCGCACCGTTTCCCCCGATAAGGCGAACGCCCGAGAGGAAAAGCCGAATCCTTAAGCCGGAAGATGCAAAAAAGGCGGTAGAACTCGTAAGGCAGGCACTGCCCTTCTTCCGTGCTGGAGAACCGATAGTTCACCCAGACCACGTGGACGTTCCTGTTCTCTATCTGGACTTCGCGATAGACAGGGTTCACTACGACCCGCGAACCGGTAATCCAAGCCCGAAGGGCGCACCGCCCCACGCGGAGCCCTGTTCGGAGGGAGCCCGCGGGAGAATAGACGAGGTTCTCAAAGAGGCTTACGTCCTCGAAGGCGCGGAGTTCAGGGAGCCGGAGGACTGCTGGGTCGTGCCGGTGGCGTGGAAAAGCTTTATAATCCTGCACGTCCGCGTCTCGGCGGACGGAAGCGAGCTGATTCCGGATTACCATCTAACCGAAGAGGTGAGGCGGCACGGCCTGTAGGCCCTGGGAGTTCCTGAAAAGGGAGTGGTTCCTGAGTCTTCTGCTCCTCCTCTACGCTGGGTTAGTCCTGGCAGACCGCTCCCTCCCCGGAAGAACGCCAGGCCTCGTTGACTGGGGCAGTTTAAGTCTCATCACAGCTTTAATCATAACCTCGAAGGGTCTCGAGCTTTCGGGGGTCTTCAACAGGCTCGCGCCGAGGCTCGTTGAACGGGCAAACGGTTCGAGCAGAAGACTGCTTCTCCTCCTGCTTCCAACTATCGCCCTCTCCTCTGCACTGATAATGAACGATACAGCAATGCTCGTCTTCATTCCCCTCGTCGTGGCCCTCTCGGAGCTTTCCGGGATTGACAAGGCGAGGGTCGTGACTCTCTCGGCAATAGCGGCGAACGTCGGTTCTGCCTTGACGCCGATAGGTAATCCTCAGAACATCATAATCTGGCGCGAGTACGGTTTGGGCTTCTTTGCATTCATCATGGGTATGCTCCCCTTCGTCCTCCTCTGGCTCGGCCTGTTGCTGGCAATCATCTTCCTCACTCCAGATGAACCGCTTTCCGTCCGCTCCCTTCCTCCAGTCGCCTTCAGAAAGGACCTCTTCATCGTCTCGGCCCTTCTCCTCGCTCTCAACGTCTACCTCGGCGAGACCGGGAGGCACGAGCTCTCGATTGCGCTCACTCTGCTGGCCTTTCTCCTCCTCGAGCGGGACGTCCTTCTAAGCTTCGACTGGGCGCTCGTGCTCACCTTCGCGTTCATCTTCATTGACTTCAACGAGCTCTCGGCGCTGCTCATCAAGGCGGGCCTCTCCTTCCCGACCGGAGGGGTCGGCCTCGTTCTGGCGTCTGCAGGATTAAGTCAGCTGATAAGCAACGTTCCGGCAACCGTCGTATTCATAGGTTCGAAGCCGGCGTGGCTCCCGCTGGCGGTTGGCGTGAACACCGGCGGAACGGGCACGGTCGTCGGCTCCCTCGCCAACCTCATCGCGGTTAGAATAGCGAGGGTTTCGCTGAGGGACTTCCACAGGTGCTCCCTGCCGTACTTCATCGTCGTCATCGTAATCTCCGCGGGGCTCCTCCTGCTCTGAGCCGTATTCGTGATTTTCATGTTTGGTTTCTTCCCTCAAAAAGATTTAAATTTATTAACCCAAATTGTTTTCAGGTGAGAGCATGAAGCGCGTTGCCTCCATGGTCCTGATTGTGCTTCTCGTTGTTGGGGCTGGGTGCATCGCTTCGAGTCCCAGCCACCCGGTGTCTCCAACATCTTCGGCTCATCCCACGGGGGGACAAGCGCACTCAGGCACTATCAACGAGTCCACGTCTTTGAGCACTTCATCTTCGTTGGGTTTCCCGCGGAACTCTTCCAGCTCCAGGCGGTTTGACTTTGCCCCCGTTGAAGTGAACCTCTCCAGTAGGGTTCACGTTGAGATTGACCCGCGCCTTGAGCTCGTCCAGATAATATACTTCCTCTCAAACTCCGATTGGTACCGGAAGCATGCCAGTCCGTACCGGGCTGGGGCAAATCCCTATAACTATCCCTACCTAAGGGACGTTCTCAATTACTTTGGGAATTACACAAACGCCACTGCCGTTCGGATGGTTCCTGAAATGGTCAACAACAGTCTGGCGTACGACGCTATCCCGGAGTTCGCGCTTCACCTGAACCCCGTCAACTTTTCAAGGGATATGAACTGGAGCGACATGCTCCGCCTGAGGCCCTGGCTCAACGTTACCCTGCTCAACGAGTTCGCGAGAGCGGTTGCCCAGTTCGCCAACGAGACAGACTTCTGGAGGTTCTACAACGAGCACAGAGCCTTTTATAACGAAACCCTTCTCGAATTCGAGGCAAACGGGAGGAGAATCCTCAACGTGACCCGCTTTGAGGAGAACTTCTTCGGCGAGAACACCTCCTCCTGGACAATAGTTCCGCTGACTCTGATTGCCTACGACGGCTTCGGTTATCACCTCAACGAAGGGGGGAAGAAGAGAATCTACGCGTTCTTGGGCTTTGACAGGATTGAGGGCGGTGTCCCCAGGGTGTACCTGAGCCGGACAGGAATAACGTTCCTCGTCCACGAGTTCGCTCACAGCTTCGTTAATCCGGCTGTGGATGAGTACTACTACCTCTTCAAACCATACGAGTCCCTCTACGACCCTGTCCGGGAAAAGCTCACCAGGATGGCCTACCCGAACTTCAAAGTCATGCTCTACGAGACCTTCGTCAGAGCCGTCGAGGCTTACTACCTCAACGTTACGGGGCATCCCGATGAGGCACTCAAGAGCCTAATAGGAAATCGGGACATCGGCTTTTACTTTATCGGAGACGTCTACAGGGCTTACGTCAACGACTACATGAAGCACCGGGACGTTTACAAAAACTACACCGACTTCATGCCCGAACTTGCGCGGGTAATCGGGGAGGTGTACAACCGTACCGATGGAGGCAGAAACCTCACGCTTCCCATCACCGTGTGGGATTTTGTCATCGCCGCAAACAACAGTGGCGTGGTAGTTTCGTACGGCGCATCGCCTGCGGAAAAACAATTGGCGGAGTTCGTGTTTGAATCGTACACCGCCGAAGGCATCCGGGCAACAATGAAGCCGGTCTCAAATCTGAATTCCAGTGACCTCAGGAAAAACCTTGTACTTGTCCTACTATCCAACGCTTCAATCCTCTCCAAACTTCAGGAGAACACACCGGTGCTCGTCAATGGAACGACAGTAAAGAGCAGAATCACGGGGAAAACGTACTCCGGAAGCCTCCGTGTTCTGGAGGTTATCAGAAATCCGTGGAACCAGAGCGCGCTGATAATGCTGGTCATTGGCACGGACGAGGAGGCTCTCAAGGGCATACAAGCGTATGCCTCGATATGGTACAGCATTAGACGGCCTTCGGGAGTCCTCCTTGAGTGGGGCTGAGCGTTTAATTTTTAAGCCCTCTCTCTTTTCTCCAACCATGCTCCTCCACATCGGAATTGACGACACGGACTCGCCCAACGGCATGTGCACGACCTATCTCGGCGCGCTCCTGTACCGCGAGCTGTCGCGCTTAGCCGAACCCATCGACCTTCCGAGGCTGATAAGGCTGAACCCGAACATCCCCTACAAGACGCGCGGGAACGGAGCGGTTGCGATGACGTTCGAGGTCGAGGAGGAGGCTGTTCCAGAAGTTAAGGACCTCGTGCTGTTCTACGTCAACCAGCTGGCAGACTTCACACACGAGAACACCAACCCCGGCGTCGCCTTTTTCGAAGGCGAAATTCCCGAAAAACTGAGGGAGTTCTCGCTCAAAGCTTTAAGGGAGCACGTTGCCATCGAGGAAGCCGAGAATGTCGCGAGGGAAGTAGGGGCTGAAATCTTTAAGTTCAAGCTCGGCAGGGGCATAATCGGCGCGCTCGCCTCCATTGGCTATCCCTTAAAGACCTTCACCTACGAGCTTTTAGCTTACCGCGAGCCCGAGAACTGGGGAAAGGAGAGAAAAGTCGACGCCGAAAGCGTGTTTTTGGCCGACAGGTGGAGCTATCCCTTCACCTACGACAACGTTGACCCCTACAAGAGAACCGTCCTCATAGCCCCTCACGGCAAGGACCCCGTTCTCGTCGGAATCAGGGGAATTGACCGGGGAAAGGTTCTCCAGACCTTTGAGATGGTCCGCTTTGGGGAGCCGATAGCTTTCTACCAGCTCTACAAGACGAATCAGAACACCGACGACCATCTGACTCCCAAAAAAATCGGCGAGCTGAGGCTATACGACAGCGCGGTCGTCAGGGGAAGGGTTTCTAAGCCATACTGGGAGCGCGGGAGGCACGTTTTCTTCGAGCTTGAGGATGAGACGGGAAAGATACGCGTCGCGGCGTTCGAACCGACGAAGAAGTTCAGGAATTACGTTCGGAAGCTCCTGCCCGGTGATGAAATAATCGCCGCCGGGGGCGTCAAGGAGCACGAGGGGGTCCTGACGCTCAACCTTGAGAAGTTCTATCCAGTGAAGCTCGTCCCAAAAATCGAATACAGAAAGCCCAAGTGCCCGCGCTGTGGGGGAACGATGAAGAGCAAGGGCGACTACCTGAAGTGCAAGCGCTGTGGATACAGAATGCCGAAGAAGCTCATTCCGGTGGAGGTCCCGCGCGAGCTGGAGAGGAAGATTTACGAGGTTCCTCCAGACGCGAGGAAGCACCTGTCAAGGCCTCTGGTGTTGCCGGGAGGGGAGGAGAGGGTTTTGGGGGCTCTGATGACCTCGGAGAGGTACTCAGGATTATCCTAATCGAGGTTATCATGTCTCTTTGTCGTGGACAGAAAGGGAGAACTGGAAAAGTGGGCTTTTGGTCTGGGACTTGAAGGACTTCGAAAGGCTTATCTCTTCCAAGGGCGAAGTTTAAGGGGTGTGCCAGATGGTGCTCACGCGGAAGAGAACCGGGATAGTAGAGATCGAAGAAAAAAGAAGATTCAGAACAGTAAAGAGAAGGGAGCAGGTAGATGTATACACGGCACCTACGGGAGAAAACAAGACAGTCTTTGCCAAAATTGCCCAGATCGCCGCGGGCTTACCCGACCCACACCCAACACACACTGGGCAAATGACGGAACCCATTTTATATCAGAAAGAGAAACACCCACAGAGGTTGGATATGATTTTCTCATAGGACTGCTCACTGGGCTGGCAAGAGATGGGATCGGCGGCGCGCACACAAACCATGTAATGTCCCGCTTCCACGAAATACTTAAAGAAATCGGTGAAGACGTTGGAGAAATCCGCGGTTTGGATGAAATAAGACCTTTAGAAGACATAACATACCGAGGAAAAGGTAAAGGTATAAAGGTGCCGAGATTCAAAGAGTTCCTGCAGAAGCACAGAGAGAAGGTAATCGAAGAGATGACGGATGCCATTTACACAGCGTATAGGATGAGGGGAAAGATTATAGACAAGAAAGAAATCCGAAAGGCTGTTGAGAATGCTATTGAGATTTCGGACAAACTTGCGCACAACATATTCGACAATCGAGCAGATCCATACTGGATTGCCGTTAACCACTACAAAAACCTACACAAGCAACCGCCGGCAGTTCAGTTAACTGGAGTGTTCGACGGGCTTCTCCGAGTGCCACGGGAGAAAGTGCTTGAAACAATAGGAGATCACATAATTGAACTGAAGAAAGTGTTCCCGAACGTCGTGAAACCAGAGGAAGTGTATGGCGATTTATGGTACGAATTCCTCAAGAAGAAGGGAATTGACCCAGGGGCTTTTGAAGTCCGAAAATCAGAAACCTCAACCCCTGCCAAGAAGCTTCGGCGGCCATCTTCTGAGCTCGTCGCCATAGCAAAGGCCCTTGAATACGCGGGGTTCTCGGACGGGGCGATGAAGCGGGCGGAGGGAGACCTTTTGAGAAGGCTCGACGAACTCCTCGAAAACCCTGAGGAGAACGCGCTTGAGATAGCCTATACGGTTAAGCTCCTCAGGCTCGTCCAGAGGAAAGATGTTGAGGGGATAAGGGAATTCGCTAAGTGAGGTTGTAAAGGAATCCCGGAACCTCCGAGCCCTTCAGGACTTTAACGTCCTTCGGGTACCTTCCCCCTCTCTCCCCCGACTTCACCTCGACCTTTAGGTTTCCAGCGATTGCATCAACCTCGTAGGAGTTCCTGTAATAGTAAACCTCCCCGAACTTTCGGTATAGGTGCTCCTGAACGAGCCACTCGTAGAGAACGGCCCTATCAACCTTTCTCCTCGTCCAGAGCTCCATGGCCCTCACGATGAGCGGGTCGCGGAGAATCAGCTTCCTTTCCTTCCGCGGATAGATCTTCCCGTCGCCTCCGAGGTAGAGAACCTGCAGGAGGACGTGAAACGCCTCGAAGAGCTCAACGTAATCCCTCGCGGTGTGGGGCGAAACCCCGACGGCCTTCGCTATCGCGTTGAATGAAGTCGGCGATGGCGCTTTATCGAGTATAGCACCCATAATGTCCCTCGCGAGGTCGGTCGAGCGCTCTAAAGCTTTCAGGTCCGCCTTCAGGAAGCCCACGAGCTCCTCAACCTTAAGGGTGCCGTTTAGGTATGCGAGGTATCCCCCCGTCTCGAGGTAATTCTCGAAGACCTCCTTTCCCGTTGAGGGAAAGAACTCGTCGTAGAAAAGGCTGTAGTAGTCGTGGAAGCTCAGCGGCATGACCTCAACCGTTCTCCCGTTCCCCCTCCTACCCCCGAAGGTCTCGAAGTGCCGTCCAAGAGCAAGGGAAATCGAGCCCGTTACGGTAACGACATCGTCCCTCAGCTCGCCCCTGTCTATGAGGAACTTCAGGGCACGCCACCAGTCCTCAACTAAGCTAACCTCATCGAGGAATATAAAGGCCGTTTTTATGCCCTTTCGTCTCTTCAGTCGGAGGTACTCGTTTAGAACCTCCAAAAGCTCCTTGTAGTCCTCAAGCACGTCACAGCTGAAGTAAAAGACGGCATAGAGAGTACTGACTTTTTTGAGGAGCTCTTTAATGAGAAGCTTTATTCCGATGGTTTTCCCGACCCTTCTTGGGCCGACGACGAAGTTGAGCGAAAAAGGCTTCAATGAGAGCCCGTCGAGCCACTTCGGCCTGACCTTATAGGTGAGCTTTTCGAAGAGCTCCCAGTCTCTGTCAGATTCGCCAAACCACCACGGGTTCTGTACCTCAAGCATGTGCAGTTATAGTGCAAAGATGTTTATAAAGATTTTGCACTCAAACTGCAAAGGGATTTAAAAAAAGTTTGCAGTGGCGGTGCAAACTTACCCCTTCATCACCTTCCACACCAGCAACGGGAAGACCAGCGTCGCGTCGGCCCATATTTCGACGTAGTCGGCCTTCGCCCTTATTTTGCCCCAGCTGACGCCTTCGCTCGGCGGCGCGCCGCTCAGAGAGCCGTCCCACGGAATCGCCGTCGTCACGTAAATCGCGTAGTCGGTTCCGCCCCTGAAGAGGTTGGCGTTGATTATCGCGTGCTTCGGCAATGAACCCCCGAGGATTATCGAGGCGGTCTCCTTGGCGGTAACGGCTAGGTTGTTGAGCTTCACTATGTCGTTGGCGATGTCTATGATGAGCTCCCTGTCCCCGCGCTCCTCCTTGAAGAAGTAGAGCATGTCCCCTATCGAGCCGTCGGTTATGGCGGGGCAGAAAATCGGGACGTTCCGCTTATAGGCCCAGTAGATAACGCTCTTCTCCTTCTCCTTCCCGAGCTTCTCGTCCATGTAGCGACCCATCTCGTAGATGAACTCGCTCGCGGTCAGGGGCTTTCCGCGCTCCTTCTCCATCTCAAGGACCCGCTCGAAGAAGGGAATCATGTACTTCTCGAACTCAATGTAGCGGTCGTTGGGCACGAAGATGTTGCCTATCCTGTTGATGCCTTTCTCGCGCATCAGGGCATCGTTAACGTTCCAGTCACCCAGGATAAAGGGTTTGAGGGCCTTTATGAAGTCCTCCTCGATTCCGCCGGCGGTGGTGACGATGACGTCAACCTTGCCTTCCTTTACGAGCCACGCGATTATCTCGCGCAGGCCCGAGGAGATGATGTTCGAGGTGTATCCGAGGAAAACGCGGACTTCTTCTCCCTTTGCCCTCTTCTCCTCGACCTTCCGCCAGATTTCTATTGCTTTGCCAAGGTGCGTCGCCTGAAAGCCTATGCGCCCGTAATAATCCAAAACCTCCTCAAGGCTTGAAACGTCGTCGAGCCACGGCCCCTCAATTGGAACCCCCTCGACCTCTTCGCTCTCCTTAAGCACGATTTCTTTCGGCTCCGTCATGGAAGGGGGTTGGGAAGGGGGCGTTTAAAGCTTTCGTCAGCACTTTCCGCTCAGGACAGAGCTTATCAGCCTGGCGGTAACGGGGACGGGGAAGACCTTTCTCGGCGCCTTCTTTGTGAGCCACTCCTCTATCTCCTTCGCCCTCGCCCTTCCCTCTCGCATCGCGGTTCCAATGTTTCTCGGCGCGACGACGTCTCCGGCAAAGAAAATCCCGGCCTCCTTGAGGATTTCTTCATTCGCACAAACGACTTCTCGAATCGGGCTCGTTGGTAACTGGCCGATGGCATAGGCGACGACATCGGCGTCAACGATGAACCTTTCGTCCGTTGTAACGACGCTTCCCTCGACAATTTTCGTCCTCGCGAACTCAACCCCTTCGGCCCGGCTTTCGCCGATGATTCTTACGGGCGAGGCCATCTCAATGAACTCAAGCCCCTCCTCTATGAGCTTCATGATTTCGGCCTTCGCGTAGCTCCGCTCGAGGGAACGGCGGTAGGCCATCGTGACCTTTTCAGCACCGAGGAGCCTCGATTCTATTGCCACGTCAACCGCGGTGTAGCCCGCTCCGATTATGACGACGTGCTTGCCCTTCAAGTCGGGAACGCGGTCCCAGGGGTAGTAACCTATCCTCGCCATCTTTATGTGGTGGAGCAGCTTAAGCGCGTCGTAAACGCCCGGCAAATCAACGCCTGGGACCTTCAGCTTCCTCGGACGCCAGGCGCCTGTTGCAATGAGAAGGGCGTCGAACTCACCAAGCAGTCTCTCAAGCGATACGAAGTGCTCAGCCCACTCGTCTCCAAGCTCCCGCGGGGAGTCGTAGATGACCTTCGTCCTGAAGTGGAAGTTCACGCCCAGCTTTTCGAGGTCTTTGACACCTTCTCTAACGGTCTTTATCGGTATTCTAACCTCCGGAATCGCAAAGGCTACCATTCCCCCGCCCTCTGGCATCTTGTCGTATACATGAACCTCGTAGCCCCTGCACGCAAGGTAGCCGGCGGCCGTCAGTCCAGCGGGACCCGCGCCGATGATTGCGACCTTGAAGGGCTTCGGCTCGCTCTTCTCCCTGCAGATGTAGAACTTCACATTATCACCCCCAAAGTTTTTCGAAAAACCTGTTGAAAACCGAAGGTTTTGCACCTTAAGTCTCTTTTCTCGAAAACTTTGCCATAGTGACGGGGATTTCTCAAATTCGGGAAGCCTAATTCGTCACCGGGACAAAGGTTATTAGCCCGTCCCCGTATGCGCTACCATGATTGAGGTCGACCTTGGGGGAATGGGCGTAATAGTGACGGCTTCCTCACGGGGAATAGGCTTCAACGTCGCGCGGGAGCTTTTGAGGAGGAACGCGAGGGTTGTTATAAGCTCCAGAAACAGGGAAAACCTGAGAAAGGCCCTCGACGAGCTCTCGGGCTACGGCGAGGTTTACGCCGTTGAGGCCAATCTTTTTGACCAGCGCGACCTTGAGAACCTCGTAAAAGAAAGCTGGGAGCTCCTTGGGAGAGTTGACGCCCTCGTCTGGAACGCTGGCAACGTCCGCTGTGAGCCGTGTCTCCTTCATGAAGCCACCTACCTCGACTGGATTGAGGCTTCAGCGCTCCACACGGTGGCGCCGGGCTATCTAACGACGCTCCTGGTTCAAACATGGCTTGAAACGAAGCGGAAGGGCGTTCTCGTCTACCTGAACTCGGTCTCGATAAAGGAACCGATGCCCCCGCTCGTCCTTGCCGATGTAACGCGCGCCGGACTTGTTCAGCTGGCGAAGAGCGTTTCGAGGACCTATGGAGGTAAGGGAATCCGGGCTTACTCCGTTCTGCTCGGCAGTTTTGACACGCCCGGTGCGCGGGAGAACCTCAAGGCGGTTGCCGAGGAGAGGGGAGAGCCCTTCGAAGAGACGTGGGAACGCGAGGTGCTCGGCAGAACGCCCCTTCACAGAACCGGAAGGTGGAGCGAACTCGGCTCGCTTGTGGCATTTCTGCTCAGTGATGATGCCGAATACATGCTCGGCTCCACCGTCGTCATAGACGGCGCGATGACGAGGAGCGTTGACATCTGAAGCAACAGAATAACAAAAAGGAGGTAAAAGGCTTTAACTCACCAGTCCGCCTCGTGAATAAGCTCGCCCTCGGCGAAGATGTGCGTCGGGTAGTTCTCGAGGTTGAAGGGGTCTCCGTTCCAGACTACCAGAGAGGCCCACTTGCCCTTCTCTATACTTCCGAGCCTGTCGTCAACACCGAGTATCTTCGCGTTGTTGTGGGTGATTACCTTTATCGCTTCCGCCTTGCTCATGCCGAGCCTTATGAAGTGCCTGAGCTGTAGGTAGAGGTTCGCCTGGAGCGTGACCGGGTGGTCGCTCATGAGGCCGAAGAGGGGCCTGACCTCGAGCAAATACCTGGCGTTCTTCCAGTCCTCGTGCTTGAGTTCCACCTTGTAGGGGTGGCTGTCGAAGGGGCCGTAGATTACGGGAACGCCCTCGGCCTTAATCTTCTCAAAGGTCTCCCTGCTGTGGACGTCGCCGGCGTGTTCAATGGTAATCTTAAGCCCGAACTTCCGCTTTATCATCAGCAGAGCCGCGATGTCGTCCTCCTTGTGGACGTGGACGCGGAGCGGAAGTTCGCCCTTGAGGACAGGGATTAGCGCTTCAACGGTTGGCTCGACCTCCTCAGGCTCCTTCTTGCCCTTTTCGATGAGGGCTATCGTCTTCTGAGTCTTGATGAGCCAGTTGAGGAGAATTCCTATCGCGCCCATTCTCGTGCTCGGCCTCGTTCCCTTCCAGCTCGTGGTCGAGCGCGGGTTGTAGCCGAAAGCAGCTTTAACGCCCGCGTACTGGATGAAAGCGTCCTCGATGTCGCGCCCGTAGTTCTTTATGAAGACTGCCTTTCCGCCAATGATGTTACCGCTTCCCGGCAGGACCGAGGAGTAGAGCACGCCGAACTCGATTGAGTGTTTGAAGGCCTTGTCATCCATATAGATGGAGTAGAGCGCATCGACGAGCGGAAGAACCGAATCCATCTGCTCGTTGGCCTCGCCCTCCTGGTAGGGCTCTCCGTAGCGGTCCATTCCAATGTGGCTGTGGCCGTCTATGAAGGCTGGGGTTACAACACCCTCAGCGATTACTTCTGCATCCTTTGGTTTCTCTTTGGTTACGTCCACGATGTTTTTATCGAAAACGACGTAAACGTCCCTCTGGACGTTGCCGAGGCCGTCGTAGAGAAGGGTTGCCCTTACGGCTTTCACGTTCATCACCGTTAAGAGTTGAGGACTAACGTTTAAATGCATATCGTTGAGAAGCGCAACCGACAGTTTTCAGCAGAATTACATAAATAAAGAATTGGGGGATTAAATTATTATGCAAAAATTGAATTCAGAAGTTGGGGACGTAGCCCATCTCCTCGGCGAGCTTCCTGAGCCTCTCGATTCTCTTCTCCGTCGGCGGATGCGTTGAGAACAGTTCGGCGATGCTCATTCCCCTGAAGGGGTTGATGATGAACATGTGGGCGGTTGCCGGGTTGCCCTCGCGCATCGGCCTGTAGCGGACGGCCTGCTCAATCTTGAGGAGCGCGCTGGCCAGAGCCCAGGGCTTTCCGCTGAGCTTCGCACCGCCTTCGTCAGCAAGGAACTCCCTCGAACGGCTTATAGCGGCTTGAATCAACATCGCCGCGATTGGTGCGAGTATCGCTATGAGGATTGCGGCGATGATGTTGTCGCCGTCACGGTCGTCGTAGGAGCCGAATATCGCTATCCAGCGAGCCCAGTAGGCGAGTTGCATTATCGCTCCTGCCATCGCGGCCGCGATTGTTCCGATGAGGATATCCCTGTTCTTGACGTGGGTTAGCTCGTGACCGAGGACGGCTTCAAGCTCGTCCCTGTTGAGGATTCTGAGGAGTCCCTGGGTTACGGCGACGACCGCGTGCTTCGGGTCCCTTCCTGTGGCGAAGGCGTTCGGAGTTTCGGTCGGGATTATCGCTATCCTGGGCATCGGGAGCCCTGCCCTCTCGGCGAGGTTTCTCACTATTGCGTAGAGCTCAGGGGCCTCAGTTTCGTCAACTATCCTCGCGTTGTACCAGCTAAGCACGATTTTGTCGCTGTACCAGTAGGTTATGAAGTTGAAGAGCATGGCGAAGAGGAACATTATGAACGCTAAGCTGGGCCCTCCGAAGAGGTAGCCGATTCCCATAAGCAGCCCGGTGAGGATTGCCATCAACAGCCCCGTTCGGAGCCACATTTCGAGCCCCATCGTCTCACCCCGGGGAAGAATACAAGGGCGAAAAATAAATCTTTTTGGTCAAAATTGGGTAGAAAAGGGGCATCACATGCCCATACCCATGTCCATGCCACCCATTCCACCCATACCGCCCATTCCGCCGGCCTGTCCTCCCTCGGACTTGCTGGGCTTGGCGGCGATGACGTCGTCGATTCTGAGTATCATTATTGCCGCCTCGCTGGCGCTCTTGATGGCCTGCTTCGGGACGCGGAGCGGGGCGATGATGCCCTTCTCAAGCATGTCCGCAGGCTTGCCCTCGAAGACGTCTATGCCGATTCCGAGGCCCTTGTTCTTGTGCTCACTGATGACCTTGACCATAATGTCAACCGGGTCAAGGCCAGCGTTCTCAGCGAGGGTCTTCGGGATTATCTTGAGGGCCTCGGCGAAGGCCTCGATGGCCAGAGCCTCCTTACCGCCGACCTGCTTGGCGAACTCGTCGAGCCTGATGCTGAGCTCGATTTCAGGAGCACCGCCGGCTGGGAGTATTGCACCGTCCTCCATGACGTCCTTGACGACCTTGATGGCATCCTCAAGGGCCCTCTCGACCTCGTCAACCACGTGCTCGGTTCCACCTCTGATGAGTATGGTTACCGCCTTCGGGTTCCTGCAGCCCTCGACGAATATCATGTTCTCGCCGGCAACCTTCCTCTGCTCGACAAGCTCAGCCTCACCAAGGTCCTCGCTGGTAAGGTCCTTAACGTTGGTGACTATCTTGGCGCCGGTGGCCTTCGCAAGCTTCTCCATGTCGCTCTTCTTGACCCTGCGAACGGCCATTATGCCGTGCTTGGCCAGGTAGTGCTGGGCCAGGTCGTCGATGCCCTTCTGGACGAAGAGAACGTTGGCCCCGGTCTTGGCTATCGCCTCGACCATGTCCCTGAGCATCTTCTCCTCCTGCTCTATGAAGTCGAAGAGCTGGTCCGGGCTGGTGATGTTTATCTTCGCATCGGTCTCGGTCTTCTTGACCTCAAGGGCGTCGCCGATGAGGGCAATCTTGGCGTTCTCGACGCGCCTTGGCATCCTCGGGTGAACGACCTCCTTGTCGATGACGACACCGCGAATGAGCTCGCTCTCGTCAACGCTCTCGCCGGGCTTCTTCTCTATCTTAATGTTGTCGATGTCAACCTTGTACTTTCCGTTCTCCTTCTCGGCGACCTGCCTGACGGCCTCAACGGCGAGCTTAGCTAAGAGCTCGCGGTGAGCCTCGGCGCTCTTTCCGGTGATTGAGGTGCCGGCTATCTTGAGGAGGGTCTCCTCGTCGTCGGGATTCACCTTGATGGCTATCTCGTCGAGTATCTCCTGGGCCTTCTCGGCCGCCATGGTGTAACCCTTGACGATTATGCTCGGGTGAATGTTCTGGTCAAGAAGCTCCTCGGCCTTCTTCAGAAGCTCACCAGCAATGACAACGGCGGTAGTAGTACCATCACCGGCCTCCTTGTCCTGCGTCTTAGCAACCTCAACCATCATCTTCGCGGCAGGGTGCTGAAGGTCAATCTTGTCGAGGATGGTGGCGCCGTCGTTGGTGATGACGATGTCGCCGAGGCTGTCGACGAGCATCTTGTCCATACCCTTCGGGCCAAGGGTGGTTCTAACCGTCTCGGCGACAATCCTCGCCGCGAGGATGTTCAGCCTCTGGGCGTCCTTACCTATATACCTCTGGGTTCCCTCCGGGAGAATAACAACCGGCTGTCCACTCATGCTCATTTTGGCATTCCTCCAAACGTTTTGCCTTTTTGCGGAATCAGTTCGTCAGCGCTCTATATAAATTTTTGGTTCAAATTGTTCAAATTTTCAGTTTAATTTTGGTCAATCGACAGAAAAAAGCTGGAGCGATTATGGAAAGGGCTAAAACCTTGGGGGACAATGACGGGTGGTGGGCAGTCCATGGACGTAAAGACCTACAACCTTCCCCCAGACTTCGCGAGAAAAGCCATTGAGGACATCGAACGCTATGGGATTGTCGCGGCGGATGTCGAGAACAGGGTTTCCCTCCTCGACGATATGCTCAAATCGGACGAGGAGAAGCTCAAATACGCGCGGGAGAAGGTGAAGGAGGGCAACGTTGATAAGGCCGTGCTGGTCGTTCGAGATGGGACGGGAACGCTCGTGATAAACGTCGAAAACGTTGTTGAGATTCGGGTTGAGCTCGGGGAGTATGAAAAGTTGCTTCGGGAAGCAGGGGTGGTGGAATGAGGCTCATAGCCCAGGGCGCCGAGGCGAAAATCTACGAGGGGACCTTTGAGGAGGTATTTGGCGTTGACCTGCTGAACGAGAGGGTAATCGTGAAGCACAGGGTTCCGAAGAGGTACAGGATTCCGGAGATAGACGTCAAACTTAGGAAGGAGCGGACCGTCAGGGAAGCCCGAATCCTCCACAGGGCGAAGGAGTTCGGCGTGAACTGCCCGTACGTCTATGAGGTCAACCTGCGCGACATGGTAATAGTGATGGAGTTCATAGAGGGGAAAAGGTTGAAGGAGCACCTTGAGGAAGTCCCGATGGACGAACGCTTAAACCTCTGCCGGGAAGTCGGAAGGCAGATAGGCAGGCTCCACAAAGCCGGCATCGTTCACGGCGACTTAACAACGAGCAATATGATTCTCCGCGGGGGGAAGGTCTACCTCATAGACTTCGGTTTGGCCGATTTTGATTCGACGCTCGAGGCGAGGGGTGTTGATTTACACCTGCTCAAAATGGCCATGGAGAGCACGCACTACACCTGGTTCGAGGAGGGATTTAAGGCGGTTCTTGAGGGCTACGCTGAGGTTCTCGGCAAAGAAGCGAGGAAGGAAATCGAGGAGAAGATAGAAGAGATAGAGAGCAGGGGAAGGTACAGGGAGCGGAGCTGGCTCAAAGCTTGAACCTGTTGACCTCTTCCATGAGCCTCTGGACGACCTCTTCGAAGTCCGCAAGCGTTGCGCGGACCTCCTCCAGCGCCGAGGTCTGCTCCTCCGCCGCGGCGCTGACTTCCTCTGCCGCAGCAGTGGTTTCCTCCGCAGATGCCGCGAGGTTCTCGAGGAAGCGCAGGCCCTCGTCTATCTTCTCGCCCTCCTCAAGGACCTTGTTCTTGAGCTCGTTGGCCTTGACCTCCATCTCCTCCATGAGCTCGGCTATGTGGGTGAGGTACGAGACGCTCTCCTTGAGGACTTCGGTTGATTGGGCAACGGTCTCAACGCTCTTTCCGGTGACCTCGACGCTCTCGTCAATCTTGGCCATAATCTGCTCCACGATGTTCCTGATATCGTCGGCGGCCTGCTTGCTCTCCTCCGCGAGGTTTCTAATCTCCTCGGCAACGACCGCGAAGCCTTTTCCTGCCTCACCTGCCCTCGCCGCCTCGATAGCCGCGTTCAACGCGAGCAAATTCGTCTGCTCCGCGATGCCCGTAATCACGTTGGTTATGTTGGCTATGTTCTTGCCCATCTCGGCAACGCCCTTGACGGTCTCCTCAATCATCAGCATCATGTTCCTTATCTCTTCAATCTGCCCGACGGCCTCTTCGCCCTTCTGGCCACCCTCCCTGGCAAGTCCGACAACCTCGCTCATGGACCTCTCAAAGTCCTCCATCGTGTTTATGGTCTCCTTTCCTATCTCGTCAATGTAGCGCATGGTTTCCGTCATGTGGTTGATGTTCTCCTGCTCCCTCTGCGCCTCAATGCTGACCTGGTTGATTGCCTCGGCAACCTGCTGTATTGCCTCGCTAATCTGGTCTATGTTCTCCTTGATGAGGGCACTCCTCTCGTTTACAACCTCCGCTGCATCCTTGATTGATGTGACCATACGGTGTAGATTTTGACGCATTTTCTCAATTGTCTTTCTTATCTCTCCAAGGTGTCCATTGAGTTCGGTGTCTTCAACCGTCAGGTCTCCCTCTGCTATTCTGTCGAGGATTTTTATGATGACGTTCATCTGCTCCTCTATCTCCCTGCGGTACTGCTCGACCTCGGGAGGAATCTTTGCCTTTCCTGCTATGTTCTTCGTTAGCATTATCCCTGCTCCCACGCCTATAATGCCTCCAATTAGGCCCGCAATGGGGCCCGCTAGAAACGCCGGCACTATCGTCAGGCCAAAGGCCAGAACCGGTGACGCTATGAGCGCGCTCTTCTCATCCATGCCTCATCCCCCAGGGGAGTACGCGTTAAAAATACTTAAAGCTTTCTAATTCAACAAAGTAAGAACATGACGCCAAAAAGGTGTAGTAACTACCTACACAGGGACCTACACATTCCGTCCGAAAGAGGCCAGAATCCGCTCGTATATTTCCCTGTCCTTTCCTCTCGCCTTTCTCGCGAGCCTCTCAACTATGAGCTCCGGCGTGCTCCTGCCGAGCTTTCCGAAGACTGGCTGTCTGTCAACGATGAGGTTCAGGTTCTCGTCGAGGCCCTTCGCCTCTATTCCATCAACCCTCGCGAAGGGGAGCTCCTTTTTGAGGTCCTCGCCGAGGTGAGAGATGATAACGACCCTAAAGCCCCTCTCGTGGGCCACCTTGAGGAGCTCGCCGATTATCTTCACGGCGGCACCGGGCTCGGTTATGGCCTCGAACTCGTCTATCAGAATCAGCTTCCTCCCCTTACCGCGCAGGGCCCTCACGAAGGACTTAAGGGCGGTCTCAAATGCCCCGGCCCCGTAAACGCTCCTTTTCCTCCGGAAGAAGAACAGCTCGTCGAGGGGCTCGAGCCAGGCCCTCTCCGCTGGAACTGGGAAGCCCATGTGGAAGAGGATTTCAACCTGCGTTATCAGCTCAAGCAAACTCGTCTTTCCACCGCTGTTCGCGCCGGTGAGGATTACAACGTCTTCATCGTTAATCCTCTCCGCGCCGGGGACATTGAACCCCTCCGGCCTCTTCCCGACGACGTAGCTCACCGGCTGTGGGTTCTCGATGAAGAGGTGCCTCCCGCGCAGGAACGCGATTCCATCGCTCCATATTTCCGGGAACGAAAAGCCTCCGGTGAATTCCCTCACAGCTAAGAGAAAGTCGAGCTCGTGAACCCTCTCAAGTTCCTCCTTGAGCTTGGGAATGAGTTCCTTCATCTCTTCAAGGATTTCCCTCGCCTTCAGGTAGCGCTCAAGGGCCAGCTCGCGTTCGAGAAGGTTTCTGAGTTCTTCGACCCTTTCCACCGGAACGCGAATCGGGTAAAGCTCCTCCCGCGAGAAGAGCTCCACCGTAACGCCGAGCCTCTCAGAGAGGTCGCGCTCGGCCTCGTTTATCAGCCCAAGGATTTCCTCCTCGACGTCGCTGAAGTGCCGGAATATGGCATCGTAGTTCCCCTCGCGGAGCTGGGCGAGGAAACTCAAGAGTTCTTTCCCGCTGAGGGTTAAACTGAAGTTCTCAAGCCTCTCGCCGATTCTCTCGTTGAGCTCGCGCTCCTTCTCCGCTATCAGCTCGTCGAGGGATTCGAGAACCTTTTGGCGCCCCATTACCTCCTCGAATTCCTTCAAGGCCTCAAGCATTCTCGGAGCAACGCTCCCCTCGCCGGTCAGCTCGCCGATTCTGGCGAGGGCCTTCAGAGTTTCCCTGTTCCTCCAGAGGGGCAGAATGTAGAGTTCGGGGGCTATCTCCTGAGGTTTCAGCTCAACGTCAACCCCGTAGCCGAGTGTGCTCAGGACAATCGGATACTCGCGGGCTTCCTCTACGTCGGTCGTGACGTGGCACAGGTTCAAAGACTCGGCCTCTTCAACCTCGGACTCATCAACTAGAAGAACCCTGTCGTTCAGGAACTCCCTCTGGAACCTTATCGGCCTTACCTTCGAGATTAGGCCCCTCATCTCGGGCCTTACCTTCGAGAGGCCCTCCCTGAGATACTCCTGCCGTCTCCTTATCTCGTCCGGGTCGTTGGTAAGGGAAAAGCGCTCAAGATGGGCCTCGCTACCCGGAAGGCTCAGCCTCCTCCGAATCTCCGACAGGATTGCCCTGTGAACTGTTCTCGCCTCGGGATTCAGCTTTGGCCTCATCCCCGGAAGCTACGCCCGGGAGTTTATAAGAATTAATGAAGGGGAGGTTAGACGTTGAAAATCCTTATGGTGTTCGTTCCCGCGGTCCTCCCTATCGGCGTTCCCTTGGTCAGCAGAACGGTGTCGCCCTCGCTCACGAGCCCGAGGCCCGTTATGAGGCGGATTATCTCCCTCTCGCTCGTTTCTTCCACCTTGAACGGGTAGACTCCGTAGGAGAACATCAGCGTGTTGGCGACCCACTCGTTGGTAACGAAGGCCAGAACCCACTGCTTCGGCTTGAACCTCGCTATGAGCCTCGCGGTCTGTCCCGTTCTGGTGGGCGTCAGTATGTACTTGATGTCAATTGAGTTGAGGGCCTCTATGATGCTCCTCGCTATTGCGTCCTTTATCGTTCCCTTCGTCGGCCCGCGCCCCTTCCACTCGTTCATCTTCCACTCGACCGTTCTGCTCGTCCAGAGGCTGTCGCGGTAGGCCTCGGTGGTCTTGGCTATCTTCGCCATCATCCTGACGGCGTCAACCGGGTACTTTCCAACTGCAGTTTCCTCGGAGAGCATAACCGCGTCGGTTCCGTCGAGAATGGCGTTGGCGACGTCGGTGACCTCCGCCCTGGTAGGGAGCTTCTCATGCGTCATGCTCTCGAGCATCTGGGTGGCCGTCACAACGGGCTTGCCGGCGCAGTTGGCCTTCTTGATGAGCTTCTTCTGGAGTATCGGGAGCTTTTCAATGGGCATCTCGACTCCAAGGTCGCCCCTCGCTATCATAACGCCGTCGGAGGCGTTGAGAATTTCGTCGAAGTTCCTGACCGCGTCGGGGCGCTCTATCTTCGCGATGAGGAACAGATTTCCGTGGTGGGAGTCAACGAAGCGCCTGACCTTGAGGACGTCGTAGGCCGAGCCCACGAAGCTTATACCCACCGCATCGACGCCGACCTCAAGGGAGAACTCCACGAACTCCAAGTCCTTCTCGGTCACCGCATCTATTGCCAGCCTCGCCTTCGGGACGTTTATACCCTTGTGGGAGAACAGCGTGCCCCCGACGAGAACCTTGCAGATGACGTCCTGACCCCGAACTTCCTCAACGCGGAGCGCTATGAAGCCGTCGCTGAGGTAAATCACATCGCCCTTGGAGACCATCCTCGGGAAGTCCTTGAACTCAACGGGGATTACCGCTTCGTTTCCAACGACGTCCCTGGTGGTCAGAGTTATAGTCTGCCAGCGCCTCAGGTTGACGGAACCGCCCTCTATTTCTCCAACGCGAATCTTGACGCCGGGCAGGTCGCCGAGTATCGCGACGGGCCTGTCGAGCTTCTCTGAAACCTTCCTGACGAGCTTTACCGCCCTCTCGTGCTGTTTGAGGTCGCCGTGGGCGAAGTTGAGCCTCGCAACGCTCATGCCCGCGCGGACCATCGCAGAAACCGTTTTCTCCTTGAGCGAAGCCGGGCCGAGGGTCGCTATAATCTTCGTTTTCTGCCCAGGAAGTCTCATGCTACCACCTAAGAAGGGACTACGCGCTCCCGCTAAAAAACGTTTCCCGCGGAAGGTTTATTAATTAGGGCGCCCTAAAAGCTCTGGTGGTTTCATGGGGTTCCTTGAGGTTGAGGTTTACGACGAAGGGGGCCGAAAGGTCAGGCTCGGGGACATCGTAAAGGGCAGGTGGACGGTTCTCTACGTTTACCCAAAGGACAACACCCCCGGTTGCACAACCGAGGCGAAGGAGTTTACGGAGTTGCTTCCCGAATTCGAGAAGCTTGGCTTCCAGGTGATTGGGGTCTCGAAGGATTCTGTTGAGAGCCACCGCAGGTTCAAGGAGAAGCACGGGCTAAAGGTTAAGCTCCTGAGCGACCCCGAGGTTCAGCTCATCAAGGCCCTCGGCGCGTGGGGAAAGAAGAAGCGCTACGGAAAGGAATACGAAGGCGTCATAAGGAGCACGTTCATCATGAACCCTGAGGGTGAAATCGTGTGGGAGAAGCGCAACGTCCGGGCAAAGGGGCACGCCGGAAGGGTTCTCAAGGTTGCCAAGGAACTCAAAGGGTGAAGCTCCCCAAGCTCTCCTTCAGTTTTTTCATGCAGGAGTCACAGAAGATGGCGGGTCTGGAGTCCCACTCCTCAATCGTCGCCGGCGGGTTCATGACGCACGGGTTGGAGCAGTGCTCGAGGCCGAAGGCGTGGCCGACCTCGTGAAGGATGCCCTTGAGGAGGCGTCCCTTGAAGGTCTCGAGCTCACGGGGAAGGACCCTTCTGGCGAGGTGTTTGACGTCCTCCTCGACGTTTGGGCTCTCAAGGGTTCTGATGGCCATTCTGAGGACGTCCGACTCAAAAGGTCTCATTGAGAGCACCATTATCCTCCTTCCGAGCCTCTCCGCCTGGAACCCCAGGAAGCTCTCGTAGAAGTCGAAGTAGCGGTTCCTCGACGCGAGGGGGAAGCTTATCAAACCGAGGATTTTGTTCATGGTTATTCCGTCGTTCTTCTCGAGCTCAACCTTGAGGCGGTAGTCAAGGAAATCAACGAGGACCTCGAGGGGGTATAACCTGACCCTGTCCTCGGGGGTCTCAACCGTTATTAAGTAACCTGGTTCGAGGGTCAGGCTGTCCAGGTAGAGAAACCTCAGAGGGAGGTCGAGGTCTTTTAAAAGCCTGTTAGCGTCATCAACGACTTCGAACATTGTCCTTTCAAGCGTTTCGCTGAGGAAGTTGGTAACGTATGTGAAACCGATGAACTCCATGGATTCCACCGCCGCTCATGACTTAGGCGGGAGAATCTTTATAAGCGTTCTTTTAGAAGGTTGAACCAAGATGTTTTTAAGTCACCACCGGGAGTGAATGCTCGGGCGATGGCGTCCGCCCTAACGGCCCGCCGGGCCTGATGACGCCTGTTCTGCGTCCGGGGGGTGAGGGTATGGTCTCCAAGTTCGACAGGATTGCCCGTTACGTTAACGTTGATGCGGTTCTCAAATACGTGGGAGAGAGGCGCCACGAGGACGGAGGGTACTGCTTCGTGAGCCTTCTCGACGATACGAACGTAAACGACACCTACTACGCGGTCAAGATTTACGAGCTATTGGACCTGGACTTTCCAGAGCCCGAGAAGACTATAGAGTTCCTTGCAAATGCGATACAGCCCCAGACGGCCGTCGTGGCAATAGCGATGGCGCTTGAGGGGCTGGCCGTTCTCGGGGCCAAGGACGTGGCGAGGGAGAGGAGTGAGATAGTCTTCACCAAGTACAACCCCGCGGAGGGCAAGTTCGCGGTTGGACTCGGGGGGAGCGAGGAGTTTGGAACGGCAACGCCGCTCGAGGCCACCTACTGGGTCACAAAGGCCTTCGATGCAATCGGCCTCAAGTTTAACCCCGACGAGAGGGAAGCCATAAGGGAGTTCGTCATGAAGTTCCGCAACGGCAACGGCTACGGCGTCAAGCAGCCGACTACGACTATGACGTATCAGGCGATATTCAGCCTTCGCAAACTCGGCTATCACCCGCCGAAGAGTCCCCACTTCAGGAACTGTGAGCTCTGTGGTGATTGGGGAGGCTTTACCGAGGTGCCCTACAGTCTTCCACCATACCTAGAGCCAACGTTCTATGCCTCCAGGGGACTGGAGATTCAGGACGAAGCGCCTTCCTGTCCGAGGAGGCACATATGGTTCATCCGCCAGCTTCAGAATCCCAACGGGGGATTCAGGAGGAGTATAGAACTCGGAATCTCGAACTTCCAGAACACCTACCGCGCGCTGGCGGTCGTTGAGTTCGCCTCACGCTTCGTTTAGTGAAGGCCTATGGACGTTATCGAGCTGGAGCTGAGGAACGCTATGAGCGAGCCGGGTTGCCCGGTGTGCAGGTTAGTTGAGAGGTTCGAGAGAACCGAGATTGAAACGATACTCTACGAGCACCCCAACGACCCCGAGGTGCGGAGGGAGTTCAGGGGAAGCGGCGGGCTCTGCACGTATCACGCGTGGAAGGTCCTCCACCTTGCCCTTTCCAACCCCCTCCTCGGTCCCCACGGGGTCTCCGTCATATACGAGGACGTTCTTAGGAGCTACCTCTCTGGGAAAGTGGGGGAAGACGAGTGCTTCCTCTGCAGACTCTCAAGAGAGAAGGAGAGAACGCTAATCGAGTCCATCGCCGACAGACTGCCGGAGCTCCTCGATGCCTATGCGGAATCCCCATCGATACTCTGCAGGAGGCACTACGAGGAAATCCTCAAACTCGTAGAAGACGAGAACCTTAAAACCCGTCTCGAGGAGGTTCAGAAGGAAAAGCTTCGGGAGCTTGACGCCCGGCTCGTGCGGCTCATCGAGAGCTTTGACTACAGGTCCGAGGAGAAACCGAGTGAGGATGAAAAGAGGGCAGTCATTGAGGCCGTTGAATTTCTGGTCGGGAGGGAGGTAGGACCCCACTCCCGGCGCCGGGAGAGGAGGGAGAAGCGTTGGCCGTTGAGATTGAGGTGAGTGGTGAGGAACTCGACGCAATCAGGAGGAACAGGCGAGAGATAGAGGTAAGATTGAGGGACGTTGAGGGACTTGAAAGAACGCTGAGAGCCCTCAAGCTGAGGATTTTGCTTGAGAGACGGGAAAAACTTCGAAGAAAGCTTGAGGAGATGGAGAAACACTACGAAGAGCTCGTTGAATTCGAGAAAAAAGCCAAGGCCGACAGGGAGTACATGATGAAACTCCGCGAGGAGCTCGGGGAAGAAAACGCGAGACTCAGGAAGATGCTGGGTGGTGGGGATGAAGATAACGGTGTGGGCAAAGGGAAGGTGGAGAAAGGTTAGCTTCACAATACCCGACGACCTGTGGCGGCGAATAGAAGAAGTGAGCAAAAAGCACGGTTTTCGAATTGAAGAAGCACTTCGGGTTATCCTCCTCGATGGATACGTTGACGAGGAAGTTAATGACGAGGAGCTAAGAAGAATTGAAGAGGAAATAAACGGGCTTGAGGAGAAACTTTACGAGCTCGAAGGTCACTGGTCCCCCTTAAAGTTCAAGACGTACTACTCGGCCATGGACAACCAGAACCTGGCGATAATGCTCTCGGGGATGATAGCCGAGAACAAGAGGTTGAGGAAGATGCTCGGCATGCCGGAAAGGGACTACTCGAAGGTGGAGGAGCTGATACACTACTACATGTCATCCGCGTTCGGTGAGGGAAGTGGGAAGGGTTGAAGAACTTCTACGCGAACTTGAGAAGCTCAGGGAGGAGTACCAAAAAGCTTTAAAGGATGCCGAAATCATGCGGAGGGAGATAGCCCGGCTGAGGGCTGAAAATGAGAGACTCCTCAGGTCACCCAAAGGGGAACAACGTTGATGACGTTAGGGAACTCTTCGAGCTCTCCCGTGAGATAGCTTCCCTGCGGTTTAAACTCACCACCGTCCTGAACGAAAACTTCTACCTGGCCATGAAGCTCTTTGCACTCTCCTCACGAAACAAACTCCTCGGTGGAAACGGGGCTAGGGAAGAGGTCCTCAAGATAGCCGAGAGGTACATGCAGAGGTGATGGCATGAACGCGAAGCTAATAACCCTGGTCGCACTTGGAGGGGCGCTTGGTGCACTCACGAGGTTCTATCTATCTGGACTGCTACCGGTCTACAGGGACTTTCCTGTGGGAACCCTGCTGGTAAACAGCGTAGCCAGCTTCATCCTCGGCTACCTCTATGGACTGCTCTTCTGGGGAATTGATGTCACGCCCGAGTGGAGGCTCTTCCTTGGGACGGGCTTCTGCGGTGCGCTGAGCACGTTTTCAACATTCTCCTACGAAACGTTCTCGCTCCTCCGCGAGAGGGAGTACCTCATAGCGGGCATAAACGTGCTGGCAAACGTTTTTGTAACCATCGGCTTAGTATTCCTTGGCTTCATTGTGGCAAGGAGGTGATTGCATGGTTGAGGTCGAGCACTGGAACACCCTCAGGCTGAAAATATACATCGGCGAAAACGACCGCTGGAAGGGGAAGCCCCTCTACAAAGCGATAGTTGAAAAGCTCCGCGAAATGGGCATAGCCGGGGCGACGGTTTACAGGGGCATCTACGGCTTCGGAAAGAAGAGCCACATACACTCGAGCGACGTCATGCGCCTCTCGGCGGACCTGCCTATCGTGATTGAGGTCGTGGACAGGGGGTTCAAGATAGAGAAAGCGATATGTGAAATCAAGCCGATGATTAAGGACGGCATGATAACCGTTGAGCCCACCCTCGTCGTGTGGGTCGGAACGAAGGAGGAAGTTAAAAAGTTCGAAGAGGACGCGGTTCATGAGGAATAGTACAACCAAAATCCAATAACTTAATAAAGCCTTAACTCGACTTTCTCACAAACTAACGTTACAGTAACCCCTGAGAGGGGATAGAGATGATGTCGCTTGAGTTCGAAGTTCCCGTGAAGAGGCTCAACGACGTTATGGGGGTAATCCTCAGGGAGGACGCCAAGCTCCAGTGGGTGTACTATCGTGACGATGCGAAGAGCGTCGTTGTGAGGACGACCATCTCAAAGGGAACGCTTGAAAGGTTCCTACTCAGACTGGCGTCGGTGGTGGAGCTTCCGGTTGAGGTCACGATAGTGGAGGAGAAAACCGGGGCGAGGTTGATTCACGAGGCGTTTCTCCTAAGGGTAGACGTCTCAACGGGCTCATACCCAGTCGTCGTGCTCCTGTTCTACAACGTCAGCAAGTTCTACCCAGACACTATAATAGTTGGCACCTCCGCGGACGCTCCACAGGAGCTCATAGACACCGTGCTTAAATTGACGATTGGTAAGGTGAACCTCCTCAAAACCGAGAAGGTCAGAAGCTCAATCGTTGATGGGGGACTCTTCATCCAGCTCAGGGCGAACGTTTCGAACTCATCGGGGAAGGAGATAGCCCTTGTTTAACTCGACAACTTCTTAACCTCCCCTCCCAACTCTTCTCGGTGGTTCCGATGCTTCACCACGTTAGGCTGATTTACGCGACCAAAAGTAGAAAGCTCGTCGGCAAGAAAATCGTTCTCGCGATTCCCGGGAGCATAGCCGCGGTTGAGTGCGTCAAGCTGGCAAGGGAGCTCATAAGACACGGCGCGGAAGTGCACGCGGTGATGAGCGAGAACGCTCAAAAAATAATCCACCCCTACGCAATGGAGTTCGCCACCGGGAATCCCGTCGTGACCGAGATTACTGGCTTCATAGAGCACGTCGAGCTGGCCGGAGACCACGAGAACAAGGCCGACCTGATTCTCGTCTGCCCCGCGACGGCGAACACCATAAGCAAGATAGCCTGCGGCATAGACGACACACCCGTCACGACCGTTGTAACAACTGCCTTCGCCCACACCCCGATTATGATAGCCCCCGCGATGCACTCCAGCATGTACGAGCACCCAATAGTCGTTGAGAACATCGAGAAGCTCAAAAAGCTGGGCGTCGAGTTTATCGGCCCCCGCTTCGAGGAGGGCAAGGCGAAGGTAGCTTCGATAGACGAGATAGTCTACCGCGTCATCAGGAAGCTCCACCCCAAGAGCCTCGTGGGGAAGCGCGTTTTAGTTACGGCAGGCGCGACGAGGGAGTATATAGACCCGATTCGCTACATCACCAACGCGAGCAGTGGTAGAATGGGAGTTGCAATAGCCGAAGAGGCGGACTTCAGGGGAGCGGAGGTTACGCTCATCAGGACGAAGGGGAGCGTCCCGAGCTTCGTCGAGAACCAGATTGAAGTGGAAACGGTGGAGGAGATGCTCGAGGCGATAGAGAACGAGCTGAAGGCGAAGAAATACGACGTCGTCGTTCTGGCCGCTGCAGTCAGCGACTTCCGCGTTAAGAACAAAGCCGGTGAAAAAATCAAGAGCGGGAAGAGCCTTACCCTCGAACTCGAACCGACGCCGAAGGTAATAGACCGCGTTAAAGAGCTTCAGCCAGACGTATTCCTCGTGGGCTTCAAGGCCGAGACGAGCGAGGATAAGCTCATCGAAGAAGCCAGAAAGCAGATTGAACGCGCGGGAAGCGACATCGTCGTTGCCAACACTCTCAAAGCGTTCGGAAGCGAGGAGAATGAGGTATTTCTCGTCACCCACGATGGTGTTAAGAAGCTCCCGAGAATGGACAAGCGCGAGCTTGCTGAGCGGCTCTGGGATGAGGTTGAGCGCCTTATCTAACCCGAACCTTTTTAAGTCCTTTTTCCCACCTTTCTTGATAAAACTTCGTATGGAGGTCGTTGGTATGGTGAACCTAAACCAGGCGCTCCCCTACGTTGGGGTGACGCCGTTTCAGCTGATTTCTGCTCTCGCAATTCTCATCGTGGGTTACGTCATTGCGAGAGCCGTCGTAGGGGCCTTCAAGCGGACCCTCAGAAAGACCAAGCTCCCGCCGCTGGTCGTCGAGTTCCTCGGCAGGTTTCTGGCCATTGGCCTCTACCTCATCGTCCTCATCGTGGCCCTCGGGGCCGTTGGAATCTCGGTATCGCCGGTAATCCTCGGTCTGTCGGCGGTGGTAGGCCTAATCCTCGGCTTCGGTCTGCAGGACACGCTGACCAACCTCGCCGCCGGCGTCTGGCTCGCCGCGCTGAGGCCCGTTGACATAGGGGAGGTCGTGGAGGTCGCGGGCAAAACTGGCAAGGTAAATAAAATCGGCCTGATGGGAACCGAACTCCTGACGCCTGACAACAAGCTGATAACGATCCCCAACAAGCTCGTCTGGGGGAGCGTCATAACCAACTACACGAGGATGCCCACGAGGAGGGTGAACGTTGACATAGGCGTCGCCTACGGGACCGACCTCGACAGGGCGATAAAGCTCGCGATGGACCTCATGAAGAGCCACCCGAAGGTTCTCAGCGATCCGGAGCCAAGCGTCGTCATAACGGCCCTCGCGGACTCCTCGATAAACCTCCAGCTCCGCGCCTGGACCAAGACGGAGGACTACTGGGCCGTCAAGGGCGACCTCACGAGGGGAATCTACGAGCTCTACACCCGGGAGGGCATAGAGATTCCGTTCCCGCAGCTCGACGTCCACTTGAAGAACGAATGATTTTCGTATTTTTCCTCCTTTTCCCGCAGTTTGTGTGCGGGTCCCTTCTCAAACCTTTCGTTTTAAACCAAAAGGTTCATATCAACCCCGGTTTACTACTTCCGGTGAAGCCGGATGAAGAAGATAGGCCTTATAGGAGGAACGACCCCGGAGTCGACCTGCTATTATTACAGGAAGTACCTTGAGGTCAGCAGGGAGCGCTTCGAGCCCAACGTTTATCCCGAGCTGATAATATACTCCATAAACTTCAAGGAGTTCGTGGACAACCCGAGGGGCTGGGATGGCAGGAAGGAGATACTCATCAACGCGGCGAAGGCCCTTGAGCGGGCCGGGGCGGAGATAATAGCCCTGACCGCGAACACGCCCCACATAGTCTTTCCCGACGTCCAGAAGGCAATTAACACGCCGATGGTCAGCATAATCGACGCCCTCATCGAGGAAATGAGAAAGAGGGGCGTTAAAAGGGTCCTCCTCCTTGGAACGAAGACGACCATGACCGCGGACTTCTACAAGAACGCCCTCCGCGAGGCCGGCTTCGAAGTCCTGACGCCGAACGCGGAGGAAATCGAGGAAGTTGAGAGGATAATCAAGGAGGAGCTCGCTCTTGGCAACTTCGCGAGCAGGGACTGGATAATAGACCTAATCAACCGCTACATCAGGGAGGAGGGCATCGAGGGGGTCATCCTCGGTTGCACGGAGCTTCCCCTCATCGTTAAGGCCGGAGACGTCGATGCCGAGGTTTTCGACACAGTCGACATTCATATGCGCAAGCTCATCGACCTCGCGAGCGAGTGATTTTTAAGGCCCTCTTCTTCCCTTTCCCCGGGTGAGAGAATGGAGCTCAGGGAATTTCAGGAGATGATTAGGGAAATCTACTTCCACAAGGACTCGAAGAGGGGCGTTGAGAGAACCTTCCTCTGGTTCGTCGAGGAAGTTGGAGAGCTGAGCGAGGCGATAAGGAAGAACGACCGCGAGGCTATGGAGGAAGAATTTGCCGACGTCTTAGCTTGGCTCGCGAGTTTAGCCAACCTTCTCGGCGTTGACCTTGAGGAGGCCGCGAAGAAAAAATATCCGGGCGTCTGCCCCTACTGCGGGAAGAAGCCGTGCGAGTGTGAGGAGAAGTTCTGACTTATATGTCTTTTTTCAGGGCTGTTCCTGCTCCGAGCAGGAGGAAAACGATGGACAGCAGAACGAGACCCTTCATTATCCCAACGCGCCCGTAGAGCCAGCCGGCCAAAGCGTTTAACCCTCCGCTCAGCGTCGCCGTGAACAGCGAGTAGAACGAGCCGATTGTTGCCCTCTTCTCGTCGGGAATGGTCCTCTGAAATCGGCCCTGCCACTCCTTGAACGCCTGGGCGAAGAAGAGGCTCCCAAAAACCAGCGTGGGGAAGCCGAGGCAGCCGTTCACCCCCGCGAGGAGGGTTAGGGAGGGAATTAAAACCGGAGACCACTTGTAGATGACGGTCCTGAGCTTTTCACCAAAGTCAACGTACCACGAGATTCCGCCTATCAAAGTGTAGCCGGCGGAAATCCACGAGACTATTATAACGGAAGCGATGACGGCGTAAAAGTAGAGCTGCATGAAGGACGTGAAAGCCGTTAGGGGAAGCCCGATGAGGTTCGCGTAGACGAAAAGCCTGAGAATTTCCGGGGAGTTTCTAACGAAGCGGAGGCTTTCGAGCAGGTGCCTACCGTAGGAAGCTCCACTTCTCGCGGTGTCTGCTGGAACCGTGGCGAGGATTAGCGCCGAGAGGAGCGCGAAGGGGACGCTCAGGAGAACCGCGAAACGCATGTCGAAGGAGTGAGCAATGAAGCCTCCGCTAACGGCTTCGACGAAGCCTCCGGCCATCTCAAACGACCTCAACCTTCCGTAAATCATTGGATACTCGCTTTCCCTTCCGTCTCTGGAAAGGAGTTCGTAGAGCCAGCCGGTTTCCGCACCGGTTAGGAAGGCCAGCGCGAGTGAATTAAAGAGGGTTGCGATGAGAACGCCTGTAAAGGAGTGCGCTAGGTAGAGGAGGAGCGTCCCGGGAACCAGCAGGAGTTTAGAGAGAAGGACGCTCGCCTTCTTCGAGATTTTATCTGCGACCACTCCAGTTGGAACCTCAAGCAGGGCCACGAGAACGAGCGAGAGGCCGATGAGGAGGCCAATCTGCCCGTCGGTGAGGCCGAGGCTCCGGAGGTAGATTAGGTAGAAGCCCGAGTAGAACGTCAGGTGAAGGAGGCTTGAGAGGTAGAACCGCCCCACGTAGTCCATGGTGAAAGGTGCGGGTTTTTTCATTAAACGTTTTCGTTTTCCGAGTTGGTGCACCTGCTCAAGTTGCGCTTCCTTTCGACCGCCATCTGAACGAAAAGACTTTTATACTCCTCCGTGAACTATTCTATGCAGTAATCCGAGGTGATGTGCATGGAGCTTTTGGAGTTCGCGGTCGAAAAGGCCCTTGAGCTTGGGGCCAGCTACGCCGAGGCCCGCTACGAGGAGAAGAGCGGGACTCACCTGGCCATGAAGAACGGTTCTCCCGAGGGAATGGACATTGAGGCCGACAGGGGAATCGGGATAAGGGTTCTCGCCGACGGCGGAATGGGGTTCGCGAGCACGAACGTTCTGACAAGGGAAAGCGTTGCCGAGGCCGTTAAGAGGGCCGTCAAGCTGGCGAAAGCGGCTTCCCAGGTTAGAAACGAGCCGATTGAGTTCAGCGAGGAGGACTTCCACCGCGTTTCCTACAAGGTCAAGATGAAGAAGGACTTCCGCGACATTTCCCCTGAAGAGAAGCTCGAAATCCTCAGGAAAATCGAGGAGGAAGTCAAGGCCACCGGTGTCAACGTGCCGATGCGCTATTTAATGTACTCCGACCAGCTCTGGAAGAAGGTCTTCGTCAACAGCGAAGGCGCCTACGTGAAGAGCAAAATCCCGCGCGTTTCCGTTGTCTACAACCTCGTCGTCTTCGAGAACGGCCAGATGGAGCAGGCGCCCTTCGTCCAGAGGGCCTTCTCCGGCGGTTTTGAGCTAATCGAGAGGGACGAGCCTTGGAACTGGGCGGTGAAGGACGTCAAAGCCCTGAAGAGGCTCATAACCGAGGGCAAGAAGCCACCGGAGGGAAGGGTTGACCTCGTCATAAGCCCGGAAGTTGCTGGTATAGCGGTTCACGAAAGCGTCGGCCACCCCTACGAGTCCGACAGGATTTTCGGAAGGGAGGCGGCGCAGGCAGGGGAGAGCTTTGTCAAGCCCGATATGCTCGGCGAGAGAATCGGGAGCGAGGTAGTCACTGTCATAGACGACCCGACGATTCCGAACAGCTGGGGCTTCTATCTGTATGACGACGAGGGCGTTAAGGCTCGCCCGAGATACCTCATAAGGAACGGAATCATAACCGAGTTCCTAACCAACAGGGAGTACGCCAGAAAGCTCGGCCAGCGCTCGAACGCGGCCGCGAGGGCGATAAACTACAACCGCGAGCCGATAGTGAGGATGGCCAACACTTACTTAGCCCCCGGTGACCACTCCTTCGAGGAGCTGATTGAGGACGTAAAGCTCGGCGTCTACATGGTGTCCTTCAACGAGTGGAACATAGACGACAGGCGCTACCAGCAGAGGTACATCGGCAGGGAAGCTTATCTCATCGAGAACGGAGAGATAAAACACCCGGTCAGGAGGCCAATCCTCGAGATAACCACGAGAGCTTTGTGGAGCAGTGTTGACGCCGTTGGTAAGGAGGTTGAGTTCTACCCCGGAACCTGTGGCAAGGGCGAGCCGGGACAGGGCGTCCCCGTCTGGATGGGCGGAGCGCACGCGAGGCTTAGGGACATACCGCTGAGGAGGCCGTGAGGTGGTGGCGATGTTCGAGCTTAACGAGTTCATACTCAAGAAGGCTGAAGAGCTTGGCTTCGGCGACGTCGTCGTTCTGAGCTACGAAACGAACCGTAGGCAGGTGCGCTTTGCCAACAACGAGATTACCGTTGCCAAGCACTGGCACGAGAGGAAGGTTGAACTCTTCGTCGAGAAGGACAAGAGGATAGCGAGCACAACCATAACCGAGCTGAGCGAGGAGAACGTTGAGCGGGTTTTGAAGACCCTCAAGAAGAACATCGAGAACCTCTCGCCCAAGGAGGACTACTACGGCATCGCCGAGGGGCCGTTCCAGTATAAAGACATCCCCGAGACCTTCGATAAGGCGATAGTTGAGCTCGACGAGCCGAACGACTACGTCGAGATTGCCATAAACACCGCCCTGAGCGAAGGTGCCAAGCGCGTGGCAGGGGTTCTCTACACCGACCACAACAGGCTTTACCTGACCACGAGCAACGGGGTGGAAGCCTTTGACGAGGGGACGGGGATAGAGATAAGCGTCAGGGCCTTCGTGGGCGACCTTGAGAGCGGACACGGGACGTGCTCCGCGAGGGTTTTGAAGAAGTTCGACCCCGAATTGGCAGGAAGGAAGGCCGGCGAGATTGCCCACATGGCCAAGGACCCGGTTCAGGGGCCTGAGGGAAGGTTCGATGTCATCTTCGACCCGCTCGCTTTCGCGAACCTGCTCAGCTACATGGGCTTCATGCTCTCAGCCTACGCGGCCGAGGCGGGCTTCTCGTTCCTGACCGGAAAGCTGGGCCAGAAGGTCGCGAGCGAGCTGGTAACGCTCAAGGACGTTGGAAACCTGCCCAACGGCTACGGCACGAGGAAGTTCGACGACGAGGGCGTTCCGACGAGGGAAACCACCGTCATAGAGAACGGGACATTCAAGACGTTCCTCCTCAACACGAGCCTCGCCAAGAAGTACGGAACGGAGACAACCGCCAACGCCGGCTTGATAATGCCGAGACCCTGGAACCTCGTCCTCGAGCCCGGCGACTACTCCAAGGCAGAGCTGTTCAGCGAGGTTAAGCGGGGCATCTACATCACCAACGTCTGGTACACCAGATTCCAGAACTACGTGACCGGCGACTTCTCGACGATACCACGCGACGGAATCTTCCTGGTCGAGAACGGCGAGTTCAAGCCGATAAGGAACATCCGCGTCAGCGACAACCTTCAGAGGATTCTGAGCAACGTAGTTGCCATAGGCAACGAGCCGTTCCAGGTGCACTGGTGGGAGGTTTCGAGGCCTGTCATTACGCCCTACGTCCTCGTCAAGGACGTTGGAATAACGAGGGCGACGAAGTGAGCTTCGCCGTCAATTTCCCTATTTTTGTATGGGAAATGTTTTTTATCCTTCTACCTACCCGTCATGGTGGTACCATGAAACCAGTGCTGTTCTTCGAGCCGAAGGTAAGGGCGGCTTTCGCCTACTGTCCGAGCTCCGGAGGAAGTTGTTTTATCCGTGGAATCTGAGGTATCTACCGACTATGTATTTCTTGAATATCTTCTCTGACGCCGAGCCTCTGTATAGTGCCTTTTCTAGGTTTCTCTTTTTCAGGCCGTACTTCTCCGGATTTTTGAGCATATCATTAACAAGTTTCGCTGCGTCGTACAGCACTAGCGCGATATATCTGTATTCCCCCGCAACGTGCTCCATTTCTATACTTTTTTCAAGTCCGCTCCAAACAGATTGAGTGAGGAATCCTGCCTGTACGCTGGCCGTGGTGTAACCTTTTTGTTCAAGCTCTTTGATTTTTTTCTTCGTTTGTTCTTTCACCTCATTCTCTGATTTTATTTTTCCCGCCCGTATTTCCTCTTCCAGTTCTTTGTATATCTTAGCAAGCTCCAGAATTTCTTCGGCAGGCTTTTTGCTGTGCGCGACAATTGAGGGCAGGACTATCTTAAAAATCGCGGACTTGGCAGGATCTGGCCCCTTCATTCCCAGCTCCCGGGGGTCCTTAGTTGGCAGCACGATAATCTTCCCATCCTTCTCCACGTATTCATAGCCGGTCTCGGGATGCCTCTTTATCAGTCCCTTTGGAACTCCCAACACCTCTTCAACCCAGTGCCTTTTAGGCTTCGCTGGTGTGTGCGTTTCTTTCTCCGCTGTATCCCCTCCTTTTAGGCCCTCCGATGGTTTTGGGGCAGATTGTTTCCCGGACATCTGCTGCTTTGCACGGTCTTCCAGTACAACAGCGTATTTCCCTTCGGGTGTCTGAATCACTTTGCCTCCCTTGAGTGATGCGAATTCTTCGGCAAACGTTCTTTCTTCGAATATCGCCACGATTCTACCGGTAACTTGTGGCTTCTCCACCTTACTCATATCTACGTCATCTATGGTGAATGGCACCTTCTTCGCTGGTTGCTGCGTTGTAGTCTTTTGTTTCTCTTCTTGAACCCGCCGTGGAGGCGCTGTTCGCTTCTGCACAACAGGCGGTCTTGGCACTGCAGCGGTTTTTCTCGTGGGTGTCTCCCCGAAGATCTTCTTCAGGTGTTCTCCCCTCTTCAGCCGCTGCACTTCCTCTTCCAATTCCCTGACCCTCTCCTCTCCCAGCAGCTCCTCCATCCCGCTCTTCTTCTCAAACATGACCCTCGCATGCATCCCCAGGAGCTCGTACAACAGCCTGTGCGCCAGATGTATCTTCTCTATCTCCTCCTGCGTCAGGTAGTTGGGCAGGTGCAGCTGCGGAGGTATTCCCTGCTCCTTTACCATGTCCCTCAGGTAGTCTGCAGGAGTATAGCGCGGATTGCCCCTTCTTTTCATCTCTTCCCGCGCCTTCTCTGCCAATACCTTCATGAACTTGCCAATGGGTTTTGCCGCCTCTACCGCCACCGGGAACAGCTTCTTAAAGTCCTCTATAGCCTCTGGCGGGAATTTATCTGGATTCGCCCTCATCCACGCCTCTACATCCCTGAGCGCCTTCTTCACGTCAATCTCGTCAAAATCCTTGTACACCCAGAACGGTTTTCCTGAGTATATCTCTTTATCTTCTTTCTTAACGTGACGAAGAGCTTCATCCACTGGCCGTGACACATAGAGCCAGTGGCCCGGATCGTACTTCTTCTTCAGGAGCGTGCGCATCATCACGTTCAGTGCGGCGTAGCTCCAGCGGTCCTGTTCTTTCTCCGCGGCCGTGTAGTCTGGACTATAGACGTCTCCCCATATCCCTCTCCAGTCTTTCTTTGCGGCCTCCTTTAGCGGAGGGAGCACGAGACCGTGCCAGTCCGGGCAGCAAGTTGCTAACGCATCTCCTTCGTGAATGTGCTCGCTGGGCCTTCCTACTCTTTTATTGTACAATTTGTCAGGTACCGGCACCATTCTTTTCCACCTCACCTACTCTTAACTACACTTCAGTAGTATAAAAAAGAAGGGGATCACCCCAGCTTAATCGTCCACTGCCCTCCTCCCGCCTTTGCCACTATTGTCAATCCATCTGCCAGGTTTCCTTCCACCGTTATGTACCTGTCCGCGTTGGGGTTCACATGGCTCCACTCCGCCAGCGTACCCACTGCTTGGCCCGCTGCCGCACAGAGCAGACCAACGCTCATCTGGTGTCTTAACATTGTTACCACTTCATCATCGTGATGACCTCAATACGTCCCGCAGTTATAAAAGGCTTGCGGCCGGGGCGAAATGTTTAAAGTGATAATTAAGATTATCATAACGGTGATTATCACATGGTTCGGTTCGTTGACAGGGAGGAGGAGCTTAGGGCACTGAGAGAACGGCTCTCGGGCGAGAACTTTGAGCTAATCGTTATCTACGGCCGGAGGCGCGTCGGAAAGACTCGTCTCGTTCTCGAAGCCGTTAAAGACGTCCCTCACGTTTATTACCTGGCCGTTGAGGGGGACAACCTGAGGCACTTTCGAGAAACGGCGAGCAGAGTTTTTCCGGAGGTGAAATACGCTGGAGAGAACTGGGAGAGTTTGCTCCACGCCCTCAAGGGCAGGGTAATAATCATCGACGAGTTTCCCAACCTGATTAAGGAAGACCCATCTGTTTTGAGTCTCTTCCAGCGGGCAATTGACACCGACCTTTTGAACTCAAAAACGAAGCTCATCCTCCTCGGCTCCTCTGTGAGCATGATGACGGAGAAGGTGCTCAGCTACAAGAGTCCCCTCTATGGGAGGAGGACGGGCTCAATGAAGCTCAAACCCCTGAGGTTCTTCCATCTGAGGGAGTTCTTTCCCCGCGCAAGCTGGGAGGAGCTCGTAGAGGTCTACGGCATGACCGATGGGATTCCGTTCTACATAATGCAGGTCCGGCTGCCCTTCTGGAAGTGGCTTGAGGGGGAGCTGAGAAACCCGGTAAGCTTCTTCCGCGACGAGGTGGATTTCCTGCTGAGGTACGAGTTCACGGAGACGAGAACTTACAGGCGAATCCTTGAGGCGATAGCCCTCGGCAGAACGACGCCGAAGGAGATAAGAGACTTCATCGGTATGAGACACTCAGATGTAACCCCCTACCTGAGAAACCTAATCGAGACTGGCCTCGTCGTTAGGGAGGTTCCGGTAACCGAAAAACCGAACTCGAAGAGGGGCCGCTACTACGTGGCTGACAACTTCCTCGTCTTCTGGTTCCGCTTCATATATCCAAACCTCTCGGCCATCGAGGAGGGGGTCTTTGACATCGGGGAGATTAAGCGGGACTACACCCACTACCTCGGCCCGGTGTTTGAGAAAGTTGCCAAGCAGTTCCTCGTCGAACTCAATAAAGCTGGAAAGCTGCCGTTCCGCTTTACAAAAATTGGCCGCTGGTGGAGGAAGGGGGAGGAAATTGACCTTGTTGCTTTGAACGAGCGGGAGAAGCGGGCGCTCTTTGTCGAGGTTAAGTGGAAGGACTTGTGTGAGAGGGAAGCGCGGGGGATTTTGAAAGATTTAAAAAGAAAGGCGGAGCTTGTAGGTCTTGATGGATGGGAAAAGGGCTACGGGTTGATTGCGAAGAGAGTGGAAGGAAAGGAAGGACTCAATAATGAAAGCTACCACGTCTGGGATTTGCGTGACTTCGACGCCGTGCTCTGACGTTGAGGGAAGCCTTGAGAGATAAGCTCTTTGGAAGGGTTGCCTTGAACGGGCGAAGAAGGTGCTTTTCGGTGAGGTCAGGTGGAAGGAGTCGAACGAGAGGAAAGCAATGGGAATCCTATGACCTTTGAGAGAAAGGCCGAGCCTGTGGGGCTGAAAGGTCGGGGGAGGAGGTCAGGAGTCGACTGACAGGCGCATTGAGGGGAGAATCCCTAAAAGTCGAAGACCGATTAGTCTGGGACCTTGAGGATGGTAAAACTAACCGGTCAAAACAGAGGGTGATGCCATGTCCGACCACTTCATCCTGCCCTTCGAGAAGCCGATGCTTTCGCTCAGCAACGCGCCCCACAGGGGAGGTTTAACCCGGGCAAACGGCTTCTTCTTTATGAAGGTTCCCAAGAACTACTCCGGCGACTACAAAGCCGACTGCCTCGCCTTCGAGCGCGAAAACGGTTTGAAAAACTTCGTCGGCTTCATGACGGCCGCAGACATCGGCAAGGTGCTCTCGGTTTCGAGGAGCGGGAGCGTTACTGCCTACGTTACCGCAGGAATAACCAACCCGGCAATAGCAGGCGAAGAGCCGCCACCGTGGAAGCCGGGAACGATAAACATCGCCCTTGTCATCAAAGAAGGCCTTACGGTCGGCGCGATGGCGAACGCGATAATGACTGCGACGGAGGCAAAAACCTACACCCTCCTGAGCCTCGGATACAATGCCACCGGGACGACGAGCGACGGCATCGGGGTTTTTGCCCTCGAGGGCGAAACGGAGTGGGCGGGAACGGCGACGAAACTCGGCCTCAACATCGGCAGGGCGGTTAGGAGGGCGCTTGAGGAGAGTTTAAGAAAGTGGGAGGGGGACGAGATGTTGGGCTACCGCCAGGCATACTAACCGGAAAAAGATTTAAATACTTCTTTTTGTAATGCTTCATCGGTGGGGACATTTGCGGCGGTTACTGGTGAACGTCGCGAGAGCAATCGCCATCGGAGCAATCTTCTACTACCTCGTGGGCTCAAGCAGAGGCGTTGCCCTGCTTCCCCTCTACGCCGGCACGATACTTGCGTTAGGATACATCCTCATCAACATCGGCGCGCTCGTTGGGCGGAAGCTACACCTGAAGAAGGCACTTCTCGACGTTGCCCTTCTCTACGCCTTTGCCATTCCCGCGGCCCTCCTCGCGGAGCGCTCCCGGCCGGCCGCGGGGGTTGCTGCTGTCTCTGCCCTCGCCTTCGTGCTTATCCACGCGATAGACGCCCTGAATGGGGAGCGCGCGCGAGAACCGGGGGTTTGAAGTGCCGTGCTTCCGTGATGCGGGAAGGGTTAAACAGTTCCGCCTCCTATTAATGTTTGAGTACTGACGTTTCTAACCTTATAAAAGTCGGAAAAGCTGGATAAATAAAAGCTGAACTCCTGCGAGAACTCACCCCATCTCCATGAGCCTTCTGTACAGCTCCTCAACCTTCGCGCTGACTTCTTCCGGCGAGAAGCCGGCTTTAACGGCCAGCCACGTCGCGCCTCCCGCTCCAACGCCCTCCTTGACGTAGCCCTTTTCGTAGTCCCTCAACCCCTTGAATTCGCTCTTCGAGAAGTCCAAATCGGCCGAATAGGTCACTATTCCGATTTCCTTCGCCGTCTCGAGGAAGGTTGCGCTCTTATCGTTGGCGACCCACTTGGTTGTGGCAATCATGAACCTGCTTAAATCCTCGCCGAGAGCCTTGAGAAGCGCCGAAACTGCCAGCATCTGCGTCCCGCCCGCTAAAACGATGTTCCCCCTAAAGCCGAGCGCAATACCGATTACCGTCGCCATCATCGGGTCGCCGAACTGCCTGAGGGCTTCGAGGGGGTTGTCCCTCAGCTGACCTTTCTCAATTCCCGCCCTTTCGAACGCCTCGGCGATGACTTTCTCCTTCAGGCTCTGGGGATTGTCCGGTGAGGCCGAGCTGGTTCTCGCCTCGTAGCCGAGCGCCCATAGGACGGCCTGAGCGGTTGTCGTTCCTCCCGGCGTCGATTCGCCGATTACGAGCTCCTTCACCGGTGTCTTGTTCAGCTCCTCACCGAAGAGCTTGGCGCGCTTGATTATGTCGCCGAACTCCGGAAGTGCCGGCTCCTTCCTGAAGTCCCGCCCGACGGCATCGCTGATGTGGACGTGCGGGACGAGCGGGGCAAGATAAGTTCCACCCCTGACGACGAGAACCGGGAAGCTGGCGAGCTCCCTCGCGGCTTTGGTGATTATGGCCGGCGTCGGGTGGCCCTCAGGCGTTACAGGGATTACGTCAATCGTCAGGGGCTTCTCGTGGAATAGATACTCCGCGTCGGCCACCGGTGTCAGTTTCGTCAGTTCAGGCGTCGCTCCGGCCATGCTTATTCCAGGCACGGTGCTTATCTCCGTGTTGCCCAGAACGAGAAGGAAGAGGCTCTCCATTCCAACCACCGTGGAGTTTTTATCCAGTCCCGCTTATAGGCTTTGGGGTTGGAGATGGGAAAAGCGCTAATGGTTCTCGGAACGTCCTCAGGAGCAGGTAAGTCGCTCCTCGTTACGGCCTTATGCAGGATTTTCTCGAACCTGGGCTACGACGTCGTCCCCTTCAAGAGCCAAAACATGAGCCTCAACTCCGCACCGAGCATCGAGGGCGGTGAGATAAGCAGGGCACAGTATCTGCAGGCGATAGCGTGCCGAAAAAAGCCGAGCGTGAAGTTTAGCCCGGTTCTGCTCAAACCAGAAGGAAATATGAGGAGCCAGGTTGTCTTCATGGGAAAGCCTATTGGGAGCGTTTCTGCAAGGGACTACATGCTCTCGCGGAAGGAAGAACTCTTCAGGAAGGCGATGGCCGTTCTGGACGAGCTGAAGGAGAACCACGACCTCGTCATAATCGAGGGGGCCGGCAGTCCTGTCGAGATTAACCTCAGGGACTATGACATAGCCAACACGCGCGTCATGCTCCACGCAAAGGCGAAGGGAATCCTTGTTACCGATATAGACCGGGGAGGAAGCTTTGCCTCGATAGTAGGCAAGATGGAGCTTTTAAGGCCGGAGGAGAGAGATGCGATAATCGGCTTCGTCTTCAACAAGTTCCGCGGGGACGCTTCCCTCCTAAAGCCGGGCTTTGATTACCTCAAAAAACGCTACGGGAAGCCGACCCTCGGCGTTATCCCCTACGTCGAGCACCGCCTTCCCGAGGAGGACTCCCTGACGGAGTTCCCCAAGGTGAAGGGCGAGCTCCACATACAGATAATCAAGCTCCCCCACATAAGCAACTTCACGGACTTCGAGCCCCTGCACTGGGCGAACGGCGTTGACTACGTGACGAAGCCGGAGGAGCTCAATGGAGACGTGATAATAATCCCCGGAAGCAAGAACACGGTCGAGGATTTGCTCTGGTTGAGAAGAGAAGGCTTTGAGGACGCTATAATCGAGGCCCACCGCGAGGGAGCGTTCGTCGTTGGAATCTGCGGCGGCTTCCAGATGCTGGGGGAGAAGATTATCGACACCGTCGAGTCCAAGCGCGGAACCGTGAGGGGAATGGGCCTTCTCCCAGCCAAGACCGTCTTCGAGAAAACCAAGAGGACGAACCACCTCAAGGCTGAGGTTCTATGGGGGCCCGCTAAAGGAACGGCCGTCGAGGGTTACGAGATACGCTTCGGAAGGAGCGTCTCGGAGAGGCCGTTCTCGGTGATAAAGGCTATTAACGGCGCCAAAACCTTCGAGCCTGAGGGGGCGATAGGCGAGAGGGCCTTCGGGACTTACCTGCACGGAATCTTCCACAACTTCGCCTTCACGGAGCGCTTCCTCAACTTCTTGAGGGTGGAGAAGGGCCTTGAGCCGATATCAGTTGAGCGCTGGAGCATCGAGGGAGAAATCGAGAGGTTTGCAAGAGTTGTTGAGGAGAACCTCGACGTTGGGAGGATTTTGGGGGAGCTTGGACTTCAGAAATAATCCTCCGGCCTCTCCAGCTCCTTCGGCGGATGCCTCCTTGCCCACCAGAGCTTCAGGCGGATGTAGACGTAGAAGCCGAGGAAGACCAGCAGACCGACCGCGATTAACACTACCGCAAAGAGCAGAAAGCCAAGGAGGAACAGCACGGCGAGTGCTAGGAAGAGGAAAAAGGCCACCGCCCCTTTAACCTCGCTCCTTCTCATCTTCCCACCAGCCCCGCTATCTTCTCTGCGAGCTTTAACTCTTCCGGCGTGTTGACGTTCAAAGCGAGCAGCGGGTTTCTCAGCTCGAAGAACCGCTCGCCCTCGGTTCCAACGGCGTTAAGGCCAACTATCGCGTAGCCCCTGTAAACGACGGGCTTCACATCCTTCGGAACCAGCTTTAGCGGTAGAACCCCCGTCAGGCTCGTTTTTCTATCAAAGGCCCCTGAAATCCGCGCTATGTCGTTCGCCTTGACGAAGGGCAAATCCGCGGAGACGCTGATAAATGGCCCGAACTTGCGGAGGAGCCACTTAACGTCCTCAACGTAGCCGTTTCCAGGCGTCTCAACGAAGGGAATCCCCTCGCGGAGGCACAGCTCCCTCGTTTTCGGCGTGCTCTTGGAGAGGGCAACGACTGTCTCACCGACCTTCTCAGCCTCGCTATAAACGCGGAGTAGCATCGGCACTCCGCCGACCTTCAGGACAGGCTTTTCCCTCCCCATCCTGCTGGAACGCCCGCCGGCCATGATAACTATCATGGGAAACCCCTGGCGAGTGCATACACATCGGCCTCTGCAAAGAACTAAAATTGAAGGGCAAGAAAACTCAAACCGCCCTCCAGAAGGGGTCCTCCTTGGCCTTGACCTTGGCGGTCATCTTGAGGGCCCTCAGGTCGCTCTCATCGAGCTCGTTCTTGAGCTGTTTGAGAAGTATTATGACGTCGTTCTTGGTCAGGTCAACGTAGAGGGTCTCGCCGGGGTGAATGTGCCTGCCAACTATCGCCCCCTCAATCGCTATGGCAACAGCGTCTCCCTTCCTTGCCTCCTGAACGAAGTCGTTCTTGTTCTTGATGGACTTGATGACGCCGACTTTCTCGCCCGTTTCCTTGATGAGGGTCACTCCCGGTCTTATCCTGCCCTCAAGGACCTCGACACCGACTATTGCCGGCTTGCTCCTCCTGAAGACGTAGCGCTCGTCTGGGTAGAGCTTGATGACGCCCGGGAAGGTGACGTTCTTGAGGAGCTCACGCTTCTTCTTCTCCTCTTCCGCCTTGACCCAGGCCTCGTAGTCCTCTATGAGTTTGTAGATAATGTTCCCGACGAAAATCGGCACGCCCTTGGCCTTCGCGACCTCTTCTGCATCTTCGTTCACCTTGACGTTGAAGCCGAGAACCACTCCGTACTTCGGCTCCTCCTCGCGGACGCTCAAAGCCTCCATGACGTCGGTCTTGCTGATGTTTCCAACGTCGGCCTTCCTTATCGGAATGCCCTTCTCCTGGAGCTCCTTGCTCAAAGCTTCGAGGCTTCCGAGGGTGTCAGCCTTGACGATGACACCTATTTTACCAGTGCTTATGACGACGCTCTGTATCTGGTTCAGGATTTCCTGCTTGGCCCTCCCCACTTCCTCCTCGCTCCTCGCGGCTATTACCGGCGAACCCGCTAAGGCCTCTTCGAGACCCGGTGCGGCTATCTTCACACCCGCCGCCGCGGTGACCTCGTCAACCTGGTCAAAGCGGAAGCGCGGGTCGCGAATCTCGTCGAGGGGCTTCGGCTTGAGCAGGGCGCGGATTTTGGTCACTATCGCCTTGTCCTTTCCGCCGACGACGATTGTGTCGTCCTTCCTCAGCGTTCCATCGTAGATGATGACGTCTATCGTTGTTCCAAGGCCCAGCTCTTCCCTGACCTCAAGAATCGTTCCGCGCGCCGGCCCCTCGACCTCTATCTTGAGCTTCTGCTCGAGGTACTTCTGGCTGAGACCTGCGATGAGAACGAGAAGCTCCGGAACGCCTATGCCATATTTGGCGGAGATTGGAACTATCGCCAGCTCGCGCGTGAAGTCCTGAACGCGGTCGAAGCGGTTCGCCTGGAAGCCGAGCTCGTAGAACTTGCCGATGAGCTCCCAGAGCTTGGTTTCGAGCTCCTGAACGGCCCTCTGGTCCTGCTTCTTGATGTTAACCAAAAACGGCTCGTCCTCCTCGACTACCCAGCCCTTTATCCTGTCTATCTTGTTAGCGGCGACTATGAAGGGCGTCCTGTACCTCCTGAGTATCTCGATGCTCTCTATGGTCTGGGGCTGAAAGCCCTCGTTGATGTCAACAATGAGAACTGCCAAATCGGCTAAGCTACCTCCCCTCGCGCGCAGGCTTGTAAACGCCTCGTGGCCGGGGGTATCGATGAAGAGCAGGCCCGGAAGCTTTATCTCGCCCTTCCAGAGCTTTATGAGCGGTCCGGCGAGCTGTTTGACGACGTCAATCGGAACCTCCGTCGCTCCGATGTGCTGGGTTATTCCGCCCGCTTCCTTGCCGGCGACGTTCGTCCGCCTAATCCTGTCAAGGAGCGTCGTCTTTCCGTGGTCAACGTGACCGAGAACCGCTATGATGGGCTGTCTAATCCTCTTTGCCATCTTCATCACCTGAGCATAACTCATGGCTGGCCTTTTAAAGGGTTCGGGGCAAGGATTAAAAAGAGTGGTGGTAACCCTTAACGGTGGTTAAATGATAGCGCTCACACTCGGCGTGATTGTTGGCCTTGGAACGGCCCTCGCCCTCGGAAAGATTAAAGACCGGAAGTCGGAGCTGGCAGTATCCTTTCTCATGCCCCTTCTGACCTATGAGATGGCGAACGGCATCTACGGCGGATTCGGCGATTACGTTTACTTCTCAACTCCCATCGGGGATTTCACAACCTCTGAATTCATAGGACTTCAGACGTTCATCGCGTGGCTGATTATGCTCGCGTACGTCGGGCTTAGGGGGCAGAGGTGCCTTTGAAATTGATGAGTTCCCCGGTCTTTCCGCGTTTTTCTGGGCAATCACTGCCTTCGGACTCGGGCTTTCTGCAAGCGCGTGGCCCGCCTTAGCTCTCCCCGGGCTGGTAATCTACGTACTCCTCGCTTGGAGGGGCTGGAAAAATCCCTTCCGTTTCCTCAAAGCCGTTCCCTGCTCCGATGAGCTCAAAGAGCTTTCCCAAAAACTCGGATTTGGGTGCCTGACCGATAAGACCAGTTATGGTGTCTACAAGGTCAAGGGAACGCTTCTGATTGGTGGTTCGCTCAGGGAATTTCCGCGGTGGCGGGAGCTAGTTGAGTGCGTTGCCGAGGTTCCCGAGCCAGGAGGGAATGTCAACCTTTTCCTCCACGCGCTCTACCTCTCGGTGGTTCCCATCGGAGTCCTGCTCGGGAGGGGTATTACAACGGCGCTGGTACTCTTGGTTCTCGTCCTGCTCTCATACTACGCCACTCTGAAGCTGACTGTTTCGCTGGCGAAAACCGCCTTGGGAGAGGAGTGCAGACCGCTTGCTGGTGAATACTTGGAGTTCTTCAGGGAGAAGAAGAGAAAACGGCTGGGATTTATCGTGGACTAACGCTTCACCTCTCAAGGCAGTCCATAGTGTCAAGGTATTCCCTCTTGGCCCTCGCGTGGGTGTGGTAGAACCAGTCAGCTGCCTTGCAGTAGCTGTGAAGTTCCTCGGGCTTGAAGTAGAGGTTTATCTCCCTTTCGGCGCTCTCGGGGCTGTCGGAGGCGTGGATAACGTTGTATATCGCATCGCCGACGTCGAGGCCGTAGTCGCCCCTTATGCTCCCCGGCTCCGCATCCTTCGGGTCGGTCGCACCGGCCATCTTCCTGACGACGCTTATGGCGTATCTGCCCTCCACGACCATCACGACACTTGGGGCCTTGGTGATGTAGTCTATGAGGGCGTTGAAGAAGGGCTTGCCCCTGTGCTCCTCGTAGTGCTTTTCGGCGAGTTCGCGGTCAATCCATATCATCTTCATTCCGACGATTTTGAGGCCTCTCTTCTCAAAACGGCTTATGATTTCGCCCATGAGGCCTCTGACAACGGCGTCCGGCTTCAGAATCACAAGGGTTCTCTCTATCTGCTCCTCGGCCATCGGCAACACCGCTTATAGAATGGGGCGCGCGGTTAATAGGTTTTTTGGAGTCGTGCCAGAAACGTCAAAGTTGGAAAGGATTGAAAAGAAAGAAATCACTTCCTCCTCTTGGCCCTCTGAAGGCGGGCCTCCTGGAAGGCCTTGGTCCACTTGAGCTTCCTCGGGTTCCTGCCCATGAAGTAGAGCTTCTCGCACTTGCTGGAGCAGAAGAAGAGCACTCTGCCGTCGTTCCTGACGAACATCTTGCCCGTCCCCGGCTCGAACTCCCTTCCACAGTAGGAGCAGACGTTCCAGCGGGCCATTTTCAACGCCTCCTCCTGATTTCTCTCGCCTCACGCTCGGTCTCCCTGAGGATGACTATGTCGCCGACGCGAACGGGACCCTTAACGTTCCTCCTGATGACGCGACCCTTATCGCGCCCCTCGAGGATTCTGACCTTGACCTGGGTAACGCCACCGGTGACGCCGGTTCTTCCAACGATTTCGATAACCTCGGCGGGGTAGCCTTCGTCGCTCATACCTCACACCTCGTAAAGACTCGCGGGATGAACCTTAAACCTTTCGTGATAAGGAAGGAAAAGGAGCTCACTTCATGAGCTCCCTAACCTTCGTGGCAATCTCCTCAACGAGCTCGCGGGCCTTGCCGGGCTCGATGATGGCGACGCTCGCGGCCGGAACCTCGATTCCAGCGGCGGCGCCGAGTTCCTTCTTGCTCGGAACGTAGATGTACGGAATCTCCTTCTCCTCACAGAGTGGCGGAAGGTGGGCAACGATCTCCTCGGGGTCAACGTCCTCGGCAATTATAACGAGCTTGGCCTGGCCCCTCTCGACGGCCTTGGTGGTCTCGTTGGTGCCCTTCCTTATCCTTCCGGTGTCCCTGGCTATCTCAACGGCCTCAAGGGCCTTCTCGGCAAGCTCCTGGGGAACCTCAAACTTCACGTAGCTCGGCTTCGCCATCTTTCATCCCTCCGAAACCTCATCGTTCATCCGGTTTTGCGAGGGGAGTTTGGGCGAGAATTTAAAAGGGTTTCGCTAGTCAACTTTTCTCAGCACGAACTCGCAGTGTTCCGCTCCCATCGCCTCGCACTTGGTCTCTTCTCCCTCCCAGCGCTCGCCTGTGAACTCAGTTAAAAACTGCGCAAGTGAACCCGCGTAATGGGGGTGAAACGGATAGGGATAGCCTTTTCCACCCGGGAACAGGTTGGTGCCTCTAACTATGACAACGGAATCTGAAAGTTCAACGAGTTCGAGCTTTCCTCCCCCTCCTGCCATCGTGAACTTGAAGAGGTCCTCAAGAGCTTCTTCCACGTTTGAGCTGTGCTTCTTTGAGTACCCTCCATAGCCAAGGAACTGCTTTTTGCCCCAAGCGTAGAGCAATTCCTTCCCTTTTTCAGGTCCAAGAAAATCATAAACAGTTTCTATCAAACTTCTTTCTGCTGGTTCTTCTGTTATCTGGACTCGCACATCCCCAATCCATATGGTCCCATCTTCCTCAGCTTTTAAGTGGGTCTTCAGACCCTCAAGGCTCTGATAGTGTTCCTTCACAGGGTTTATGCCGGCTTTGGTCCGCACATAAGCAAATTTTGGCTCAAGAACACGGAGGGGCTGGAGGGTCCTTTTGATGGTGATTTTTCCGTTGGATGCCTCGATTATGTAATCAAAGGGTATCAGTATTGCCGCGAGGTCTGAACGCTCAAAGACATCGGAGCACACGGCAACGAACGTCGTCTTGCCGAGGGACTTAACCGAATTGACGAGTCTCACAACAGCCTTTATGTAAATCTTCGGGTTCGACTGAAGGGTGTACTGAGATGTCACATCATCTATAACCAGGATTTCATAGTTCATCTTTTGGAGTGCCTCTTTTATTATCGCCGTCGTGATTCCAAGGTCAAGGGGGTTTGGTAGAACATCTTTTCCGGACTGGGTAGCCTGACCGTAAAGGTTGGAGTAACCATCGAGAATCGTGAGGGATTTCCCCATGAAGGGTTCGTAATCTATACCGTGGTTTTTTAACTCCTTTAGGAGGGTTGGAGGAGGCTGCCTGAAATCCACGAGAAGGACCCTCTTGCCGTCTCGGAGGGCCTGTAAAACTGCCTGGTGCATGAGTATGACGTTATCGTACTCTATTGAACCAACGAACGCAACACTTGACCCTTCTTCGACCCCACCACCCAGTATATCATCGAGTTGTCTCACTCCCAGTGATAGCATTTTATCACCATTGGGGGCTTACTGTGCCATCTTATAACCTTTGCGTGTAGTACGATGAACATTAGAAAGGAAACACGAGAGGTTGGAATACAAAATGAAGCGTATGCCCAACCTCAGGAGCGGCCAAGCTCATCATCCCAGAGGTCAGAAAACAAAGAAACTCATCACGGCGTCACTCGGTTAACTGTTCTCTCTGTCGTAGCCCCTGTAAAGCTCAAGGCTTCTCCTCGCCCTCGCGCGGGGAATGTGGTGGCCCATGAGGGCGACTATCTCGTCGGCTTTAGCTTTTCCGTGGTGGAGCATCTTCCTCTCGGTCTTAATCTTCTCAATCCTGAAGGTGTAGCCCCCGACTTCAACCACCTCTCCGACCGCGAACTCCTCATCCCTCGGCACCTTCACGCGGAAGGACTGCGTGAGTCCCTTCGGCATGTATATGGACACCTTGATGACCTTTGGATACGTCAGGCTCTCGCCCCAGAGCGTCACTATCTCGCCGACCTTCGCCCGGTTCACCCTCTTTCCGCCCTCAAGCTCAATCCCGGTAATCCTGACCTCGTCCTCCTCGGTCTCGACGATGTCACCGACCCTAATCTCCTCGCCCTCGGGAAGCTCTGCCTCGCTCTTGAAGCTCCTCTCGTGCTTGCTGACGATGAGCGGGACCCTGACGAGCTTTGGAAGAGTCACGTGCCAGACGTTGCCGCACTCGTTACAGCGAAGGGTGAGTTCCCTTCCGCGCTCTTTGATGACCTCAACGTCATCGCTACCGCACTCGGGACAGATGAAGTACTCCTCCATGTCTCTCACCGGAGTAGGGAAAAGAGAAGGGGCTTATAAAGGTGCCTAATTAATGGCCCCTATCAGCTCCAAAATCCTAAGGGCATAGTAGGTTTCCTGAAGTCCCCCATAGTAATCTGCCCCTCTATAAAACAGGAAACCTCCATATTTATATTTTAATGAGTGGATAAAGCCTATCAAACTCTGGATATTTTCTGGACAGTGGCCCATATGTGTCAGCGCTTCTACAACTCTATAGGTATTGTAGAGGTCTGGGTAACCCCAACCTCCATCGTGCATTGTTCTTAAGAGATACTGAAGAGTGTCAGTGTCATTGTAGTTGTACCCAAGGGCGTAGAGGAGCATTACTGCATTTGTTGTTTGGTAGAAGATTACTCCAGTTCCATTCTCGATTCCAAACGTTCCATCATCGTTTTTCTTGGAAAGTATCTCCCTAATCAGTTCAGATTTGGTCTTTGGACTTAGCTTAATCCCTATTGAATTTCCAAGCTCTATGAGTGATATCCATCCATCGTCCATCAAAAGGTCCTCCCGTTTATGAGTTAAGTACAATCGTATCAGCCGTATCGTTTCATTTTTTAGGTAGTTCAAGTCATTGGAATCAATTGTGAGGTTAAGCTCTTTATACGTAAAGTAGACGGCGTATAAAGCACCGGGATCATCCTGGCCGTAGGGCCATCTATTGCGGAGAGCGTTTTCAAGATACCCCTCCAGCTTAGTTTTGTTAAGGGGCATTCCTATTTTCTTAGCAACGTAAACAGCCATGTATGTTAATATTGGTCCGCAGGTTTTTTGAAATGGAAAGCCAAAGCCTCCGAGGGGACTCTCCCAACTGTGTATAAAGTCTATTGTTTTTCTGTCGGGTTTTCTGCCAACTGCTACAATAGCTTTCACTGCATAATACGTTCCCTGAAACTCTCCGTAGTTCTTTCCAAAGAGGTTAAAGCCCCCATCGGGCAATTCTTGGGAGATAACATAATTGTAAATCTCGTTGGAGACAGTGCTATTCAGCAGGTGATACTCCCTGAGTAGTTGGGCTACATGGGCTATGATAAAAAGCGGTGGCCGGTAGCTTATTATTGTCTTTATGTTTCTGGAAAGGTTTTGTATGAACAAGAGGTCTCGGTGGTATCCTCTCAATTTTGTATAGTTGACACCCAATAGTTTTAGGCACTTTGTATAATAGGGAAAGTTAAAGAGAAAGTTCATAAATTGGAGGCCATCATATCCATCTGGCACCGTCAGGTTTTCAAACTGCTCAATACAATATTCCCTTGTCTTGGTGAGACTGCTTAAATTGTATCCAAGGACATGGAGAAGCTCGATGGATTGTGGAGTAAAGTCCATTCCTTTGTACACAAAAGAACCGTTTCTCTGCTTCATACTTAATATGAAACTTATAATTCTATCTGGATTTTTGGGAGAAGAGTTTAACATTGACAGAGTTATAACACCATAGTAGACTATCCAGAATTTAGGGAAGTCAGCGGTATAATCACTTGTCGTATTTTCAAAAAGATTTCTCTCATTCTCATGAAGCCATTTTATAGTCTGAAGTCTGTTGTATGGGGTTTGGTTAATCATCTTTAGTGCCGCCACAAAGTAGTACGTTGAGACAATGTCGGGGGTTATTGTATCGTCAATTTCAGTGAAACCCCCTTCCGGACACTCGGCAAGATGCAACCTCCGGGAGGTGTAGTTAATCCATGATTCACCAAGAAACGTGGAGAGATTGAGACGCGTTGGGAGACAGCTGAGTTTTGTTGTTGTCCCACTGTTTTCAATAGCGTTGTTTCTATTGCTCCCGCTCCATCCGGTCTCCCAGTACATCCCCAACAACAAAATTAATACTAAAAGAGAAGAAAGGAAAAATTTTCTTTTCAATGTGACTCCCTCCTAACCTTAATAACGTTAGCCCCCTGTATATATTCAGTCCCCCGGGCTTTGCTGAAATAAAATGTCCCGATAGTATGGTCCTCCACACGCCATATGCCAAAAAGTGCAGTTGCCTCTATGTTATCAAAGTCTACCCCAGCATAATCAGTGTTGTGAAGTGTTATGCTGTATTTCGTTTCATCGGAAGTTCCCTGAAAATCTATCCCTGGTGGTATTGAGATGTGGACGGAACCCCTAATGGCAACGAACCTCAATTCAACCCCTAGGGTTAAATTCTCTGCCCGATAGTCCTGGGACCACCAGTAGTCGTATGGCTGAATCCAGCAGGCCGCCGAAGAGTATCCGCCTACTGCCACCACGGAAAATTGGTCCTTTTCAATATTCAGAGATGCATATGCAGAGATGTAAACGTCGCCTTGATGTGGTATGCTGAAAGCCTCTCTTTGTTCGTAGTCAGAGCTTGACCCTATCCAATGACTTGATGCTCCTAGTAGTTGTCTGTGTCTGAGAGAAAAGTATCTGTTCACTGCCATGAAAACCTCTTTTCTGTCAAGTCCAGGAGTGTTGGGAATCTGTATTACCCCGTTCTTTGCAATTATTGGAATCTTCTGGTCATGTACATACAGCGTGTATGTGCCGACTCCAAGTTGTTTGCTGTAGCCGGTGGCGCTCACTCCTTGGAACACGGCCACTACCAACAACAGTGCCGTAAACCATACTACTTTCTGTCGCATTTGACCACCTCAATATAAGTGGTCATTTTAATGTAGCACATTAAAAGTACTTAAAATTTTTGGTTAATTGTAGTACATGCTTAATGTAGTCATTGTTTAGAATATTGTACTATCTATTGGCAAATTTTACATTTTAAAAATTAAAAGCTTAGGTAGACAAAGTTCGCAAAATCATTAAAGCTGGCTCCCTTCCTCGGGGTTCTTAATCTTCAACAGCGGGCAGACCTCCATGCACTCCCTGCAGTGCGTGCAGAGCTCGTAGTTCACCACTATCTTCCTGCTGAGCGGGTCTATGCTCAAAGCTTCCTCCGGGCATTTGCCGACGCAGACGCCACAGCCGACACACTCGTAGGCCCTCTTGACGAGGTAGTAGGCGCTAATCGCTTCCCTCTCGTCGGGGGCCTTTGTTCTTCTCGTCCCGGTAAAGAACTCGACGTCTCCAGCCCTTATGACATCTTCCTCGACGCTCACTTCGCCAAGTATCGGCGCGACCTGTAAGAGGCGCTTCTTGTTGAGAATTGTGTTAAACTCCAGTTCATAGCTCTCGCCTGTCTCCTCAATTTTGACCTTAACCGGCTCCCACGAGCGCTCCTCGGGAATATCGACGCCAAGCTTTCTCGCTATGGCCTTCTCGCCCCTGCTGAGCTTCTTCCAGCGCCAGAAGCCGTAGGTAACCCACTCCTCCGGAAGGCCGAAGCGCTTCCTCCAGTGCTCCAGAGCCTTCCGCCACTTCTCCCAGAGCTCGGGCTTCTCGCGTTTGAGCCTCTCAAATTCAGCTAAGGAAGCGCTCGGACAGAGGAAACAGCCTATCCTGTCAAATCCACGCTCGTAGAGCGGGTTGTAGGGCAGTTTCCTGCTGAATATGTAGAGCCACACCTCAATCGCGCGCCAGTGGAATATCGGCGACGCACCTATCTCGTTGGGCACCCACTCGTTCCTCCACACGCGCGGCTGCTTAAACCTCTTTATGCTCTCGTACTTCCTCTGGCCGACGAACATGAGGACTCCTTTCGGGTAGTTCTCCTTTATAGCGAGGGTTATCGGGCCGAGCTTCGTAACCTTACAGCACCAGCGGTAGTCGCGACCCGGCGGTGAGAAAACGTAGAGCGCCCTCCAGAAGGCGTCTCCAGCGTCCGCAACGACGAACTTTATACCCTTCGGCTCAAGCTCCTTCCTCAGCTTCTCCACGTACTCCACAGTTTCGGGAAACTCTATTCCGGTGTTGTTGAAGAACACCGTAAAGTCCTCGCCGAACTCCTCCAGGGCCAGCCCGAGAACGGTCAGGCTGTCCTTTCCGCCGGAGAAGGCAACGGCAACGGGAAGGTCCGAGTATTTGCTGACAACCCTCCGCATGAACTCCCTGCTTTTCACAACCTTCTCCTCGAGCGCTATCGAATTGGCTCTCAGAACGTCCTCCATCGTCGCCTTCCTGCCTTCGCGGTAGTTGATGCTCTTCTGCCTCTTGGGCTTGACCCCCGTTCCGCGCTCGCCCCGTATTAGGGCCTCGTAGTCCTTCTTCGCTATTCCCGTCGCAAAGACCTCGCCGTCCTCAGAAACGAGGATTACGTCGTCGTTCACCCTTATGCTTTGCTCCGCTTCGAGAACGCCGACAGCTAAGAGGTTCGCCCCGTTCTTTATCGGCTCGACGGCACCTTTATCGACTATAACCCACTTCTTCATGCTCTTTCCAAAGCGCTTCCAGAGGGCTATGGCGCCTTCAACCTTCAGGCCTGCCCTCCAGCGGAGCTCAACGGGGTCGAACTTGACGTAGCCGAAAACGTAGCCGTCCACAATGATTTCGTAGGCCTCATCTTCGCTCGGAAGCTTATTGAGGAGAACGACCTTTCCGTCGAGGACTTCCCCGACGTCAACGCCAAAGTGCTCCGCGAATACCGACTTTATGAACTCCAGGTCCTTTTCAAAGGCAAATCGAAGGTCACCGGGAGGAGTAATGTTAAGGCGGAATACGCCCTCCTTCCCGTGAACGGCACAGCTATCGCCGATGAGCGGGACGTTGCACTTCTCGCACCAGTTTATGTAAGCCTTTCCGAGGAAAACCGGTCTCCCCATGCTCTCACCTGAGGCTGAAATGGGGGAGGGGTTTATAAACCCGGTGGCGCCCTAAGTTTTACATTGTTGTAAAACTATGGGTGGCAATGAGGTGACAGAACCCACGTATTCAATGAAGGAACATTTAGAGACTTATTAATCCCACGCTTTAATTGGCAAGACATTGACGCTAAATTGTGTCTATTAGAGATATTCTAAGACTAAAAATGTGACAGTAAGATTTAAGAAGGCCTATAACTAGGGGTAATGGCATGTATGGAGGTGAGCACATGAAGAAGGGCATTGGAGTAGCACTCGCCCTGCTCGTTCTCGCGAGCGTACTTGCAGTTTCAAATCCGGTCAATGCTCAGAACGTCCCAGGGGACAAGCTCAAGATAGTCCAGCTCGCCGCCCAGGGCAGCCTCTTCATGGGTGTGTTCAATCCATCTCCCAACGGGATGACCGACACTTACACGAGCAGGGTCTGGTACTTCCTCAGCGACCCCGCAGTGGTCACCGGTTCGGACGTCCAGTTCCACAACTACCGCTGTGAGCTCGTTGGCATCAAGTACAACGTTCAGGTTCCAGCCGATGCTATAATCTGGAACGGAACCCAGAAGAAGTGGGTCTCCCCCAACACCGGGAAGATAGCCAAGAGCGCCGTCACATGGAAGTGCGGCCTCGGAACTTGGCAAGACGGCCAGCCAATAACCCTCGCAGACTACCTCTTCAGCTACGCCATGGACTGGGAGTGGAGCTACCAGAACGGCAAGAACGACAGGTACTACGACCAGGCCTGGGCTAACGCACTTCTGACGTCCCTTCCAAAGGTTCTCGGCCTTAAGATTGACAACGTCACCGACAGGTACGTTGAGTATACAATCTACCAGAACTACGTGGTCCCGTACAGCAAGTGGGGAACTGCCGTTGGAAACTACTTCGTTAAGCCCTCATTCCCATGGGAGCTGTTCTACGTCTCGGTTCAGATGGTGGCCAACGGTGTCAACGGCAAGGCGTTCTCCTGGGATACCCAGCCCCAGAACGGGTTCCACCTCGACATGATTGACCCGAACCAAGCCCCATACTTCGCGGCCGAGGCAAAGAAAATACTCGAGAGCGGAAAGCTGATACCCATCTGGCTGGGGAACGAGAGCGAGCTTAACTCCTACCTTCGGATGTGGGGACTCACCCCCGATAAGGCTGGACTCACCCCTGAGCTCGCTAAGAAGGGCTACGAAGGTATAATAAGCTGGACCGAGAAGTACAAGAACGCTATAATAAGCGATGGTCCCTACTACGTTTACAGCTACAACCCGAAGTCCATGACAGTCGTCCTCAGACTCGCTGACGACGAGAGGATTGGCTTCCCCGGTGAGGTCAACGGCAAGAAGCTTCCTTGGGAGCCCTACTGGAAAGAGATAGACATCTACGGAACCCTCAACCCCCAGACTGCAATTCTGGCCGTTGCCAAGGGGGACTACGACGTTTATTGGTACGCAATCACCTACAACGAGTTCCAAGGCCTCCTGCAGAAGTACAAAGACAGCCTCAAACCGATTAAGAGCATCGCCGTTTGGTGGAGCCTCAACCTCAACTTCGTGGGCAACGAGAGCACCGGACTCGTTAAAACCCCCTCTGGAATCAAGTTCAACCCGCTTGCCCTTCGCGGCGTCAGGTACGCCCTCAACTGGCTCATCAACAGACAGTACCTCGTCAACCAGATACTTCAGGGAAGCGGCGCCCCCCTCTTCGGCCCCGAAGTCAGCGGGCAGGCCGATGCCTACGCGAGGATTGACACGGTTAGACGAGCCCTGGGTCTCACGCCACAGGGTGACGAGCAGTACGCCCTCGACATGATTGACCGCACTATGACAGCCGCGGCCGAGAGGCTCAAGGCCGCTGGCCACAGCCTCGTAAAGAAGGATGGTGTTTGGTACTTTGACGGCAAGCCAGTCACCATAAAGGTCGTTGCCCGCCCCGAAGATAAGAGGCTAGATGAAGGTAAATACGTCGCCCAGGTTCTCGAGAAGGCAGGTTTCAAGGTGGACCTCGTAAAGTGGGACAGGACGATAGCCAACAAGAACGTTTACAACCAGGACCCGCGCACCCTCCAGTGGCAGGTCTACACCGAGGGTTGGGTCGTTAGGGGAATCCACCCGGTTACCAGCACCGCCACCGACTTCTGGCTCCTCGATTACTACGTTGCTCCCAACATGGGTGCCGGCTACCACAACCCGGTCAAACTCAGACAGGTCGTTGATGCCGTTTCCAACGGCGACCTCAACAAGTTCATAACCTCGCTTGGCCTCACTTACTACAGCACCCCCGACAAGCTTAGACCCCTCCTTAACTGGACCGGATACGACTTCGACATGCTCCTCGTTCAGAACACATGGACTAAGAATGACTTCACCGTTAGCATCAGCAACATCAACCAGTTCTGGGACCTCTACAAGCTCGCTTATGCTCTTCACGTCTACAACTCCCCAAGGATATACACAGTCGAAACCTGGAGGTTCTTCCTCACAAACAGCAGGGTTAACGTCGCAATGCCCGACCCAATAAGTGGCCTTGGAAGCTTTGTCGCCACGAGGTCGATAACGCCCGCGGGACAGGGTGGAGCGACATCATCGAACGAGGTCAGTGCCACCAGCACTCAGGCTCCGACGAGTAGCACTACTACTTCGAAGAGCAGCAAGGGCATCTGCGGTCCGGCCGCAATAGTCGGACTCGCAATAATACCGCTCCTCCTCAGGAGAAGGCGCTGAGCTTTCTTTTCTTTTCATTCCCACCGCAACTTTTATAAAACTGCTCTGGCACCTTAGGAGCGAGGGCCCGTAGCCTAGCAGGATAGGGCGCCGGCCTTCTAAGCCGGAGGTCGCGGGTTCGAATCCCGCCGGGCCCGCCAACAAAGCGTTTTTTGACGAATTCACGGAGCAACTGCCGTTTTTCACCGGAGTTAACAACGCACCCAACAAAACCTCCAACACCGAAGCCCCAAAACCCTCCTCCACAAAAAGCTGGTTGTACAACGGTTGTACAACCCCCGGCCCAACCTCCAAAAGCACCACCAAAAAACGCCCACCCAGTTTTGTAATAGTGTATTGGAAACTTCTACCGGCAAGGATTGACGGAAATCGAGCAACCGCATACTCATACTCCCTACGGCCTTTCTTTATGCGAGTTTTAGAAAACTTAACCACCAAAGCCGTGACCTCCAAACCCGTGTTGTACAAAAGTTGTACAAATTCCAGCCTTATAAGGGCTCCGATTTGGGGTCAAAACTTGCGAAACGGGCACACGGGTCAAAAGTAATTTTTTTACGCTCCCTCCGGCTTAGAAGTCCGGCGCCCTATCCTGCTAAGGCTACGGGCCCTCGCTCCTAAGGTTTCGGGGCAGGCTTGAATTTTGCGCACGAGACGAGCACAGCGGGGCTCTCAAGATAGGACTCGGATAACCAGTCAAAAAAAAGAACTTATGTGAAAACAGGACCTCTTCAGCGGGGCTAAGGTCCAGGGACAGAAGAAAAATTGAAGAAAACTCCCTCAAAGCTTCAACTCGCACACGAGAAAATCACTACCGAACCGCTCATCGTGCTCAAAAAACAATTGAACAGGCCAACTATTCCGCTCCCACCCAAGCACATCCTCAAGAGGAGTAACCACCCTCTGAGGAATAGTGAACTGAAACCTCGTCCCCTTATGAATACTCCTCCCCTCCTTGTTCACCCCAAGCATAACAACCCTCAAAAGGGTCGCCGTGAACGGAACCTCAACCAGCTTTTTCCTGCCCTTCAGAATCCTCAACTTCACTTCCAGCTCCTCGCTGACCTTCTTATTAAGCCTCGCCGTCAAATCAGGATGAATCTTCCCAACATAAGCATACACCCTGTATGAGTATCTCCCCCAGTCCTCCTGCGACCGTATCAAACGGGCTTCACTTACACCAACCTTCTTATCCCGACCCACTACCGACACCACTAAAATCATAGCGTTGTCACCTTAAGCATACCAACCAGTGGTGATGCCCGAACACGGCCTTCAACCGCAAAGAAAAACCCAAGAACCAACACAGAAAAAAAGGAAGAGAAGATGAACCAGGGCAATCATCCACGAGGCACGAGGATGACGCCCAACTTCAAGAGCGGGCCACCCTCAGCATCACTAAAGATGACCCCACTAACCGGGTCAGGCTCTTCCAAGTTCGCCACGAACTGCGAACTCATCGAATTCACCGTAGTGGTCTTATCAAAGCAAAAGACCACACTCTTGTATTCATCGAGCGGGACCGGAATAGTGTAATTGGCCACTATGGTTCCCGAGGACAAGTTCCCAATTTCAATCTGGACATAATACTCGACATCCTGCTTCAGAGTCGTGTTAAGCGGGAAATTGAGTTGGATGCTCGCACCGTCAGTTATGTTCGCTATCGTGAGCGAGTCGTTCACCGAGAGCTGGTAGAGAGTTCCGTTCTTGAGGACCTCGCCACTGGGGCTAAAATACTCCAAAGTCACACTCCGACCGTCAGCGACACCCTGAGCTGGGTAAAAGCCAAACCTGATAATCTCATCGCTCGAATTCACCTGAAAGACTTTCGTTATTGGCTTCGCAATAGGAGATGAAGAGCCCGAGGTTGAGGAGCCCACAGTGCCCTTATCTGCCGTGAGGTAAACAAAGTGGCCACCGATGAACCCCTGGACTTTGCTCTCGTTCTGAACCCTGACCTTCAGGGAAATCTCATACAGATACTCCTTCTTGCCATCGCTCGTGTTTGAAACCTTCACCAGCTTTTCGACCTTTGGGGCTCCAGCAAGCGGGAAGTCCGTCCCGAGCGGGACACTGGAGTTCACCTTCAAAGGCCTGTCCGATATGACGAGGACTGTGGTTTTGTAAACCCCACTTGAGGAGTTGTCGGGCACCATCTTGAGCTCCTGCCCTGGGGCCGCAACGACTTCAAGATGATAAGCAGGCTCATCGTTGGTTCCTATCACCTGGCGGTTCGTTTTGTCGCTGAACATCCCCAGTATGCCGACAACCGAAGCCTTGTAGTGGTAAGTCACGAGGACGGCTACACCAACAAGCAACAGGCCTATTACCAGTTTCTCCACAACTTTCACCACTAATATAGGGGATGAAATTGCTTAAGCCTCCCCGCGTGAGTGGTGAGGCTTAAAGGACCACAGGCCAAGATGAGTTAGGGGGAGGCGTGAAAAAACGCAACCTGAGCGAAGCCCTCGTTAGAATTTCAGCCGTGATAGCCCTCGAAGCGGCCACCTGCCACTTGGTAGGGGCCGTTGAGGCCTTCAAACTAACGATTCTTGGAGTGGCCTTCGGACTGTTTCTCCTCTGGATGGATATGAAGGGGCCTGTGCCGTTCACAATTTGAAGGCAGTTAGAGGCCCCTAATCTTAAACCAGTTGCGAAGTGGAGAGATGCCGAGCGAGTGAGGCTTTTACATAGTTCAGCAGTTTGCCCATACTGAACTCCAAGATTTTCCCGAAGAAATAACTTGATAGTCAGTCATCGGTCAGTCAGGTCGAAGTAGTGAGTTGAAGTTGAAAAGTCGGGAAAAGTCTGGGTCGGAGTATGGTCAAATAGGTGAACTATGTAAAAACCAATTAGGCTAACCTAATCTTATACCCGTTGCGAAGTGGAACTTCACCTGCGGGCAACAAGGCAAGAACAGGAAAAGAAGGCCGCAGAGGGCCGTTTGGGTGTTCAACTATATTCTCTGTAGGAACAAACTTGTCCAATCGGGAAGTGGAAACTCAATCGAATTCGTCGGCGTGAAGTTCAAGGACTATGAGTTTCCTCCTGAACCCATCCCTCTTTTCAACCCTCACCGTTATGGGCCCTGAAGAGGGCAAATCCTTGAGGACCTTCTTAATCAGGGTCAAAAAGCGGGCTGGGATAGAGAGCTGAAAGCGGTAACTGTTCGTGTTCTTCTTGAAACGGGCCAAATCCACATAACTGACTTTCGCCCCAAAGAGCGTCGTTATGGGCTCATCACTGACCCCGTAAATCCGGAGCTCCACAGGGGTATACTCCCAGTCTGAGCACCGAAAGAGGAAACTTCTCAAGGCAGGCTTCTCCTCTATGGCCGACGGGTAGATATGGACATCAAACCTCGGGCTGACTGAGGCGCAATCCTGCCTGATGTAAAATCGGCCAGTGGTGGCCGTCCCCTCATCCTTCGGCCTCTGCTTTCCCATCACCATCACCATAATAATCTTCACTCAAACACCTTAACCTCCCCGCTGTCCTGCGGGGAACCACTTTAAAAGGGGGACTCGGCCCCCCATCAGTTGAAAACAATTTTGGCATCGAGCCACTTGACGCCTGAAAACTCCGACGACGGCCTGCTCATCAGCAGAGGGCACTTTCCCGAACGGCCAAAATCGCAATACCTGCAATACCACGAGTTTGGGCGTAGTGAGGGCTCATCAGCGTTCCACCGCTTCAAAATCTCAGCGAGCTCATAAGCGAAGGCCGTCCGCTCAGGTCCACTTAGATAAAACTCCATCTGGAACGAATTCCTCGGGTGAGCGTTCACCATCCACAGGCGGTCGAACTTCAGGGCGAAGAACTTCATCGAGAAAAAGTCGTGATACCAGAGTTTGCTCAACTGGTCGAACTCGGGCGACTTGTTCTTCCTCTTCAACTCAATACCAAGCTCAAAAGTCAGGCCCTCCTCGGAGTAGAACTCAAAGGAGAAATCAACCTCGCTCACGAACCCCTTGAAGCGGGCTTCCTTGAACCCAGGTATCGTGCCCACGAGAAGCCTGTTGTGTTGAAACACAACTTTCGTGCCAGTCTTCTCGCTGTAAAATTCTGCAAAATCCTCAAGGGCCTCACCAACGAACTCTTCAAGGAGCGAGCCCCTGAACCTGCTCTTTGTGTTCAATCCCTCGGCCCTTCCCCAGAGGTATCTTGTGCTCTCACCGTTCCCTGAGCGGGTGGCCTTTGAAAGGGCCGCTTTCACCTTGGAGTAAGCCATAACCTCGCACCTGCCGACGAGGCTTATCGGAAGGTAGCCATCCCGAACTTTGTGCGTGCTCTTGCGGGCCCTCTTCTCAACCCTATCGGCCAGTTCATCAAGCTCTGATTGGGAAAGCGAGGAGAAATCCGAGGAACGGTGAAGGATGATATTCAAGGCCTGCTCCACAAAATCCGAAACCACACTATTGGGGGACTGGGGGGCTTCCACAGCTCTTACCAAATAAAATAGTAACAAAATTGCTTAAGCCTCACCAGACACGCGGGGAGGGTTAAAGTGCCTCAGCCCAAGTATTAGTGGTGAAAGCGTGAAACGCCGAGCCAATTCAAGCGACCTGTTGTTTTTACTCCTATTACTCGCCGTAGGATACTGGGCCTACAAGAACGGCTACCTCTCAAACCTCACCCAGCACACGACACCAGCCACCACTCACAGCCCAAACATAAAACTGCTCCACCCCGACACTGGAGACAAGGCCGTTTTCGAAGGCGGCGGCTACTTCAAAGACCAGAAAACCGTCATCCCAATTGAAGTCGAAGTCTACAACATAAAGCCCGGGGACAGAGTGCTGATGAGCTTCTACAAGACGGCGAACGGCCAGTTCTTCTTCGATAAGATAGCCATCCTCAAGGGCGACCTGGGGACAAAAATAGCAGAAGGACTACACGGGGACACCCTAAACATCCCCTCTCAGGATGTCGTTAAGGAGTTCAACATAAACACGGCTATGAACTACATCCCGATTGACTTCAACTTCAACTACCTCAACAAGCTCGGCCTCTGCAACGCATCCTTCACCACGAAGGCCACTAACACGACCCCCGCAACCACCTACTATGACTGCACTCTCTCCCTCGTCGTCACAACCGAGAAGAAGTGGAGCTTGATAACTGGTGAAAAGATGGATTTCCGCTTCAAGATTAGGTTGCTGACCGCTGACGGTCAGGAGTATACCATCTCGAAGGAACTCCTCATAGACAGCAGGGGCATCGTTGATGCCATCAAAGATGTCTTCTTCTGAAGTGGCCTGTTCTTCTCTATTTTCAATTTCAAAAAAAGTGGAAAGTCAGGTATCAGTGTAGACGAAGAAAACACCCTTACGGCTAACTGCACCATCCACCAGGTCGTTTGAGGAAAGGACCAAACGGGCCGGGTTCACCCACACCCGTTTTTTCACATCATCAGACAATTTCTTCAACGACGGGTCGAACACCCAGACCAAACCCGAATCTTCCAAATAAGCCCAGAAAAGACGAAAAGCCCCCGCTTCCCGCTCATATTGAAGGGCTCTTACTTCCTTCTTCGAGAGGCCGAAACGGTAGAGGGCCCAATCATCGTTCTGGGCATACAACTTGTAGCCCAATTGGTTGAGCACGGAAGTTAGGTGAAGGTCCTTCAAGTGAGCCTTTATGAGGGCCTTGCTCCCCAACTTCACGCTGGCCTTGTAACGGTAAATATACTTCGTGAAAACCCCCGTTGGGAGCCCATCCTTCCAAGTCGTCACGATGGCCTCGCCACCATACAACACAACTGTGCCAGTGATAACCCCGAACTGTGAAGTGGGCAAGTCACCCTCTGGGTAAACCCGAATATAGGCCTCGCCAGTATGCTTGTTCACGAGGATATAGCCAGATGCGGGAAAGGCACTTACAACAGTCCACCGAGCAATCGGGTGAAGGGTGCCGACAATAGTCTTCCCCTCTGAAACCGTGAGCGTTACCATCACCGACTCGGAGCCACTCACCTTAACAAGCCAGTGCCCGTCAATATAACTCAAGCCCTCGGCCCTCAAATTGGTTGAACTCCCCATCAAAGCCTCATACTTTCGAACGGTGAGGTTCACCACAAGGTCCTCAATATAGGTCAAGCTCTTATTGGCCAAAACGGCCAAATCCATCATAGTCAAATTATTCTTCCAGTAATCGGGCACCGTGAGGTTCAAATACTCCGCAACCTGCGAGAGCGGAACAATCGGCAAATACGCTTCCTTAATACTCCGATGCTTGACGGTCACTCCATCAGAAACAGACCACTTTTCAGTATGATGATAAAACCACAGCCTCGGAAACTTGTAGTGGAACGGCCCAGTGCTGTAAATATTCGAGAACGAGCTGGCGTCATCATAACTGTGGGAATCCCGCTCCATCTCCTGAACGGCCTGCTTGAGAACATAACTCGGGTCATCGGGCTCCACGCTCACCGAGGAGTTAGTCGAGTTAGAAGAATTCGATGGGCCTGTGCCGTTGTTATTGCCCGTCGAGTTAGTAGAATTATCCGAAGCCCCTGACGAATTGCCCCCATCATCAAGAGGCTGACTCTCAATAACGGAAGAGAAATTGTTCGCCTTATCCCACAGTTGTATCCACTGAAGCTCGACACTCTTGCTGAAACTGAGCTGTCCAGTATACCAAACAGGCCCGACACCACTCGCAAAAACATAAAGGGTCATATTACCCGCATAGAAACTGATGAGTCGCCAGGCCTCTCCCTTCTTCTTAGTGGGGACAATACCCCAACTGAAAGCCGAAGGCGGATAAAGGCGAATCTCCGAAGTATTGTAAAAGATAATCCGAGAAGCGTGGACGAGCACATCCCTGTAAACAAACGCAGGGCCCCTGGGAGTCACCGTCAGCACCCTCTCCTTCAACCGAGTGATGAAAGTCACACCCCACCCCAAAAGCTTAATACTTGGGTATTCGTCCTTATACCCCGAAGGCAGTTTTGGGAAACGAATATACGCACAAATAGTGCTCAAATTGGACAGGTTCGCACTTATACTCGCTGGCTTATCGGCCTCATAAATAACCTCAACATAGTGGAAAGAGGACCCGGAATCGGGGACCACCAACACAGTGAAAAAACTCCCAGGACTCCCTGCCCCCGCACTGCCACCAGCAAGTTGGTGGGGCGAAGCTGATGAGAGGACAGCCGAGGGAGGAATTATGACGGGAACAGGATGGTTGATAGTGTAGGCCGGAACAAAACCCCCGAGGAAGGCGAGCAGGAACGAGAGGACATCAATCATACCACACCCCCAAGAATAAAGGGGCCAAAAAGCCTTAAGCCTCACCACACCAGCGGGGAAGAGGGCAGTCCTTCACTCTTCACTTGAGAAGTTCCCAATTATTCTCTTCTTCTCTTTTTCCTCGGGAACACTTGACTTCCTCTCAAACCCCACGCCTCAGGACAGGAAGGAAGTCAGTCTGTTCTCTATCTTGAGGAGTTTTTTATTTATATAAATAAAAAATCCCCACAGAACAGACAGAACAGATAACAGATAAACAAGAACGAGGAGAGGGGCGAGTAGCTCAACCTGATTCTCGGAGGGTTAAGTTGTTTTTTTATATAATTAACTTCGGTGAAAGTGTGGGAAGACCGAGGAAGTATGACAGGCCCAGACTGATAAGCCTCGTTCTTGAGTCGGACATCTACGATGAGATGATGAAGGCAAAACCCCCCTCCATAGGGCTGGGCGATTTTCTCTCACAATTGTTCCTTGAAAAAAGAGAAAAGGCAGAACTCCTTTCTGAGAATATGGCGCTGAAGGCGGAAAATAAGGAGCTCAAGAAGGAGCTCGCCGAACTGAAGGAGAAACTCGAAAAACTGGAGTTGAGCATCAACTCGGCTAACGACGACCTCTGGGAGAAAGTGAGAGCGCTCATCACAGAGAGAGGCGAAGTTAAAGTCATCGAAGTGCTCAAAGCCCTCGGGCACACGGAAATGGGCGAGGCCCTACAGAGAAGGGCAAGAGAATTCGTGAACGAAGCTCCTGGGCACGGGATAACCGTTTCTCCCACTCCCGATGTTGGGATATTGGGCTGGAAAGTCCAACTAAGCCCCGCAAAGTCCTGAAGAATTCTTTTTCTCTGCTTTTTTGAAAAAGCCACTTAGAAAACAGAAAAGCGGGGAGGCTCAACCGCCCCACCCACGCTCCAAGTGAACCGAAACAACAGCATAATAGCCACCCTCTCCCCCGAAAGGCTCAAGGACGAAAGTAGCGTTCAACGGGAGGCCCTGCACCTTCACCAAACTCACAAGCTCATCATAAAAGTTCTTAGCAGTGAACTTCTTCAAAGCGGACGGCTTGTATTTCGACCCAGGAGCAAGGTTCGGCACATAACCAAACTGGAGAAGGCCGAAACGATGAGCGGTGTCGTTGAGGAACTCCCAACCCTGCCCAACGGACACAGCACGGTCAAGCTGAGGGTTGAACCGACCGGGCTCAGCCGTATCCTTGTAAACAGTATAGTTCAGCACTATCTCGTTCTCAAGTGCAAACTTGACCCGGGCGTTCGCCCAGTTCTGGAACACTTCCTTCTGAGTATACACCTTCCCAGAAGGCGTCTTGCTTTCCTCATAAACGGCATACGCTCCGAGGGCCACTATGAGGATGAAGATGACACCCAGGACCTCCAACAGCTTTTTGATGGCACCCTTGAAACCTGCCCTACGCTTCAAAGACACCACCACCCAAACAACTGTGAGAAAGTTTTAACGCCTCGTGTGCAACCCCTGAAGTGAAGGACCTCGGAAGAATTGAAGCAACCTGTGGGCTTCATAATCACTCACCCTCCTGTGAAGGCTCGACCGACTCGCCACCATCATCCCCGGAATCATCATCCATCTCGGGCAAATCGCACACCAAATCCTCACTGAACACGCCACTCTCAATACCAGCCTCTATGAAGAGGGCCACGAGCAGAGGGTTCGTAATCCTGATGGGCTCATCAACACCCAAATCCAGCAACTCCTTCCGAATCTGAGCAATATCATCACTCAGAATCACAAGCCCGTTCAGGATATTCATAACGAACAACTCGTCCTCATCCCTGAACTGCCCAAAATCCCAGCGAGACGCTATGACATCAGCCTGGGACAAGAGACCGTTCAACTCATCAACCTTGGCCCAGAAAAGGGCCGACCAAGCAACCTGAGGCAGAGCCGCCAGGGCCGGAAGAGGCTCATAACCCAGAATCTCAAGGGCAAGAGTGTGCGCCATACCAAGGAGCTCATCCCGACCCTTCGAGCGGACTTCCTCGTCCTCATCATCAAGCCCGAAGTGCTGGCGAATTATCCTTGAAAAGTGCCCCCAACTCCCAGTCCCATCCGTCCTAATCCAGCCCTCGACAAGGGCCTTATCAACATCCCGGTCCTTGAGCACCTCATCAAGCTTCACCACGAGAAACCACCAAGGCGGCCCTTGGTTTTCTGAACTTTTCAAACTTTCCATCCAGAAAGTGCACCAAAATACCACAAGAGAGGAAAAAACGAAAAACTCAACCAATCCAATTCCTTGACAAGGTTATATTGACGATACCATAATACCCGTTTGCTCCCGTGCCATCGTTTGGTTCGAGAACAAATACAGCGTTTAGGGGCAGACCTTTGGAATTGGCCAGTTTGTGCAGTTCATCATACAAATTCTTGGCCGTGAAATTTTCAAACTGGAGCGAGGATATGTCCGTTCCGTTAGTCAATTTCGGGACATAAGCAAATTTGAATAGTTTATACCTTTCGACGGTTACGTTCAAAAAGGCCCACCCTGCACCTCTTGCGATTGCACGGTCGAGTTTGGGGTTGTAGTGACCCGGGTTAGAAGTGTCCCGATATATAGTGAAATCAATCTCTATATCGTGATTAAGTGCATACTTGACCCGTGCGTTCACCCAGCCCTGGAGCACTTCCTTCTGAGTGTAAACCTTTCCTGAGGGGTTTTTGTTCTCTTCATACACGGTGTAGGCACCAATAGCAAACAAAAGCAGGAATATGACTCCCAAAACTTCCAAGAACTTCTTGAAAGCTCCTTTGAGGCCAGCCTTTCGTCTCATAGTGGACACCACCACTCTTCGTGAACTGTTTGTGGGCGGAGATTGTAGGCCCGTAATTAAGACAGATACACTTAGAACTCCCCTTTTTTAAAGTTCACGCAAAGAAAAAGCGAGAAAAAAGAAGAATTCACCCGAGCCATCCCTGCTGAATACTAACGGTAATGATGGCATAATATCCGCCCGAAGTTGAAGAAGCGCTTGAGGAAATTATTGAATTCTCCTGGGGGTCTACAAGGATAAAGTATTCAGTCATCGGAAACGAACCCGCTGAGGTATAGTCGGCCTTTAACTGCTGGTAGAACGATGACCCTGAGAACGAAATAAAGTTTCCTGAAACGACACTCTTCAAGGACTTACCGCTCGTTGGCAGTGATGAAGCCTTTGTGAAAAATACCAAGTTATAGTTCTGTGAAGCCGTCTGAAGGCCATCCCAACCAGACCCTGAAACAAGAATCTGGTCACCAGTCCCGCTCTCAAAGTCGAACTGGCCAGGGTTAGTCGAATCCTTGTAAACAACATAGCTTATTGAAATCTTCGGGTCAGTGAGCTTCGCCTGAACCTCAGCCTTACTGGCCAGACTGTTAATCGTGTTCTGGGCCGTGCTGACGACCGTGTTGGTCTGACTGTTGCCCTTGTTCATCGTCTTGTAACCGTATTGCAGTATCAGGCCGATGATGGCGATGGCCGCTATAATTTTTAGAATATCGCCCACTTCCACAGGCTTTCACCACTAATATAAGGGACAAAAAGCCTTAAGCTTCCCCGCGTGAGGGGTGATAAAAAAGGGGACACCCCTGTTTACCCCTTCTACTGTCCCCACTGTCCCCCCTGAAGAATTCTTAGGCTGGAGGGCATACAGCCTCAAAATTCAAATATAGTTTACAATCGTAAAGTCTACTGTCCCCAGTGTCCCCCCTCAGATTCTGGGTCTGTATGCAATATAGCCTTCAAATTCAAAGGGGTGGGGGGACAGTGAACTTGCAGTTTTTGGGATTAATTTTTTTCACAGAGGGGTGCAAATTATATTTTTGGATACCCAAAATCAACTGTCCACTGTCCCCTTTGAAGAATTCTTAAGCGAGAGAGCACACAGCCTCAAAATTCGGGGGACACTAAAAATTTTTCGACAAGTGTCCCCCACTGCCCCAGTGTCCCCTTTGCGCAAATCCTACCACAATATGCGATGCTCGAAAAACCACTGTCCCAGTGCCCCCCTTGAAGAATTTTTGAGTGGGAGTTCACCAGGCTATCGTTTGGATGGGACAGTTAAAGAAATATTGGCAGTGTCCCCATACTGTCCCAGTGTCCCCAGAAAATATGAAAGGCACAGTGTATCTCATATTTTTGTCCCGCTTATGGAGAAGGAGGGAGAAGAAAAAAAGCTTACCAATCGTCTCCCCAGCGTTCTTGGTAAATCATCTTTAGGGCTTCGACGAAGCGTTCGACCGTCTTCTCCTCGTCCCCGATGATGTAGTAGTAAGTCATACTGCCCCGTTTTGTTTTCTTGACGAGGCCGTCTTTTCTGAGGTAGTAAACGACATCGAGGAAGTCTCCTCTTGTCCAGTGGCCCCAAGTGGGGTAGCCTTCTCTGGGCATAATTGTGTTGTAGGCTCTTACGGCGTCGTCTATTTTGAGGCGTTTGTGGCCTTCTTCGTCAGTTTCTGTGGTGGCTCCGAGGACGCTGGTGATGACTCTTTTGAGTAGGTCGTCTGGGGGCATCGGTTCGTTCGTGTTTTCTGTTTCGGGGGTTTCTGTGAGTTTGAGTTTGTTTTCAGCCTCTTTTTTGAGGAGTTCTGGGAACTTCTCAAGGAATTTCTTCTTATCTGCGACAAGGTAGGTCGGCGTCCCATCAAGCCCCAGCACTTTCTCTATGGCTTTTTCTTTTGCTAATTGTTCCAGGAGGAGTATCATATCTTCTTCTGTCCAGGTGGACCACTTGGGGCCGAAGTGGCTTAGCTTTTCGTTTAGGTGGTTGTAGAGTATGAAGGGGCTCACTATTTTTTTCGTGCCCCGTTCTGAGAAGGCGTCAAGGGCATCGGTTAGGGCGTATCCTATGTCGGTGTCTGTGGGCTCTTTTTCTATGCTTCTTCCTCCCCACTCATCTTCTTCTATCAGGTTTCTTGCGACTTCGGCGTCTATCTGGAGTGCTGTTATTTTTTTGTTGTTGAATTTGTATCTGCCAATCTCAACGAAGTCTGAGTCGAGGGCTTCGAGGGCTTTTTTAAGTTGGTTGAGGCTGTCTATCCGTTCAAAGAGGCTCCGTATTTTTTGCCTGTCTCTTTTTCTTCCTTCTTCGAGTTCTACCCTCGTCACATAGAAGTATTCTTTTCCTCTTTTCGTCCTGCTTATGCGTAGGTCGGAGTCTTTGACTATGGCTCTCAGTATGTCTTTTGCATATATCGCAAGCACAGTGTCGTCGTCTTGGGTGCTCTCAATTTCTTTTATTAACTCGGGAGCTTTTTCGATGATGCTGTCGAGCCGTTTTTCAAAGTTTGCGGTGGCTTTTTTCAGTTCGGGTAGGTCCAGTTCTTTGTTTTCTTTTGGGTCTAAGTTCTGGAACCCTTCAAGTGCGATTTGCAAGAAGTTCCTGAAGCCAATAAGCCCCACAAGTAGTTTTGCCCAAAATTCTGCTCTCCTTCCAGTGACGCTTGGTATGATGCTCCCAACTTTTTCTTCTATTTCGCCCGCTTTTTCGTAGAATAAATCTTTTGGGTGTTTGTAGAAGATGAGGCCGAAGAAATCGCTTTTTGGAAAAATTCCTCTTGGGAGGGAGCTTACCAGTCCTCTTGGGCAGTTTTCGTCAAATACTTGTTCTTGGACTTCATACTGGAATACCCTATCCAAAAAGGCCTCGTCTTTCCTTTTGAGTTTTAATTTGTAGTTTGAGAGGAATATCAAGCTTGCAGTCCGCTTGTATTGTTCTATCGTCAAGTCCGCTTTTCCCCTTATGTTTGATGTGTTTCTGGTTGCATAGGACTTTAGGGAGTCTACGAGTTTTCCGTATGAAATTTCAGATATGTCATCTACGAGAAGTGGGACGGAGCCAACTTTTAGGTAGTAGTCCAGTCTGAAGTTGCTTCCCGTGATGTTCACTGCATCCGGGGCTTCTACTCCCCAGGCTTTTTCTGTGAAAATTCTCGCTGAGCTTGTTTTGCCGACTGATGGGGGACCGTATATCCATATTATTGGTTTGTATTCTATGAATTCGTTTAGGGGTGCTGAGAAGCTCGTGCCTGCGAGCAAGAATAATAGCTTGTCGTCTTTTATGCAGTTCATAGCGGTTAGGAGCTTTGTCATATTCTTGACTTCTCCTGCGGTTTCGTCAATTTTCACGAGGTTATTCAGAATCTCGCCACTTTTTTGCGTGACGAGCTGGTAGTCATCTTCGTGTATAATCTCGAATTCAAAGCCTTCGAAAAGGCTCTCTTCTTGTATGTTATTTTTGTCCTTTAGGATGGAGATAATCCCCTGGAATATTTTCTTGAGTTCGCTTGTAGACTTCATAACTGCATATTCTGTTGAGGCGAAGATATTCGCCATCTCGGGGAGTGTTACTCTTTCCAAGGTTTCTTTTTCCCCGTTTTTGCTGACGAAGTCTATTGTAAAGTATTTTGTTGGTGCTTTTTTGTCTGCGCTTCTTATTACTTCAATCTTCCTTAGCCTAAAGCTCCCATCAAAAACGGCGTCTTCGCCTATTACTTCCCACCTGCCCTCCTCCTCGTTGTATCTTGCTGTGGACAGTTTTACCTTATCCTTGTAAACTTCGAGAGAGCTTATCACGACCCCTTTCCGGGTTATTTTTCTTTGAAATTGTTTCCTGCCTATGAGCCCTCTCGCTTTGACTGCTAATCCTTTTTCCTTCAAAGCTCCCCTTGTTTTTTCTATGAGCTCTTCGAGGGTCTTTGCTCCCTGTTCTTTGCTAAGGTTGTTCACACTGCAGAATTGCTCTAACCGCCCGCTCCTGTCAATAATTTCTCCTTTATCTCCCTTTAGGAAGAAGAGGGTAATCGTTGCTGGGTTGTCTTTTTTCAGGGTATTTTGCAAGCCACCTAATCTGACAGCCTCTTCGTCATCTTTCAAGTTCTCGATAATTTCCCTGAAGAGTTTCTCCACTTTGTCCTCATCTAACACTGTGTATTTTTTCAGGATGCCGGCCAGTAGCAGGGCGAGGTTTTGCCTCGTCCCCTCTCTGTAATAGGGTTTCCATATCTCGGCAATTTTCTTAGCGATGTTTTCAAAATCGTTACTGTATATATCGAATTTCTCATCCGGAGTTTTTTCCGCTTCGTTCACCCTCTGGAGAAGTCCCTCTTTTTCCTTCACAAACTGGAGGAGTTTCTTCTTCTCAGTGACCCCTTCGATGCCCCTCATATCGGAGCCCACAAGTGCTACCGGGTTTTTGTGGTTGTAAGAGCCGACTGTCCTGAAGACTCTCGCCAAGTCGCCAACCTGTGTGTCTATGGTTAGAGTAGGCCTCCCCTCCTTGAGTATCTCCCGATGATACTGGGCCAGTGTTTCTATCACTTTGCCGTATTCGTTCTCGCTCAGTGGCTCATCAAGCAGTATGCGGATGTGGACGCCACGCCCGCTGTTGTAATACACGAACTTGATGCCCGCATCCTTCATCTCCTTTAGGAGCTCCCTGAACTCCTTCTCAAACTCCTCGATGGTGAACGGCTCGTGACCCTCCTTGTCAATATCCAGCAGGAGAACCCTACTGCTCCCTTTTTGGATGGCTTTGAACGCCTTAAAACAGGCTTTTCCACCGCACTTTTTCAAGCTCGCTCCCCTACTGTAAGCTCTGATGCTGTTATACAGACTCTTTTTGTTCCATATGGCGTCCGTTATGAAGTTTTTTAGCTCCTCATCCCTTCTTGCGACTTGGGGGAGGGAGAAGTGTTTTTCTTCCCAGCGGTCTTTTTTGTTCTTGCATATGCGGACGAGGTAATCGGGGTTGTCCTTTGGATAGCCCTGCCACTCGAAGTAGAACTGGTTCAGGTAGTCGAGTATCTTCTCGACTTGGACGGTGAGGGCAGTCTTTTTAAGGGGTTTTTTCTCTGTTCTAACTGGGGACTGGTTGGTGGTTTGTGTTGTGGTGGGGGCTTCACTCATCGTTGCTCCCTCCTTTCAGTAATTCTTCTCCGTTTTTGAAGTCGAAGAATTGGGGGTTCAGGATGTTCTTGGGCAGTTTGATGAGGAGGCCGTTCTCGAAGACTTTTACCTGGGCTGAGTGCTTGCCCATAAAGAACAGTCTGCTCACTGAGGCGGGAATCCTGACTCTAAAAGCCCACTGGTTCTCTTTTACTTTCACAGTTATTGGGAGCTGGGTTTTTCCGACGAGGAGAACTGCGAATTTTTCCTCGTCGCGCCACTCCTTTAGTTTCTCTTTCTCTTCTTCGGTGAGTTCCCTTTTCCATATAAAGATGTCTCCGTTTCTTTTTGTGGGGTCGCTGTTGTAGTAGGGGAAGTCCTCTCTTTGTTTCGAACAAACTTCTTTTCCGAGCGACACCAGCATAGGCACTTCCGTATATACGGAAGTTGAAAATTGCTTAAGCCTCCTGTCCCAATTCTGGACAAAATTGTCCAGAACAGTACCAGCCTGTGCGTTCGTCACTGCCGCGTTTGCTACCGTTTCGATATTCATCTGTGTGAGGGTCTCGTTTTTCATCACCTTCACCATAAAGTTTGCCCCGTTGTGCTTTTTTAAAGGCTACCAGTTGAATATCCCATATTTGTCCTTTATTTCCCAAGTGAAACCTTTATAAAACCTAAAATCCCGAAAGAAGGTGTGTCCTCCACTGAAACCTTTATAAAACCTAAAATTGGGGAGATGGTGGAAGTTAGAGATTGGCGGGGATTTGGGCCAGTTTTCCGCTGATGAAGGTTTTTAGTAAGGCCGTTTCGGTTGTTGCTGTTTCTGGGTTTGTTTGGGGTTCTTTTTCTGTTAGGGCGTCCTCTATGGTTTTGAGGATTTTTGGGTAATTCCGTTTTGCTTGCCCGAGGAGGTCGAGGTAGTGAAGGCTGAGGGTGTCTTTTGATATGGAGTGACCTATGATGAAGCGGATAGTGTCGCTTAAAACTCCTGCCTCGCTGGCTTTGGACACGAACCACTTTCTCAGGTATTTGGGGTAAATTCCGTGCCTGTGGTAGTGTTTTCTTATGGTGTGCTCGCTGACCTTCTCGCCACCGTGTTTGAGGAGTTCTTCTCCTAAGAAGCGGGGCATAAAAGCGTAATAGCTCCTCTTCTGTCCTCTTCTCCAGCCGAGTTCGTAAAAACAGTAGTTTTTCTCACAGTGGAGCTTTTCAGGGTTGAATTCTGTGTAAATTTTTACGGCTTCTGTCAGCCGCAATCCCCCGTATAGTATGAGGTTGAAGGGTATTCTGTATCTTGGAGCGAAGTCACCAACTGTTTTCTTCCACGCTCTAACGCCCTCGTCATCGAGGAGTTTCCAGTCCACGCCGCCTTTCTTGAGTTTGCACACTGCCACGAGTTCATCGTGCTCAATCCTGTTCAAAACCCCTCTACTCATCAGGAAGTGGAAGTAGTTTCTCAGTCCTTTTGAGAGGTTTTGTGGGTAGTTTTCTTTCTTGAGGGCCCTTCTCAGGGTTTCCAGAGTTCTCAACCCTTTATGCTCCCAGAAGAACTTATCGAGGCGTCTAAGATATTCTCTGGCCGTTTTTCTTGAGATGCCCTTCTCCTGAGTTAAATACTGGTAGAACTCGTCCCGCCAAGCGGGGAAATCATACCATATGCCCCGACTGTAATTCCTCCGTGAATCACTTTCCCGTGAGTATCCGAGCCCGTAGGGCAGGGGTTCTACTTGCGATTTCTCCCCTGATGATACTCTTCTCTCTCTGAAACTCTCGGTAACTTCTTCAAAAAAATTATTTACCTCTTCTAAGCCGGAGGTCGCGGGTTCGAATCCCGCCGGGCCCGCCATTCAAACTTCGCGCAGGCGAAGTTTGACCAAGGTTTGTGATTCTTCTCTAAGAATGAAATTTTAAGGAGTTTGTACTCTTAAGTGGCAGTACTCTCAGAGAATTCTTTTCAAAGGAGCCATTAGGGAGGGGTTTCTCTAAGAGACGCTCCTTCGGAGCGCGAGAAAAAAAGCAAACCCAAGCGAGAAAGCTTCACAAAAGATAGGAATTCGCATTTTACACGAGTCTATTAAAAGTGCAAACATCCAAAAAGAAGCCCTTGATGAAGGAATCACAAACTTTGATGAAGCTTTGCGAAGGCAAAGTTTCCTTGGTGAAGCTTTTTCCAAAAGCTTCAGCGCTGGCGGAAGATAAGGTGCTCTTTTGAAATTCAACAGTTGTGGAGGAGTTCCTTTTTGAAAAACTTTAAACCCTCAGCGACAGGCATTTTTAAAAACCTCCCCACTAACATCCTCCGATGCTCGCCGTCAAAGTCCCCAAGCAAGAGGCCGAGAAAGTACGGAGGAAGCTCATCGAGCTTGGCGTTCTGGCGAAGGGATACGCTGTCAAGCGGGAGGGTGAGTTCGTTCTGTTTCCCATCACGAGAGAGGTTGAAGGCTTCGAGCTGGTCGAGGCCGAGTTCGAGAGGCTTGAGAGAAGACCCCACAGCTACCGCGAGGTAGTTGACGTCCCCGATGAGGTTAAATCCCTCCTCCCAAGTTCCTTCGACATAATCGGCGACATCGCGATAATCGAGCTCCCCGACGAGCTGATGCCCTACGGCAAGGCAATCGGCGAGGCAATCCTCAGGGTTCACAGGCACATCAAAGCAGTCTTCGCCAAGGGGGGTAAGGTTGAAGGCGAATACCGCGTTAGGGAGCTAATCCACCTCGCTGGAGAGAAGAGAACCGAAACCCTCCACCGCGAGAACGGGATACGGCTCAGGCTCGACGTCGCCAAGGTCTACTTCTCACCCCGCCTCGCCACGGAGAGAATGAGGATTTTCAGGAAGGCGAAGCATGGCGAGGTTGTCTTCGATATGTTCGCCGGGGTTGGGCCATATTCAATCCTCCTCGCGAGGAAGGCGAGGCTCGTCTTTGCCTGTGACCTGAACCCATGGGCGGTTCGCTACCTCGAGGAGAACATCGGGCTGAACAAAGCGTACAACGTCGTGCCAATCCTCGGGGACGTGAGAAAAGTTGCCGGAAAGCTCAGGGCCGACCGCGTGATAATGAACTTGCCCAAGTTCGCGGACCGCTTTCTGAGGGAAGCGATGCTGAGCGTTAGAGGCGGGGGCGTAATCCACTACTACGGCTTCGGTCCGGAGGAGGGCCTCTACTCGGAGCACGAAGCGAAGATTAAGGCCGTCGCGCGGGAGCTGGGCTTTTCGGTCGAGTTCCTTGAGCGGAGAAAGGTCCGCCCCTACGCGCCGAGGCAGTTCAACATCTCAATTGACTTCAGGGTTCTTAAGTAATGTTTTGCGCGGAGAACGGGACTTTAAAGTGGGTGTTTTCCCGATAAAACACCCGCAAGGAGAAAAATAGAAAGATGATGGAAGAGGATAGAATGGTCTGTTCACTTCCCCGCTATCTTCACGTTCTCGAACCTTATGAAGGGCGTCGTTAGGATGTTCATGAATGGCATCACGGTCTGCTCCCTGCTTACCTCGCTCGCCTGCCCGAGGAGCTCGTAGACGTTTCCGGCGATGAGGAAGACGCTCGAGCCGACGACTTCACCGTCCTCTATGAGGAACGCCGGGTTCGCCGTCACCGCGAAGTTTCCGTTGTCCGGGTTGCTGGAGTGCGCGCCCTGGAATCCGTCCACGAAGTAGCCGCGCTCGATTTCGGCTATCATATCCTCAAGCGAGCGCTTGCCCTTCTCTATGACGACGTTGTGGAAGCCGATGTTGATTCCGCCGCTCCTCAAGTCCCTCTTCCCGTTTCCTGTGCTCTCGGTTCCGTAAACCTTCGCCCAGTAGTTGTCCCAGACGAAGCCCCTGAAGGTTCCGTTCTCGATTAGGACGTTCTTCCTCGTCGGAACGCCCTCGCCGTCCGCTATTACCGGTTCAAGCGAGAGCTCGTGGAACGGGTCGTCGTAGAGCGTTATCACGTCGCTCGCGATCTTCTCGCCCACCTTGCCGGCCAGGGGCGTTGTTTCCTTGACGAGCCTTTCACCGCTGAAGGCCGGGAGGAGCGCGTAGCTGAAGAGGCCGGCGATTGCCCAGGGACCGAGGATTATCGGAACCTCCTCGTTCCTGCTCGGCTTGACGCTGTAGGCCCACTTGACCTTCTGGACTGCCCTCTCGACGACGCCTTCAACGTCGAGATTCAAATTCCTCTTCGCGTCGAAGTCGAAGATGCCCGGCGTTACAACGTCGCCCTTCCTGCCTACCAGCTCGACGAAGAAGAACGCCGCGCCGCCCTCCTGGAAGACGTCTATTCCGTGGGAGTTCACTATCTGCCTCTCCTCCCAGCTGACGCCTCCCTCCCCGCCGGCGACGATCACGTGCTCGTCCTTCTCGCGGGCGAGCCTTATGCCCTTGACGAGCATCTCGACGAGGACGTCGGGAGAGGCCTCCTTCAGCTCGTAGTTGGGCTTGGGCTTCTCCCTGTACTTCCCCGGCTCCGGCAGGGAGACCCACTTCTCGTCCCTGCTGTTGAGCCTCGCCATCTTCGCGGCCTGCTCTATGGCCTCCCTGACGCGCTTCTCCTCGTCGCTGTCCACTATGGCCAGACCGAGGCGCTTGTCCTTTATACCGCGGATTATCGTTACCGCACCGCTTCTCGTCGAGGCCATCGAAATCTCGTTGAGCTCGACGTTGGCGCTAACCTCCCTCGAGCGGTAAACGGCAATCTCAACCTCATCGAAGAGCTTCTCAGCGTAGCGTATGAGATTCTCCATCGTCATCACCTCACCCGATAAGAATGCCTCCGTCAAACCTCATGTGCGGCCCTCCTGAGCTCACGAAGGCGGTCTGTCCCTTTCCGCAGAAGCCGACCTCGAGGCCGAAGTCCTTGCCGACGGCGCTTATCTTCTTGAGGGCCTCTATCGCGACGCCGGTAATCGAGGTGTCCCTTATCGGTTCCGCTATCTCGCCGTTCCTGATGACGTAGCCCTCCTGCACGCCGACCTGGAAGGCGCTGTTGAGCTGGGCCTGGCCGCCGCGGAAGTCGACGACGTAGTAGCCGAACTTGATGTCCTCGATGAGCTCCTCGAAGGAGTGGTCGCCGGGCTCGAAGACCGTGTTGCGCATCCTGATTATCGGCGGGTAGCGGTAGCTCTCGGCCCTCGCGTGGCCGTTGGGTTCCATGCCCCACTTGTGGGCGTACTCGCGGTTGAGCATTATCTCCTTCAGGATCCCGTTCTCGATGATGTGAATGTCCTTAACCGGAACGCCCTCGTCGTCGTACTTGTCGTTTCCGAAGCCACCTTCGACGTAGCGCTCGCTCATCGTGACGTACTCCGGTGCAATCTGCTTGCCGATTAGGTCCTTGAAGGGCGAGTTTATCGTGAGGTCTGCCTCGGCGAGGTGGCCAAGGGCCTCGTGGGCGATGATTCCGACGACTATCGGACCTGCAACTATCGGGAACTCACCGCGCTTCGGGGCAACGCCCTTAAGCTGGCTGTGCATTTTTCTCAGAACCCTCTCGGTGACCTTCTCGTTCGGCTCTATCTCAGTCATGAGCTCCCAGCCGTAATCCACCGCGCCAATGCTGTCCCTCGCCATCGCGAGCTTTCCATCGGCCTTTCCGGTAACGTATGCTCCCTGGTAGAGGTAGTTGTAGTCCCATTCTATCCTCGTTCCCTCGTTGGTGAGGAGGATTTTCCTTCCACCGCCGTCCTCGTAGCGAATCTGAACGCTCTTAACTGCCCTGTCCTCCTTGAGGAGCCTCTCAAGCTCCCTGAGATGGGAAACCTTCTCCTCGATGTCCACTTCCCTCGGCTTGAGCTTCATCTTGCTCTTCACGAAGTCCTCGACCGGCTTTATCTCGGCCAGCTGGATTTTCTCCTTCTTCGTCTGCGCGGCCGCTCTGGCGAGCTTGTAGGCCTCTTCAATCTTCTTCTCGAGGTTCTCAAGCTCACTGGTCGAGGCGAAGCCCCAGGCACCGTCCGCCAGAACCCTTATGGCAACGCCCCTGTGGAGTTTCCCTGTAAAGCTCGTGAAGACTCCATCCTTGAGGCCGAGCGTGGTCTTCCTGAGGTCCTCGTAGCGCAGCTCGATGTACTCAGCCTTCAGGTTTTCCTCAGCCCACTTAAGGGCCCTTTCAAGTGCCTCCATGGTCATCACCGTTGACGTTTGTCCAAATACCTGTGGGATGAACAACTATAAAAGTCTTTTGAGCCTTTCGATGGGAATCGAAAGGTAAGTATTACTCAATTATAAGACAGATGTATAACAACGTTCATTACTAATTCTTTCCGAGCGAAAATGTTATATGCAATAAATTGCAAAGAAGTTAACGAAAGAACCCGTTGGAGGGGAATCGATGCGGAGGCGTGCACTGCTGGCCGTGTTTGTGGTTTTGGTGTTGGTTGGAGCGTACAGTCTGGCAAGTGCTACCAAAGTTGCCATGGAGAACGCAACCCAAGTTGATTCGGGGAGCATCCTTCATTGGTTAGGCGTCTTCGCCCCTGGAAAAGGCATTGATGGCACCTCAATCAAGGCGGTGACACCCGGTGGCGGTGGAAGCAGTGGTGTACTTGCCGTGATAACATTCATCCCGGACCCGTCTGTCGATTATGACCACACATCCTACGTTACACAGATACTTTCTCGGCATGGATACCCAGTTTTTGTCTGGAATGCGTGGTCAAGAGGACACGACCAGAGTTGTATCTCACACAGGGATAGATGCATGGCAGAGTATTATAACGCTGCTCGTAACGCTAAGATTAAGGTGTGGTATTACTACGGGCACACTGCCGAATTAAATCAGGATAACGAGGTTTCTGGCTTCATACTCCTAGAAACTCCCTCGGGCAACTATGGGGTATCGTCAAGGGGGATGTGGGATTTATATTCCTATGTCCATGCAGACTTCAGTAGTGCATTAATCTTTGTCTTGGGCTGTGACTCATTTAAGCTCAGGCGCGGAGCACAGTATCAAGTCTACATTGGAACTGACAAGCCAATCTCTCTCAGTGTAATAAAACAGAAAGGTAAGAGGTTCTGGGAAATGCTCGACCGCGGGAAAACAGCCTATGAAGCTATGGAATCTATCCAACCCAGCTGGTGGGAGCGGTACATTGAGGGAAAAGCGGCGTTCGAGCTGGATGGGGATAAGAACTGGAGGCTTGGGTGAGCGGCATGAAAAAATACTCCGTGGTGATTTTATTCTTTCTCATCCTCTTGGTCGCGATTTTTAGCGAGAGTTCTCATAACACTCCGGGGCCAAACACTAAAACTGAGGACGTGAAGTTCGCGGGTGGGGTGTATTCAAAATCCCTTGAAGTGCTCGACAGCACGGGGTACACCATCCACATTCTCCTGTGCTCACTGGCCGGCGGAAGGGTGTCCGTCAACATAACACCCCGGGGATGGATAGATGATAGAGCCGCTGCCTATGTCCTTCTTCCATCCGGCGCGTATCCGCCGGGATTTCTCGAAAATATCCCCAAGGAAGTGGGGAAGTTTCGTATGGTCAACACCACAATCTCAAACTTCAGCTATGAAAACGGGATGATAAAGTACAGGGGTTATCTAAAGAAAGGCGAATGCACAGTTTTATCCATAAGGGCCGTGTTTAGAGAACCGGGCCTTCCCAAGAGGATTAAAGTCAGTGAACTGGGAGTTAGTGAGTTTGCCCTGCCGGATGTTACCCTTAAAGGGGAAAACAGAAGTTACGGGCTTGAAGTTTGGGTTCCCTGGGACTATGGCAACTGGTCGCTGTCCGTGCTGGTCCCCAGGAGGCTCGGGAGAAACGAGACCTACAGGCTGGAGCTTGAGAATTACCTGTCTTCGATGCTTGACGGGCTCAAAAAGGGCATCCAACCGCTGGGTGCACTGAAAAAACCGGACTCAAAAGGCCCCGAGCCACCCGATAGCTACTGCGCCGAGCTCTCAGCTCCCGGGGATTTGGTGTACACACAGCGCCCGCTCGACTTATCGGGCCTCTACAGCGACGGGGCATACTACGAGAGTGACTTCTCGGGGAATTCGAGCAGAGAGGTGACCATGAGTCTGTCGGCAAAAGGTTGCAGTCCTGCAGTGTGGGTTATATTCCGTGGAAAGGCCGAAAACCGGTTAACCGGGCCATTTCTGTCCTCGGTTCACATCGAGGCCAGAGGGCAGGGAAGTGTTTGGAGTTCAAAGATTGAAGTCGTTGATGAGGTTGTTGTAGAGCCCATCCTTCATTGAACCGTCTCTTATGGAAAAGCTTTATTTTTTATTCCCCCCATCTCACTACATGAAGGCCGAAATCAAAAACCTCATAGACAGGGGCACCTACAGAAAGCTCCCACTCTTTGAAGGAGAGCTCCCCGAAGGCTCGTACGCCCAGATAGTCGAGGTTAAGCCGGGGCAGACTGTTAAGAAGCACTACCACCTCCACCAGTACGAGCTGTTCTACATAATGAGCGGTGAAGCTAAGCTCGGCATCGGTGAGACCGAGTACCTCGCGAAGCCGGACGACATCTTCCTCGTCAAGCCGAAAACCGTTCACTGGGTCGTCAACGAGAAGGACGAACCGTTCAGGCTCTTCGTCGTGAAGCTTAACTACCAGGGCGACGATTCGGTGTGGCTGGAAGAGTAAAAAAAGAGGGGTCAGCCGAAGAGGAAGAGGTTCAGGCTCCTCTTCAGCATCTCCTTTTTGTCGTCGTCAACGAGGGTTTCCGCCGCCTTGAGGAGGTAGTCTATCCTCCTGTAGGGCTTGTAGGCTTCCGGCGCCTCCCTGCCGAGGTCGAGGAGACTGTAAACGCCAATCATCGCCGACTTGACGGAGTACTCGACGGTGAAGACGCACTCGCCAGGAACCTCAACGTACTGGCCCATGAGGGCGAGGTTTCCGTAGTTCTCGGGCACCACCGGAGGCCTGTCGCCGGGCTTCCTCGGCATGAAATGGGCGGTTATGTATGGCATCATCGCGGTTCTGACGTTTATGACGGTCTCAAGGAGTTCGTCCTTCTTATCAAGCCAGCCGAGGTGGTAGAGGAGCTCAAGGAATATCTCCTTCCCCGTGCACTGGCTCATCGGCTTCTTAATGTAGTCGCCCTCCCTGTCCACGAAGAGGCCGTAGCCCCAGATTACTGTTACATCCTTCGGCTGGTTCCTGAAGTGGGGTTGCCTGAAGGCCACTATCGACATGAGCCAGGAGGAGTCCTTGAAGGTCACCAGTCCGCCGGTTCCGGTCCTGTTGCCGGTGAACTCTTCGAGCATCTTGATGAACTCCTCACCCTTGAAAGTTATCGTGAAGGACTCCCACTTGGTCCTGTCGATATTCGAGGCGAACGCATCTGGGTTTCCGAGGGACGGGTCCTTCTTGACGAGGTTCCGCCAGAGCCTCCAGCTGTCGCCTTCGCCCCTGTTGAGAACGGGCGGGTGCTCGAAGTCGCCGTAGGTGGAGTTGTCAACCATCGAGCCGAGGGTTATGAAAACGAGGTCCTTTGGGTTGACCTCTATAACCCCTTCATGCTGGCCCTTCGTGTAGAGCTTGGTGACGTATTTCCTGCCGTCGATTTCTTCGATTTCAACGTCAACTACCTTGGTGCCCATGATGAAGTTGACTCCCCTCTCCTGGAGCCACTTCTGGATTGGAAGGATTATTGAATCGTACTGGTTATAGGGGGTTCTGAGGACGCCCTCGATTCTGTTCATTCCCGGAACGAGGTGCATGAAGCGGAGCATGTAGCGCCTCATCTCGGCAACGCTGTGCCAGGGCTGGAAGGCGAACATCGTTGCCCAGAAATACCAGAAGTTCGTCTCGAAGAAGTCCTTGGAGAACCACTGTTCGATTGTTACCCCACCGAGCCCCTCCTCCGGCGTTATGAGGAGCTCGTTCATCTCGTTAAGGTGTCTGAGGGTTAACCCGTACTTGGAGAAGTCAACCTTTTTGCCTGGAGTTCCGACGAGCCTGCACTTGGAGGAGCCAACGTACTCCCTGTTGAACTCGACCACTTCGTCGAGGATTGTCTTTTCAGGGTCGTCAAGGGAGGGGATGCTTCCAAGCAAATCCCAGGTCGCTTCGTAGTGCTCCTCGAACATCCTGCCACCGCGGAGGAGGTAGCCGTTCTCAGGGTCCCCGGAGCCGTCCAGACAGCCTCCGTTTACGGGGGTCTTCTCGATGATGTATATGTTCTCTCCAGGCATTCTGGCGTCCCTTATGAGGAAAACCGCCGCCGCGAGGGAGGCTATGCCCCCACCGACCATGTAGGCCTTCCTCTCCTCGATGTCCGGAACCTTCTTCGGGGTCGTCCTCTTGTAGTTCAGCATATTCCTCACCCAGACATGTCTTGTAGAGACATGTTTGATTTGGACATAGTAGCCAAGTTTAAAAATGTTTCCCAAAAACGTGTAACGGTGGTTTGATGACCGAAAGAATCATCGGAATTCTCGGCGGGATGGGCCCGCTCGCGACGGCCGAGCTCTTCCGGAGGATAGTTGAGAAAACCCCTGCAAAGAGGGACCAGGAGCACCCGCGTATCATCATCTACAACAACCCGAAAATCCCCGACAGAACGGCATATATCCTCGGCAGAGGCGAGGACCCGAGGCCCGAGCTGATAGAGGGCGCGAAGAAGCTTGAGAGCTGGGGGGCAGACTTCATAATAATGCCCTGCAACACGGCTCACTTTTTCGCAGAGGACATTCAGAAGGCCATACGGATTCCACTCGTCAACATGGTCGAAGAAACTGCAGAACGCGTGAGGGAGATGGGCCTCAGGAAGGTGGGCCTTCTCGCAACTGACGGAACGATAAAGGGCCTCGTCTACCACCGCGCACTCCTGAAGAGAGGAATAGCCATTGCGACGCCGGACAGGACCGGGCAGGAGCTTGTAATGGAGGGGATATACAGGGGAGTCAAGGCCGGAAACGTTGCCTACGGGCGGGAACTCCTCCTGCGGGTCGCGAAGAAGCTCGAAAAGAGGGTTGACGGAATAATAGCCGGCTGTACTGAGGTCAGCGTCGCGCTCAAGCCGGACGACCTGAGCGTCCCCCTGATTGACCCGATGGACGTCATAGCCGAGAAGTCCGTAAGGCTTGCCCTCGGACTTGAGGAGCTCAGAGCTCGATGACCATTCCGGCGTGGAGCTTGTGGAAGCGCTCGCCGTAGGCCTTCAGGAACTCTGCCTCTGCCCTCAGGCCGGTGCAGTGCCCGGTGTAGACCTCCTCAACGCCGAGCCTCTGAAACTCTTCGGCAGTCTTCCTTATCCTCTCATCGCCCGCTTCAATCAGGTGAAAGCCCCCGATGACCGCCTTAACGCGCTCCTCCCCCGTCAGCCGTACCGCGTGCTTCACTATGCTCACTATCCCCGCGTGACTGCAACCGCTTATAACAACGAGTCCTTCTGGAGTCTTAGCGATGAGGCTCATGTCATCCCTCAGTTCGTTCCTCACGACCTTTCCGTTCTCGATGGTGTAAACCTCAAGCTCGGCCCTTTCAAAGTCCTCCCTCGCGGTTATTTCGCCGGTTGAGAGGACGTTCTCCGTTATTGGAAGCGGGTCGGCGGTGAGGTAGAGGTCTGCCAGCTCTTCAACTTCCTTCCGCCCAAAGGGAAGGCCGACCTCGCGGAGGTATGGCTTCGTGATGAAGTGCCTTCTGAAAATCGAGGGGTGCGCTACAACCGGAACGCGCCTCCCAATGGCCCTTAAAATTCCCAAGAGCCCGCCGGTGTGGTCGTAGTGGCAGTGGCTCAGAAAGACGTAGTCTATTGAGGCCGGTTCTATCCCAAGGAGCCTCATGTTGTGGAGTATTGGCTCTGCGCTCTGGCCGGCATCGAAGAGGATTCTCTTCCCATCGGCCTCGATTAGGAAGCTGACACCGTGCTGGGCAAGGAACGGGCTCTCATAACCCGAGTAATCCTCGACCAGGACGTAAACCCTCAAGGGAACCACCGGGTATAATGGGCACGGGAGCGTTTATGCCTTTCGGCCGAAACCCCTTAAAACCCTCTCCCCAATTTAGGCCGGTGGGAGGAATGGAGATAGGCGTTGTGGGAAAGCCAAACGTCGGAAAGTCAACTTTCTTCTCAGCGGCGACGCTCGTTGACGTTGATATAGCGAACTATCCGTTCACCACCATCGACGCCAACGTCGGCGTGAGCTATGCCATAGCGGAGCACCCCTGCAAGGAGCTCGGCTGTGAGCCGAACCCTCAGAACTACGAGTACCGCGATGGGAAGGCCCTGATTCCGATAAAGATGATTGACGTTGCCGGTCTCGTTCCTGGAGCTCACGAAGGGCGCGGTCTGGGCAACAAGTTCCTCGACGATCTGAGGATGGCCTCCGCCTTAATCCACGTGGTAGACGCCACCGGAAAGACCGATGCGGAAGGCCAGCCGACGGATTACCACGACCCCGTTGAGGACATCGAGTTCCTTGAGAGGGAGATAGACTACTGGATTTACGGAATCCTCAAGAAGGGCTGGGAGAAGTTTGCGAAGAGGATTAAACTCCAGCACATGAAATTAGAGCAGGCCATAGCCGACCACCTCTCCGGAATTGGGGTGACTGAGGAGGATGTGTGGGAAGCGATTCACAAGGTGGGCCTTCCGGGCGACCCCACCAAGTGGAGCGATGAGGATTTGCTCTCCTTCGTCCGCGAGCTGAGAAAAATCAACAAGCCGATAATAATAGCCGCGAACAAGGCAGATGCCGCCACAGACGAGCAAATCAAGAGGCTCATCGAGGAGGGAAGGAAAAGGGGCTACATCGTCGTTCCCACTTCAGCGGCAGCGGAGCTGACCCTCAGGAAGGCGGCAAAGGCAGGCTTCATCGAATACATTCCGGGCTCGAGCGACTTCAAAATTGTCAAGAAGATGAACCCCAAGCAGGAAAAGGCTCTGGAGCTCATCAGGGAGAAGGTCCTCAAGAGGTTCGGCTCGACCGGCGTTCAGGAGGTCATAAACCGGGCCGTCTTCGAGTTGCTCAACCTCATTCCGGTTTACCCGGTTCAGGACGAGAACAAGCTCACCGACCAGTTCGGCAACGTCTTGCCCCACGTCTACCTGCTCCCGAAGGGCTCGACGCCAAGGGATTTAGCGTATAAGGTCCACACCGACCTCGGGAAGACGTTCCTCTACGCGGTAAACGCCAGAACGAAGAGGCGCGTCGGAGAGGACTACGAGCTGGAGTTCAACGACATAATCAAGATAGTCGCGACGGCCAAGTGAGAAACGGGTCCTAGGTCAGCTTTTTTCATCCTTCTTGTTTTCTCATAGCTTCCCTTATGAGCTCCTGGTAGAGTCTGGGCTCAACGTCTTCCTCGCTCAGGCCGAGGAGCTTGGCAACTTCCCAGATTTTCTTCTTCGCTTCCCCAACGTCATCAGAGATGACCTCTATGTCGAGGAAACCGCCGAGGCCTTCAACGTCGTTGAGCTCGAAGGTAACATCGCCCAGGAGGTAGACGAGTCTCCTCTTCCTCACGACTATGTCTTCCTCGAAGCCGAGGCGCTTGAGAATCTCGACGGTTGTGTCGAAGTCCGAGACCTCGACCTCAAGTTCGTCGAACTCCTCGTTCCTGCCCGGATCCTTGATTTCCTTGTAGGTCAGAAAAGCCTTCCCGAGGTTTTCGAGCTTCCTCACGCGGAGGAGCTTTGGGAGGGGTAGGGAGAAATAAACGTCCTCCTGGAGCTCCTCCCTGACGAAGAGGGCCCCAAGGGACTCGATTTTTTGCTTTGCTTCCTCAAAATCAACCTTGAACTTCACTTCAACCTCCATCTCAGACCCTCACGAGGAAACCTATCAAATCCTCGCCTTTGACGAAGTCCTGTAGTGGAATCACTTCCACGCGCTTCAGCGTTGGTAGAACCTTTATCGTCTCGTCTATGAACTTGTTGAGTTTATCCTCGCTCTCCTCACCAACCAGCGCGATAACGCTGTCCTTGCCGCTCCTCGCGACTGCAAGAACGTTGGGGAGAATCGAGAGCGTCTTCATGATGTAGCTGATGTACTTTTCAAGGAAGTCTTCGATGATTGGGGTTTCAGCTTGAATATAAATCAGCGCCACTGCCTTTGGACGAAGTGAATCACCTAGGATAATCGTGTACCGCTCGATTACACCTCGTTCCAGGAGCTTTTTGATTCTAAAGTGTATGGTTGATTCTGGTCTATTTAACCTCTCCGCTATCTCGGATATCGTCAGGCGAGCGTCCTCCTTGAGGAGTCTGAGTATTGCCCTATCAAGGTCATCCAACTGTACCATGGGGAATCCCCCAGCGCTGGTAAATATCATGTTTGATTTCCAGAATATCTAAGATTTTGCCGATTATAAAGTTTATTATATCATCCACAGTTTTGGGCTTTGTGTAAAATCCAGGGGATGCTGGCATAACAATTGCACCCGCCCTGCTTGCCTTAAGCATATTCTCAATGTGAATGGAGTTAAGTGGTGTCTCCCTAATGAGGAGCACGAGCTTTCGTCTTTCCTTCAACGCAACGTCCGCGGTTCTGGTTATCAGGTTGTCGGCGTAGCCGTTCGCTATCGCTGAGAGGGTCTTCATCGAGCAGGGGGCGACTACCATCGCGTCAAAGGGATACGAACCCGATGCCGTGGGAGCGAAGAGGTTGTCCTCTGGGTAATCTGGCATGAGTTCAACGCCGAGCTCGTGGCGGGCAACCTTTATCCCTGTTTCCGTTGCGAGAAGAATCACCTCGTGGCCAAGTTTCCGAAGAACTTCGGAGAGCCGGATTCCATAAACTGTTCCACTCGCGCCGGTTATTGCAACCACTACTCTCATGCCACCACCGTTCTGGTTTCCCCGCTACCTTTTTATACCTTTTTGGCCGAAAAACGTTGAGGTACCATGAAGATACCCCCAGTTCTCATTGAGAGCGCCTTTGAGATAGCGAAGAAACTCGGAGCCAAGGCAATTGTAATAATGGAAGAGATTGAGGACGAGAATATGCCTACAACTGACCTGCCCGTCGTTCTCGTCGGGTCCTCCTTCGACGTTGAGGACGAGAAAGTGAAGAGGGTGTCCATTCCCCAGAACCTCGACCTCAACAACGTCCTCAACCTCCTCTCCGCGTTTCTCCTGGAGCATAACATCGTAAGTGAGGGCGATTCCTTCGTTTACGTTACCGAGAACTCAATCGGAGTCAAGACCGTCAAGAAAGGAATCTCGGCCATGAAGAGCTTCTTTGCCCAGAACCAAAGCGTCCTTCAGAGGATGCTGGAGATTGCAATCGAGCTCAGCATAGAAGGCAGAGAGGGGACGCCTGTCGGGACGATATTCGTTATCGGCGACACGAGGAGGGTTCTAAAGCACTCACACCAGCTCATTCCAAACCCGTTCAAGGGTCACAAGATAAACGTCCTCGACAGGAACAGTAAAGAGATAATAAAGGAGTTCGCCCAGCTCGACGGTGCGTTCGTCATAAGGGAGGATGGACGGATAGTCTCGGCCGGGAGGTATCTCGAGGTTGAACCTAAGGTAATAGATTTGATGCTCCCGCCTGGCCTGGGAAGCAGGCACATCGCGGCCGCCGGAATAACCAAGCTGACGAAGGCAATGGCCATAAGCCTCTCGGAGAGCGGGACGATAAGGATTTTCAAGAACGGCCTCATGCTCCTCGAGTACAACCCAAGGCTCAGCTATTGAGGGTAAGGATTTTATGTGTTAACGAGTTATTCATGTCGGTGGTCATCATGAGCGACGTTTTTGAGCTGGCGAGGAGGTATCACGACGAGCTTGGGATAAAGGAGCCGAGCCTGGCCACGATGGCGGCCGAGTTCTTCGACGACCTCGGGCTCAAGATGGCCGACTTCCTCAGGAAGGAGGGCTACAACATCGTGGGCACGAAGTTCATAGACTACGACAAGAGCCTCGTCATGGACGTGACAAAAGGGGATAAGAGCTTCGAGATAACCCTGCGAAAGAGCTAGCTCCCGTACTCAAAGGTTATCTCCCTCTTTTCCCCAGGCTTCAGGGTCACCGAGAACTCGACGTAGTCGGCCGTCTCGTCGAGGGGCTGAAGGCTGGCGTAGGTCATCTTACCCCACTTGTGGTGCCTGACGATGACGGTTTTCGTCTCGTTCCCGAAGTTCTGGAGGGTTATCCTGATTTTGTAGTGCCTGCCGTCGTCGCTCCGCTCGAGGACGGTCGTAGTGCCTTTGAGCTCGTAGTCCCTGCCGATGCCTATCCTGACGGTATCGCCCTCGGGTGTGTGCTCGATTCTCGACTCGCCTATGAAGAGCTCCCCGTCCCGAGTTTCCCTGAAAATCTCCACGATTCCAGCTGGAAGAACTTTGTCCGTCTTGAAGGAAATCGACTCGTAGACGGGTCTCTCACCGCTGTAGGCCCAGCTCTCGTAGAGGTACTCCCTCGTGAAAGGAGCCCTCAGCTCGATGTAGGGGTAGACCATCGTGCTCCCCGCTTTGATGTCCGCAACGCCGAGGCGGTAGAGGTAGAAGGCCTCGACCTTCTCAGGGGAGCCAACCGTTACCTCGCTCGTTTCCCCGGCCTTAGCGTAGAGAACCACCGGCTGTGAGTATGTGGAGTAAAAGTTGACGTCTCCAGCGACGAGGAGAACTTTGGCATCGCTGAACTCCCTGGCTGTGGGGTTCTTTATGACAACGTAACCCCTGAGCTCGGCCTGGTCGCCGATGTACAGCCTGTACCTGCTCTCCCAGCTTATTCCCGAGACGCGGTAGGTGACGCTCACCCTGAACTTTCCGGTCTTCTCCGACCTGAGGACGGCGTAAACGCTCGACCCTTCGAGGTCTTTCGTTTTGAAGTAGGCGACCTCGTTCGGGTTTATCAGGTAGTAGCCGTCCCCCTCGACCGCTATTTTCCCGTCCCTGGTTCCGAGATATTTCCCTGTTATAACCTTCCCGTTCTTCAGGCCGACCTCAACATCGCCCCCAACTTTGCTCTCACCGCTACCGAAGAGCCCCATGACCGAGACGCCGTCGTCGAGGGGTCTGACGCTGACCTCCGCCAGGTTCAGGCCGGAAAGCTCCTTCAGCGGAACCTCGTTTATCCCGGCCTTCAGCTCCACTTCAAGGGTTCGCTCGACGACCCCAACGCTCGCCGAGCTGTAGAGTGCAACCGTAACGTCGCTCGTCGAGGCCTTCTCACCCTGGAAGGAGAGGGCAACGAGAACAATGACAACGAGCGAAACGACCAAGGGAAAGAACCTTTTCCTCATACTGTTCACCAATTAACTTTGGCCATTGTCCTATTTATAGTCACCCATGGCTTCAACTGGGCTTGAACCAAAACTTTGCAAATGGAAACCCTTTTAACCTTCCCCTCTGAGTGATAAACGTCAAGCTTACGAGGTGATTGAGATGAGCCGTGTCGAAGAGGCAAGGAAGATAATCGAGAAGGCCAAGGCCGAGAACAGGCCCCTCGTTGAGCCCGAGGCGAAGGAGATACTCCGCCTTTACGGCGTCCCGGTTCCGGACTTCAAGGTCGCGACCAACGAGGAGGAGGCTGTTAAGTTCGCCCGTGAAATCGGCTACCCCGTCGTCATGAAAATCGTTTCTCCGCAGATTATCCACAAGAGCGACGCCGGTGGTGTTAAGGTCAACATCAAGAACGATGAGGAAGCCAGGGAGGCCTTCAGAACCATCATGGAGAACGCCAGGAAGTACAAGCCCGACGCCGACCTCTGGGGCGTCATAATCTACAAGATGCTCCCGCTCGGCAAGGAAGTCATCGTCGGTATGATACGCGACCCGCAGTTCGGTCCGGCCATCATGTTCGGTCTCGGTGGAATCTTCGTCGAGATTCTCAAGGACGTTTCCTTCCGCGTCGCCCCGATTACCAAGGAGGAAGCCCTTGAGATGATTAAGGAAATCAAGGCCTACCCGATTCTCGCCGGAGCGCGCGGTGAGAAGCCGGTGGACATCGAGGCCCTGGCCGACATCATCGTCAAGGTCGGCGAGCTCGCCCTCGAGCTCCCCGAGATTAGGGAGCTCGACATCAACCCGATTTTCGCCTACGAGGACTCTGCTGTGGCCGTCGACGCGAGGATGCTTCTTTGAAGTTCCCTCCCTTTTTAACTTCTACTTCTACCTAACTCTTTGGATAACCTCCTTGCAGCTTCGTTGTAGATTCTACAATTTCTGGAAAACTTTATAAATTCTAAAATTCATCCTACAATGATAATTCCTTAACCAAATAGTACGTGAGGTGATACTTTGAGATTTGCAATACGGCTAACACCTGAGAGTGAACCTTTCAAGGTACCGTTTAATCATCTGCACTACCTTCAGGGATTGATATACCGGAGGGTCCAGCGTACCAATCCGGAGCTCAGCTTAAGGCTACACAACCCAAAAGTCCCCAAGTTCTTCACGTTCTCCCTCTTCATGGCCGAGAGGCGTGAGTTTGAATACGGCAAGCTCTACTTCTATGGCTACGGTAGGGGCTACTTCTACTTCTCCACTGCCGTCCCAGAGATAGCGGAGGCGTTTCTCGGAGGACTCCTCCAGGAGCCAGAGGTTGTCCTTTGGGGGGAGCGCTTCACGGTCGAGAGCGTTAAATCAATAGCTGAACCAAAGAGGTTCAGCGGAAAAAAGATGATAACCCTTTCTCCCATAGCGGTGACGACACTGAGACAGGAGATTGGGAGAGTAAAACGCTACGACCTCAACCCAACGGAGCCGGAGTTCTACGAAAATATAGTCGAGAACCTGATGGAGAAGTACACGGCCCTCTACGGGATACTCCCAGATGAGAGGGACATCGAGTTCAAAGTTCTCCTTGCAAAGCCAAAACGCATCCAAGTCAAACCCGGAATCTTCCAGCGCGCCTGGCACTTGATATTCAGGGCAAGGGGGAGCGAGGAGCTCCTCCGGGTCGGTTACCTCGTTGGTTTCGGTGAGAAGAATTCGGTGGGCTTTGGAATGGTAAAGGTTGGGGGCGGTAAAGGAAAGGCAGGGCGAGGAAAAGCGTCTCAGAGTAACGTTTCAACGGTCCGCAAAGGCGAGAGCTCCATGGCAGGATAGTGCAGGATATTCTAACTTCCACCGTAAATCTCGTTGAGGGCCTTGAGGAACTCGCTGGCGGTAACGACGTCCCTGACGTCTATGCGCTCGAACTTGGTGTGCGAGATGTCGAGGTTGCCGGGGCCGAAGACTATCGTCCTCGTTCCGTTGTACATGAAATTTATCGCGTCCGTCCAGCTCCTCATTCCGCCGAACTCGTCGAGGCCCGTCTTGTCCATCGCCTTCTTGGCCAGCTGGACTATCTCCTCGTCCGGCTCGAGCCTGTAGCCGTCCCATATCTCGGTGTACTCATAGCTCTTGGTGTACTCATCGAGTATCGGGTCCATTAAATCTAGAACGTCCTCGACCTCCTGCTCGGGCAGAAGCCTCGCCTCGAGCCTTCCCTTGCACAGGGCGGGGATTAAGTAGACGGGGTTCTCGCAGACGAGCTCCTGAACCCCTATGTGCGGGTCGAAGAACTCGCCCCTGGCCTTGAAGGGTTCGAGCTTCTTGAGCTCCTCTAGCATCTTATATGTCTCTTCAATCGCGTTCACACCGCTCTCCGGGCAGGCGCCGTGGGCTTCTTTGCCGTCCACCTCGAAGTAGGCCTCGATGTTGCCTGCGTGGGCTATGTGGACCTCAAGGTCGGTCGGCTCCAGAACGACGGCCATCTTGGGCCTGTAGCGCTCCATGAAGAGCGCGCTCCCGCGACCGCCGAGTTCCTCGTCGCTGACGAAGACGATGCCGACGTTGAGGTCTTTGTTTTCCTTCCTCAGCTCCTCGAGCATGAGCAGAATCGCGGCCGCTCCGCCCTTGATGTCGCTCGCGCCGGTGCCGTAAATTATGTTGCCCCTGACGAAGGGCTCTGCGCGAATCGGTATGGTGTCAACGTGGACCTCGTAAAACAGCTCGGCTTCCGGGTTCACGACGAGGTCTATTATCTCGCCATCGCTCTCTATCTTGACGTCGTAGTCGAGCCTGTGCAGGAACTCCATGATGTGGAGCATGAGCCTGTCCTCCCTGCCCGAAGGCGAGGGTATCTTCAAAAGCTGAAGGAGTATCTCCTTTGCTCTCTCGGTCTTCATTTGGTTCACCTAATGGGTTTTGGGAGAGGAGTTTATAAACCCACCTCGAACGGTATAAATAGAGTCTTGAAGCAAACCCGGTATGCGGGGGCTACCTGCCGAGTGAGGCCCAGTGTCCTCGTGAGGCGGGTTTGGCGAACGCCGTTCCCCCGTTGGCCCGCCCGAGAGACCGCGGAGGGGACCGAGTGGGGCCTCCGATGACTATTTGTGCCATCTCTCGTCGAGCGGCTTGAGAAGACTTCTGCCGGTGAGCTTTCTGTGTTCTTCGTCCAGCTCGAAGAGCCGCATCAAATCATCGAGTATCCCCCTGGCGTGGCCACCTCAAGCAAAGGTTTCCAGTCGTTTGTGACTTCAGCGTGATAGTAGAAGCGCTCCCAGCCCATTCCATATTTTCTCCCAATTTTCTCAAGCTCGACCTTTATTTTCGAGAGGCTCATGTCAGTGACTAAAACCAATACCTTATAAACCACCGCCCCAAAACCACTCCGGGCGATGATGAGATTCATCCCTCCTGACGGGGACTCGCTCCCCCCGAGATGAAGACGCGGTCCCCCCTCGAGCCCTTTTGGAGGTGGGAGCTTGGAGAACCTTGAGGTAATCTACCCCGACCTGTTCCCAATCGAGATTCCGCCCAACACGGTGATGCTGAAGGGCCTTGGCTGGGACTCCAACGTCTACCTCTTCCGCTCCGGAAAGGAAGCCCTCATCATCGACACGGGCACGGGCGAGAACGTCGACCGCTATTTCTCCCTGTGGCTCGGTGAGGGCTATCTCGACGGCCTAAGGAAGGTCGTGATATTCAACACGCACGAGCACTTCGACCACGTTGGCGGAAACCTTGCAATGAAGGAGCTCTTCGAGAGGCTCGGCGTCGAGGTTCTCTTCGCTTCGCACAGGAAAACAGCAGAAGCCCTTGAGCGCGCCGATGGAAGGATAATCCTCGACTACGCCTACGGGAAGAGGTTTCCGGGGCATGATGTTGACATCAAGCTCGATGATGGCGACTACCTTAGGGTTGGCAAGAGAAAACTGCTCCTGCTCCACACGCCGGGCCACACAGCGGGAAGCTCCTGTCTCTACCTTGACGGGGAAGTCAAGCTAATCTTCACCGGCGACACGATATTCAATGGAACCGTCGGGAGGACGGATTTGCCAACCGGAAACAGGGAGGAGCTGAAGAGAAGCATCGAGAGGCTGGCGGAGCTTGAAGTCGACTTCGGCCTGCCCGGGCACGGGTGGGTGATAAAGGACTGGCGCGGGAACATAGAAACCGTGAGGAGGTTCCTATGAGGAAGGGTTCCCTGAAGGAGGTTCTGGCGAAGATTAAGCACGACCCGAGGGAGGACGAGAGGGACTACTACATTGTTATCGAGCATCGGGGAGCGTATGGAAACGAGAAGAAAATCCCCGTCGAGATTATTGAGCTGGGACACGGCTACTTCTTCATCGGCGAGACACAGATTCCATACCACAGGATAATTCGGGTTGTCCGGAAAGACGGGAAAGTGGTGTGGGAGAGGCGCTCAAGAGATTAGCTCGAGCTCCGACGTGAGAATTGCCCACTCCTTCTTCTCGAACGCCTCTGGAATCGCCGTCACTATGAGGTAGCCGTCGTTGATGATTGCGAGGTCTTTGACGTAGAGAACGAAGTCAAGGGTGTCCTTGAAGCCGAGCTGGCTAACGAGGTAGCCGAGGTTCTGGAGGAACACGACGCCGCGCCGTTCCCGCGACGAGCATTCCCTGAAGAAGCGGGACAGCTCGTTCCTCATATCGGGCAGGAGTTCTGGAGGAACGGCACCCTCCACGTCCGTCTTTGTAATCCAGAACACCCTTCCGGAGCCCTCTATGAACTCCCTGAACCTGTGGGGATTCTCGCGGACGAGGGCAAGGAGCTCCTTCGGCTCGTCGAGAAAGTCGAGGAGGAAGTACCTCGCCTTGACGTCGTCCGTGAGCAGGTAAGCTCCGGAGTCGAGCTCCCAGGGAGAACTGTGCCTCCGCTCAAAGGCCTCCATAAGGTCGTAGACCCGCTTTATCTCCTCGTAATGCCCCTGCTCCATAGCCGCGAGGTCGAGTGCAAGCTTCCTGACCTCCTCGTCCCGGGCAACGCTCGCAAGGAGCTCGTAGGTCTGCTTTGCGAAGAGCTCGCTCTCCATACAGTAGCGCAGGGCGGAGACGTAATCCTCGGCGCTCTCGAACTCGGGGTAGAACGGGTAGACCTCCACCGGAGGGGCGTCAACCTTCACAGGCTCCTCACCGGGGAAGAGCTTTTTGAAGAGCTCGCGAAGCATGTTCTCATGAACCTTGCTCTCCTCGCTCATTTTCCTGAAGAGGACCTTCACACTCCTGCGCTTGGCCCTCTTTGCGAGTTCGGCGTAGTACTCAACCTCATCCCTCTCATTGAAAATCGCGTAGCTCAGCAACTCTTTAGCTGAAAGATTTTTCAGACGATTCACGATTTCCTTCATTACCTCACTCGGGTCCCGCTCCATGACCAACGCCCAAAGTTACTTGGACACACCAGGGAAAAGCTTTTCTGTTCCCGACTTAACGAGGGAGCATGATTGACGCACACGCCCACTTCGAGTTCTACAAAAAGGACGCTCCGAAGGTTATCGAAGAGTGCCGGAAAGAGCTCAGGGCAGTGGTAGACTCAATAACCGAGTACCGGAAGGCCCACGTCTGGAAGAGCTGGGAACTGCTCAGGCCATACTTCGGCTTCATCTTCCCGACCCTCGGCTACCACCCCAACGAGGCCAGGAGGGGCAACTGGGAGAAGGTGAGGAAGGTCGAGGACTTCATCAGGGAGCACTCGAAAGAGATAGTCGCCATCGGGGAGATAGGCCTCGACTACCACTACGCCGAGAACGAAAGGCAGAGGGAAAACCAGCGCGAAATCTTCAGGCACTTCCTCGAGCTGGCCGTTGAGCTCGACCTTCCGGTCGTGATACACGCGAGGGAGGCCGAGGGAGAGGCGTACGAACTGGTTCAAAGGGCGGGCGTTAGGGCTTACTTCCACTCCTACGCCGGGAGCGTCGAGCTTGCTAAAGAGATAGTCGAGAACGGCCACGTCATAGGGATAAACACAGGGATAGTCTTCATCCCCGAGGTGAGGGCCGTTGCCGAGGCTATAGACGTGGATTACCTTTTAGCCGAGACAGACAGTCCATACATGAGCCCCTTCAAGGGACAGCGCAACGTCCCGTGCAACGTTCGCGTTGCGGTTGAGTGGATAGCCAAGCTTCAGGGGCTGGAGTTTGAAGATGTCGAGAGGGAAACCGAGAAAAAGGCCATCGAGTTCTTTGCTCTGGGGGTGAAAGTATGAAGGTCGAAGAGGCCGAAAAGGTTCGGGCGCTTTTGAAGGAACTCGGTGAAGAGGCTTTAATAGCGAGGCTGGACTCGTTCATAGCTTTAAACGAGGGGCTTGAGACCAAGAAGGGCGAGGACTACATAAAGCTCTCGATTCTGAGCTTCCTGGAGGGACTCCTGATGACGTTGAAGATGAAGTACCCAGGGAAAGGTGAGGTTGTGGACTTATACGAGGAAATCAGGGCCAAGCGGGCGGAGCTCGACGAGCTCTTCAGGAAGCCGGCGATGCAGAACCTTCGGTAACGACCTAAGTCCCGGCTTTTTCTTAAATCCCTGCCATCCCACCGTGTTTCCAAGTTTCCAAAGCTACGCTAGTTCTGAAACTGTGAAAAACTATTTGGAGGTGTTGCTGTATGATAGAAACGGTAATAAAGGTTTCCAAAGCTACGCTAGTTCTGAAACCTAAAGGAAAACCTCGAAGAGATAAAGAAAGACCTGGTTTCCAAAGCTACGCTAGTTCTGAAACGGTCCGATTTTTTCGTCCTCTGGACATTAAAGGAGAGAGCGAAACTGGTATATAAGTTTTGCGCCTTTGAATGCTTTGGATTCAGAGAGATTAGGGGTCGCTTTTTAGACTATTACGTATTGTAAAAATGCAATCTGGGAAATCTGCCGAAGGGAATAGGGTGAGTAAGGAACAGCACCCGTAGAATTTGTAATTTTGGCTTTATCAAAGCGTGTTTCACGGAACGTCCATAGGTCAGCTGTTTTCGTCCCACCGCACTCCTCGGAAACAGCGCAAGAATCCGAGAAAAGGTGTCATCCTGCTTTGTTTGTTTGAAGTTTGAAAACCAGCGCATCTCGGTTTTTTCGTTTAAAATTCTCTGGAACTGCCCCATATTGGGATAAAACGGAAGACAAAGCCTGTTTTGTCAAAATTGTACATGTTAATACTCTTACATAACGTAAAATATGAACGGGCATTTTCAGACCACCTTCTGCAGTTTAAAACGCTCAGATAAGAAACTATTGAACAGCAAGTGTTATTGCGTCTCCATTCTGGCTAAAAAGTCTTGTAAGGTAATAATTAACAATGAATACATTTGGAAAAACAAAAATTTATGGTGAATTCTTGGCTGAAATCTTAACGCAAAACCCCAATTCATTAAAAGCACTTGGCTCATCAACGCAACGCCAGAAAGAAGGAATCGACCAAAAATTACATGTATATCATTACTCAAGTTTGTCCAGATAAAACTCCGGGAACAGCTCAACCTCCTGAACGTAGCTCCTCCTCAATTTTAACGCAGTGTATGCCCTCTCCAGCTCCCGGCCGAGGTAGAAGGAGTGCCTCGGGCTTATCTCGAAGCGCTCAAGAATCGTGTCTATTATCGCGTTCGGCTCGTCGCCGACGATGGTGAGAACCGCTTCCGTTCCTCTATGGGCGTTCACCCAGATTCTCCCGCCTTCAACCCAGATGCGGAAGTAGATGGGCTCAAGCTGGACGGGTCTTTCCCTCGCCTCAACGACCTCCCGAGCCGGCTCAAAGCGCCACTCCTTGGTTCTCTTCTCCTTCAGGATGAGCAGGTCGAAGCCCAAATCCTTCGGGGTCTCGAAGAGGTTCATATCTACTGCTCTTCTCAGCTCCCTGACGGAGCCCTTAGCCTTTGCGCTCGTCTCAGTGGTGAGGAGCAGGTTTATTGAGAGCTCCTTCGCGATTCCTGCCAGTAGGGCGTTCATCCCCACGCTGTCCGCGTCGTAGAGCTCCACCACGTTGCCGACTCCAGCTAAGAGAACGTCGTCCGGGTTCCTCCCGCGGTAGAGCTGGAATGCCGTAATTGAGCGCGCTAAGTGGGGAACCTGCTCGAGGATTAAATCCGGGATTAGAGTCCTGTAGCCCAAATCCAGAGCTTTCTCCCTGAGCCTCTCAAGGAACTCAACTCTCTCCGAGGGCCTGATGGGGAAGAAGCCCTTCCTCTGGTTCGTCGGGATTAGAACGACCGGCTTATCGGTGACGAGTTCCCCAATGTTGCTCTCATCAACGCTGAGGAAGAGGTCCGCATAGCTTAAGGCTTTCTCGATTTCAGCGGTGTTGAGAGAATCGAAGCTGATTGGAACCTCAAAGCCCCTCTCTTTGAGCCTCCCGCGGATTTCGGGAATCAGCTCAATGAAATCGAGGTTCGTTTCTCCAGCAACCATTCCAATGTCGATTATATCCGCCCCCTCACGGAGGTAGTAGAGGGCCTTCTCAACGGTACCATCTACGCCGAGTTTCGGGGCGTCAACGACCTCGCCGAGAATCCTCGTCGGGAAGTCCCTTCCAACCGGCAGGTTGCCGATGAGGACGTTCCAGGGCCTTTTAAGGGCCCTCTCGATGTAGCGCCTGTCCTTAGTCTTGTTCCTGATGTCCTCGACCTTCTTTAGGCCATCGAGGGAGAAGAGCTCGTCCGCCGGCTTCTCCTTGCTCAGCCTGAAACCCTTCTCCAATGCCCTCAGCACGGCAGGTAAATCCATCGCATTTCTCGGCCCCTTGAACGTTGGAATCCCAATTTCGTCCTCGATGGGTTGAGCTGAACCCCTGACGAGACCGGGAATCAGAATTAAGTCGTAGTCCTCACTCCTAACGCCGGCCTTCTTCAGGTAGCGGACTATCAGCTCGGGAGTTAAGAAAGCCGCGACGCTGACCGGCGTAACGAGGACGTCGCAGCCTTTCCCGTACTTCCTCACGAGTGGTTCGGCAAGTTTTCCCGTGACGAGGAGGATTCTCATGGTTGGAACTTCCGCTTTGACCTTAAAAGCCCTCGGCCGGTAGGTGGCTCATCACCGCTCAGCCGGGAGTAGCTCGTCATCGGGCGTGGTGGATTGGGGAAGCCAATAAAAACCCTTTCGGCATCGAAAGGTTTTTGTTTTCGGCCGGGCGAATCAACTCAAGGTGGTAATATGGAGGGTCGCGACGCTTCGGTTGGAATAGTGTTCGGTGAATCGAGCACCGACCACTTCACTTTCATAGTCAACCCCAAGAACGAGCTCCCGCGCTTCGGCGAGTTCCTCGTCGTCAAAAACCGCGAGGGAGACGAGGTTTTGGCTCTCCTTAAGTCCATCAGAAACCTCAACTGGCTTATGGAAGCCGGAAGGGGAAGCTACGACTACGTTGAAAAAACCGTCAACGTTTTCTCGCGCGGAATCCTCGACAAGAGCGAGGAGATACTGGCTACCGCCAAGGTTCTCGGCGTGCTTAGAACGAGGGACGGCGAGTTTCTGGTGAAACCGGCGCCAAACCGCGTTCCCATAAAACCCGGCGAGAGAGTTTATCTGGCCAGAGACGAGGATTTGGAGAGAATCTTCGCCAACGGCCACCTCAGGATTGGAAAGCTCATCGCGAGGGGCAACATAGAGGTCCGCCTCGACGCCAACAGGCTCGTTTCGAGGCACTTCGCGGTTCTGGCCGTTACCGGAGCGGGCAAGTCCAACACGATAGCGGTTCTCACCAAGGAGCTCGTGGACAACGTGAACGCGACCGTCGTAATCCTCGACCCCCACGGCGAGTATCAGAGGTTGAGCTGGCCCGGGGCGCGCGTCAACCCGATAAAGGCCACGATAGACCCCGGAAGGATAAGGCTGAGCGAGCTGGCAACGCTTTTGGGAATAGCCGAAAACGCGAGCCTTCAGAGGCGCTTCCTCGGGCTCGTTTACAGAACCGTTAAGGAGGAGATGAGAAGGGACGGAAAGGTCGTCGGCGGTCTGCCCTTTCTTGAGGCGATGGAGGACAAGATAGAGGAGTGGATTAGGGTTTACGAGAACACCGACGACAAGGTAATCTACTACTACAACGAGAAGGGCATAGAGACGCCGAGAAAGATTCAGGCGAGGGATTTGGACTCCCTGATAAGGCTGAAGGACTACATAGGCGAGCTGAAGGCCAACTTCGGCGAGTTCATAAGCCCGGTAGATGTTCTCGGCGAGATAAGGCCCGGCATGGTGAACGTCATAGACCTCAGCGGAATGGAAGAGGAGCAGATGATAACGCTCGCGAGCTTCGTTCTGAGGGGCATACTCAAAAACCGCATCGAGTACCTCAAAGCCGTCAGAACCAACGACAGGCTCACCGCGAGGGAGATACTGGAAGCTTACCCGGCCGTGAAAAAGCCAATCCTCGTCATAGTTGAGGAAGCACACATATTCGCGCCGAGGGGCGAGAAGAACCCCGCAACCCTGTGGCTCGGCAAGATAGCGCGAGAGGGCAGGAAGTTCGGCGTCGGCCTTGGAATAGTGTCCCAGAGACCGAAGAAGCTGGACGACGACATACTCAGCCAGACCAACACCAAGATAATACTCAAGCTGGTTGAGCCCAACGACCAGCGCTACGTCCAGCAGGCGAGCGAGCAGATAAGCGAGGACCTGCTGAGCGATATAGCCTCCCTGGGCGTCGGTGAAGCGGTTATAGTCGGCTACGCCATCACAATTCCGGCGATGGTAAAGATTTATAACTTCGAGAAGGATTTCAACGGCCACTACGGTGGCAGGGACATAGACATCGTTGAGGAGTGGCTTGAAGGAAAGGAGGAAGAGGTTAGCGAGGAAGAGGCCATAAGCGCCCTCCCGCTGTGAGGTGTTAAGATGAGGTTCGCGCACATAGCCGATGCCCATCTCGGCCGAGAGCAGTTCAACCAGCCCTTCCGCTACGAGGACTACGTTAGGGCCTTCCGCGAGGCGGTTGAGAAGGCCGTTAAAGCTAACGTGGACTTCATACTCATCGCCGGCGATTTGTTCCACGTGAGCAGGCCGTCGCCGAAGGCCCTGCGCGATGCGGTTGAGATACTCGAAATCCCGAGGAGAAGGGAAATCCCGGTCTTTGCCATCGAGGGCAACCACGACAAGACGATTCGGGAAGCTTCCGTCTTCGACCTGCTCGAGCACCTCGGCCTTCTAAGGACCCTCGGCCTCAGGAGGGAGGAAAAGAGGGACGAGTTCCTGCGGAGCAAAAAAATAGCGGACCGCTACCTCGTCTGGGCCGAGGTTGGAGACCTCAAAATCTACGGCCTGAGGCATCACACGCGCTGGCAACTCATAAGGGGCAACACCAACGTCCTGAAGGCCCTCTTCAAGAAAGGCGATATCTTGATGCTCCATCAGGCCGTTGACTACCTCGCGAAGGACACCCCTTATCAGGACGCCTTCGACCTGAGGCTGAGCGAACTCCCAGAGGGCTTCTCCTACTACGCCCTCGGGCACATACACGTGAGGAAAATAGCCGAACCGGAGCAGACCGGCTTGAACGGGCCAGTCGTTTATCCCGGTTCACTCGAGAGAACCGACGTGAGGGAGGCGAGCCACGTAATAGTCTACGGCGAGAAGGACAAGAAGCCGAAGGTCAGGGAAAACAACCAGCCGAAGGGCTTCTACATCGTTGAGGACTTCCGGCCGGAGTTCGTCGAGGTCGAAACGAGACCCTTCTACCGCGTTACGGTGTCGGGAAACTCAAAGGCCGAGCTCAGGCGAAAGGTTGAGGAGGTAGCGGGACTGATTCCGAAAGATGCCGTTGCAATCATCTACCTCGAGGGAACGGTGAAGGGTGGCGTTAGTTTGGCGGAGTTCAACGACCTGCTGAAGGATTCGGGCATAGCCTACTACGCCTTCAGGAGCAGGGTCACGGGCGAGGCGATAATCTCGAAGGAGCGCGTGGGCGAGGAGATACTGACCGAGTGGGAGAGGGAGCTCTTCCTCCACATGAGGAGCGAACCGAAGGAGTTCCCGCTCGACGAGTTCATGGACTGGCTCCTTGAGAAGTACCGCCTCGGCGTTCCGGCGGAGATGAGCGCAAGGGCCCGCAAACCAGTGGAAGAGCCGAAGAAAGAGGTTGTCGAAAAGAAACGGCCGAAAGAGGAAAAGCACGTGAAAGCAACTCCGAAGGGAGAGAAACAGGAAAAGCCAAAACCCGAAAAGAAGACCGAGAAGAAACCGAAGCCGGCAAAGCCGTCGAGCCTCGACGCGTGGCTGAGGGGTGGTAGGCGATGAGGGTCAGGAAAATCGAGATTCGGAACTTCAGGGCCCACAGGAAAAGCGTTGTCGAGTTCAGCGACGGCATAAACCTGATAATAGGCCAGAATGGAGCGGGAAAGAGCTCAATCCTTGAGGCCATCTTCGCCTCGCTTTACCTCGGACACCCGAGCTTCCCGAAGGGTTACCTGAAGGCCAACGCCCGCGTCGGAACCGGGGAGCTTTCCCTGAGCCTGGAATTTGAGCACAACGGCAAAACCTACCGCATAACCAGAACAACGAAGAAGAGCGAGCTCCTCGAGAACGGAAGGCTCATCGCGGAGAAGAGCTCAGATATAGCGCGCTGGGTCGAGCGGAACGTTTATCCCCTGCAGGTCTACACGAACGCGCTCTACATTCGACAGGGCGAGATTGAGGGCATAATCACCAACCGCGAGGTCATGGAGAAGGTTCTGCGCAAGGTTCTCGGCATAGAGGACTACGAGAACGCCGAGAGGAACTCGGGGGAGGTAATCCGCGAGCTGAAGAGGAGGAAGGAGAACCTCAAGAGGCTCATCGAGAGGAAAGCCGAAATCGAGGAGAACCTCCGCGAGGCCGAGAAGAGGTTCGCCGAGACGCTGAGGAAGATTAGCGAGCTGAGGAAGAGGGAAAGGGAGCTTTCGGCCGAGGTCGAGAGGCTTTCCAAGCTCTATCAAGAGATGAAGGAAAGAAAGGAGCTGATAGCCGGCCTCGAAAAGAGGATAGCGCTCCTCGAAAAATCGCTGGCGAGCGAGGAGAAACTTTTGAGGGAGAGGGATAAGAGAATTGAGGAGCTGAAGCTCGAGCTGGAGGAGCTGAAGGAGAAGAAGGCGAGACTCGAGGAGCTGAAGCCCCTCGCCGAGGAGTACACCGAGCTCGGCAGACTTCTCAAACTGAAGGACGAGCTCTCGAAGGTCGAGGTTGGGCTTTCCTCGCTGAGGGAAAAGCTCCGCTCCCTCGAGAGGGAAACCGCGAAGCGCGCTGAGCTGGAGAAGAGGCTTGAGGAGCTGAAGAAGAAAGAGGTCGAGACGAGGAAGGAATACGAGAGGCTCAAGGAGAGGCACAAGCTCTACCAGCGCGCCCTGTCAATCCTTGGCGAGGTCGAGAAGCACAGAAAGGAGCTTGAGAGGGCCGGCTACACCGTCGAGAAGCTTGAGAACGAGCTTGGCGAAATCGAGAAAGCCAAGGAGGAGCTTGAAAAACTCCAGGAGGAGATTTCGAAGGTCAGGGAGAAAATAGCCTCGCTGAAGGGGAAAAAGGCGGAGCTTATGGCCAACATGGAGAGACTGGAAGGGGCCAAAATCTGCCCCCTCTGCAGAAGGCCCATAGACGAGCACGAGGAAGGCGAAATCCTGACAGAATACAGGGCGGAGATATCGAGGATTGAGGGAGAAGTTAAAACCCTCGAGGGGGAACTCGAAGGGTTGAGAAAGCGCGAGCTCGAGCTCAGGAAGCTCCTCGCGAGGGAGCCAAAGCTAATCCGCCTCAAGAAGACGGCTGACCTGCTCAGAGAAGCCGAGGAGAGGCTTGAGGAACTTGGCGTTGAAGAACTGGAAAAGGACGCCGAGCTCTTCGAGGAAACGAAGGAGAAGCTCATCGGCCTCAAGAAGGAAATCCGGGGCGTGAGGGAGAGGCTTGAGGAGCTCGAGGGCCTTGAGAAGGAAACGGAAGAAGTAAAGAAGCAACTCCAGGCCCTCGAGGAGAGAAAGGCCGACATTCTAAAGAGGCTCTCCGAGAGGGGATTTAAGTCCTTCGAGGAAGTGGAAGACAAAATTAAGGAGCTTGAGAAGCCCTACCGCGAGTTCCTCTCGCTGAAGGACGTTCCGAGGAGGATTGAAGCCCTCGAGAAGAAGCTCGACGTCGAGCGGAGGAAGGCCGATGAATCAAGGGCGAACATGGAGCGCCTGAAGGCCGAGCTCGGAAAGGTAAGGAGTGAGCTCGAGGAAGCTAAAAAGGACTTCTCGGAGGAGGACTTTGAGAGGGCCGAGAGGGAATACCTTGAGAAGTCGCGGGCGCTTGAGAGGGCGAGGGCCGAGCGTGAGGGGGCAGAAAACCTGAGGGATGAGATAGCTCGCTTAATAGACGAGCTGAAGGCGAACCTCGCGGAGATTGAAAAGGCCGAGAAAGAGCTCGAACTCGTCGAGAAGGCGCTGGCAGACCTGACGGCCTTCAGGGAGAAGGTAGCCCGGCTGAAGGCGGAGGAAGAGCTGAGGGGCCTTGAAGAGGTGCAAAAGCTGGCCGGAGAGCTGTTCTCGGAGATGACCGAGGGCAAGTATCAGGGGATAAGGCTGAGGCGCGAGAAGAAGTACGGAAAGGAGAGGATTGAGCTCAAAGTCCTCTACGCGGGCAACGAGGTGGGAATAGACTTCCTCAGCGGTGGGGAGCGGATAGCGCTCGGTCTGGCCTTCCGCCTTGCCCTCTCGCTCTACAAGGTGGGCAACCTTGAGCTCCTCATACTGGACGAGCCGACACCGTTTCTCGACGAGGAGAGGAGGAAGAAGCTCGTGGAGATTATATCGAGCCAGCTGAGGAAGATACCTCAGGTAATCATCGTTTCGCACGACGAGGAGCTGAAGGACGCGGCTGACTACGTGATAAGGGTTACCAACGCCGGTGAAGCGAGGGTGGAGGTGGAGAGCCTTGGAGCGTATTGACGACAGGCACCTCGAGGAAATCAGGCACTTCCTCAGGGAGAGCAGGAAAGAGCTCGGAAAGCTCGTTCCCCTTGTGAGAAAGCACTACCGCTGGGAGAGCCTGCCCGAGCCGAAGAAAGCTAAGGTTTACGCCGTTGACGGCAGTAGAATGGCCAAGAGGCTCAGTGGGGCGATAATCTACGCCGTCTCCGCATCGGCTGTCGGCGACGACCTCTACTACTGGAACGACATCGGGGCGCTCTTCCCCTACAGCAACGCGGACGACAGGATAAGGGTTCACATGGACACTCTGGAGAAGAGAATGGGTGCCCTCGTCGGGGAAATGTCGGACCTCGTGCTCATGGACGGCACGATAAGCGGGGCCCTCATAAGACCGCCGAGCTACGCGAACTCAACCACGAACCAGCTCTACGAGAGGCACGGGAGGACGCTCTTGGAGGCCTCACTGGACTTCCTTGATGCCCTGAACCTCAAGTGGAGGGAGTGGAAGCGGGAGCTCAAAAAGGGCGTCATCTCGGGTCCATCTCTGCTCGCCCGCGGGAGGGAAGGAAAGTCAATCTTCAAGATACTGGAGGAGAAGGGCTCAAGGAGCATTCGTGGAAAAATCTGGTGGGTTGTGGATGCCGAAAACCTGATAGTCCTCTTCGAATACCTTGAATACCTCCACGCCCTCGACAGGCTTTTGGGAAACGAGATAGCCTCGATAGCCAAGACCTTCTACCGCTCCGACGTCATAGGGACGGTAGCCGAGAGGGAGAAACTGAAGAAGGTCCCAATAATGGTGGACACGCCGGTCGTTGCTTCACTGACCGATAAGAGCGGTTACCTGCGCTTCTCGTCGAAGGTCGGCAAGAAGGAGGCCCTTGCTCAGTTAATCCTCGACCTCATGGAGCACGGCTTTTTCGAGAACCTTCGAGAGATTCTCGTCCTCGACGGAAGGAAGATAGAGGGCGCGAGGATAAGGCCGGCCTACGTTCGCTTCGCCGATGGAGGATTGATTTACCTCCTCGAGGTTCCGGAGGGGCAGGACTTCGAGGAGACGCTGGCAAAAATCCTCTCGGTGGCCGAAGACGAATACGTGATTCCGCTCGAGTACGCGCACCACTCGGTCGTAATCAAGAAGAGGGAGTTTGATGCATACGTTGACGCAATCCTGAGCGCGATAGTTGGCGAGGACGAGGCTTACCTGAACTTCCTGCGCTACGGAAGGGAACCGCTGGAGTGATGGAAATGATTAAGGTCGGAACGTGTGGCTTCTGCGAAGGAAGGGCAAAATACTTCCGGGACTTCGATGCCGTCGAGGTTCAGCAGACGTTTTACCGAATCCTCCAGGAGAAAACCCTCGAGCGCTGGAGGAAGGAAGCTCCGGAAGGTTTTACCTTCGCGATGAAAGCCTTTCAGGGCGTAACGCACCCACCGAACAGCCCGACGTGGCGGAGGAGCAACGTGAAGCCGAGCAAAAACGTCGGCCTTCTCAGGCCAACGAGCGAAGTGCTTCACTTCTGGCGCCTGACGCTGAAGGAGGCCGAAACCCTTGGCGCGCGCTTCATTCTAATTCAGTTACCGAAGAGCTTCAAGGAGAGCGAGGAGAGTTTCGCCAGCGCGGAAAGGTTCTTCGAGATGATTGACAGGGGAAGCTTCGAGATAGCCGTTGAGCTGAGGGGCTGGAGCGAGAAGGGCGTTAAGCGCTTCGTTAGGGCCTTCGACGTCATAGACGTGACCGACCCGCTCGTGAGGATTCCGCTCCACAGCGGGGAGACGAACTACTACCGCCTTCATGGGCGCTACGAGAACGGGCGGATAATTTACCGGCACTCCTACAGCGACGGGGAACTGCAAAAAGTTCGAGAGCGCGTCCTCGGCTGGAATCGCGGAGAGAGCTTCGTCTTCTTCAACAACAACGACATGTGCAGGGACGCGAAGAGGTTCAAAGCACTCATTTAGGGCTCAGGCACGGGTCCAGCTCATCACCGTCAGCCGAGGGTGTCGTCATCATCGCCCAAAAAGGACGGGGTTCAGTCGAACCCCGGCTTCCTGACCTTCACAACGTCCCTGTTAACCAATGTCGGCGGAATCTGGCCGTTCTTGAATGCGATGAGGTTCCTCGCCACGAGCTCGGCCATGCCTTCTCTGGCCCCGAAGGTCGCGCTACCGATGTGGGGCGCCAAGACCACGTTCTTCAGGCTGAAGAGCTCTTCGTTGTAGTAGGGCTCCTCCTCATAGACGTCTAAACCAGCTCCGGCAATCCAGCCCTCCCTAAGGGCCTTGATGAGCGCTTCCGTGTCAACGACCTTTCCGCGCGCTATGTTCACGAGAATTGCCGTTTCCTTCATGAGTCTAAATTCATTCTCGCCTATCATGTGGTATGTTTCCCTCGTCAGTGGGACGGCCAGAACCACGAAGTCGCTCTCGCTCAGGAGCTCGTTGAGGGGCTTGAACTCTGCGTTGAGTTCCTTCTCCGCCTCTGGCTTCCTCGTGCGGGAGTAGTAGAGGATTCTCATGCCGAAGCCCCTGGCACGTTTCGCCACTGCCTGCCCGATTCTACCGAAGCCAATGATTCCGATGGTTTTGCCGTAAACGTCGTAGCCCAAGAACCAGCGCGGATGCCAGGCGATGCCCTTCCGCTTCCACTCGCCGGAGCGCGTGAAGTTATCGGCCTCGATTAACCTTCTCGCCGTCGCTAGGAGAAGCGTCCACGCGAAGTCCGCCGTCGCGTCGGTGAGGACGTCTGGAGTGTTCGTTACGTAGATTCCCCTCCGCGTTGCCTCCTCGACGTCTATGTTGTCGTAGCCCACAGCGTAGTTCGCGACGATTCTGAGCTTCGGGGCGTTGTCGAAGACCTCCCTGTCAATCCTCTCGCTGAGCATCGTGACGAGCGCGTCAGCATCGCGGACCTTTTCGAGCAAAACCTCCCTCGGGATTTCCCGTTCCTCTGGCCAGACCTCGACCTCGAAGTGCTCCCTCAAAAGCTCGATGCCGTTCTCGGGAATCGCGCGCGTGATGAAGACCCTCGGCATGACCACCACCGGATAAAGAAAAGAGGGGACGCTTTTAGCGTTTTCTCAGCTTGTCAACGAGCCAGATGAGTATCGGCAGGATTATAAAGGCCATCATGTCTCCAGTGTCGCCGGCGAAGGCCAGGACGTCCGCGAAGTTCTTGATTCCTGCGAAGTACACTGCCGCTGGCGGGATAACGGTTAGGGCCCACGCAACGGGCCTTTTGAGCTTCACAAACTCCTCGTTGTTGCTCTGCTGTGCCAGGGCTATCCCTATGTAGCTCGTCGTTATGGCAAGTAGGGGAATGAGGTTGCCGATTATCTTTCCAAGCCTTCCATAGAGCCACTGGAGCCCCTGGGTGGCAATCTGTGGCGTGTTCTTTCCGAAGGCCAGCAGGAACGCCGCCATAAATATGGCGTAAATTGCAGTCGGTATGATGAAGGCCCAGACGAGGACCTTCTTGGTCTCCTCGTAGCTTCCGAGGCCCTTGTAGACGTCGGGAATCACCGTGTGACAGCCGAGGGCGAAGATGGCAACACCCGTTATGCTTAGGATTCCCGAGAGGTCGGTGTAGAGGCCGTTGCTCAGCTTCGCATGGGGAACGAGCATCACGGTGACCGCTATGAAGAGGGCAAGCATTATGTAGCTCATGGCCAGTTCGGTCTTTCCGCTCGCCTCAAGACCGCGGTAAACGACTATCGAGGCGAGAACCCAAAAGATGAACGCTCCTGCAGTTTCACTTATCCCGAAGAGGCTTGCGAAAACGCTTCCCATCCCCGCTATGTAAGCTAAGATGGCTCCGAAGCTCATAATGAATATGCTGACGTACATCAGCCAGCCGCCGGCCTTTCCGAGGACGCGCTGGGCTATGGTGCTCATCTGCGCCCCCCCCATTCCTGCCGAGAACTTGAGGACTATGAAGCCAGTCGCCAGCATGAGCACCATGACGCCAAAGAGGACGAGCATGGCCGGAATCAGACCGACTTTGCTGGCGGCGTAGGGCAGGCCGAGCACTCCAGCGCCTATCTGGGTCCCGACTAGGATTGCCAGAGCTTCTCCCTTTGTTATGCGCTTCTTCTCAACGCGAATCGTGCTTACCCTAAGCCCCCTCACCGCTTTCCTCTTCCTGAGGTTCTGAATCAGGATGAGCTTTTTCCGCCTCTGGGCCGCCAGTCTCTCCGAGTAGTAACGGCCGTGTGAGGTAGTGACCTTGCTCCTCGGGGTTCCATCGGTAATCGGCATCTCGCATCACCTCCGTCCAATGCACCGATGAACACAATTTAAACCCTCGCTCGGAAGGCTGAAGGTTGCTTCTAATATCCTTCGATGTTTTTGTTTATAGAGCTTAACCTTTAGTAGGGTTTTTAAATTCCACTTGATTAGGGGATGGCATGAAGGGACACGCCGCTAAAATCCTGGCAAGGTCCCGCTTTGCCATAGCCTTTACCGGTGCGGGAATCAGTGCCGAAAGCGGTGTTCCAACGTTCAGAGGCTCCAACGGCCTGTGGAAGCGCTATCGTCCAGAAGAGCTCGCAACGCCCGAAGCCTTCGATAGGGACCCTCGCCTCGTCTGGGAGTTTTACAGGTGGAGGATGCGCAGGATTCTGGATGCGAAGCCGAACCCCGCCCACTACGCCCTGGCAGAACTTGAGAGAATGGGAGTTCTCAAAGCCGTAATCACGCAGAACGTTGACGACCTGCACCGCGAGGCAGGAACAAGGAACCCCATAGAGCTCCACGGAAACATCTTTCGGGTTCGCTGTACCTCTTGCCCCTACAGGGAGAACTTGAAGGAGAGCGGCCGGGTTCATGAGTTCGTGGACTCAAAGGACCTTCCGAGGTGCCCCCGTTGCGGCTCCCTCCTCAGGCCCGACGTGGTCTGGTTCGGGGAGGCCCTGCCGCGGGGGACTTTGGAAGAAGCCTTTCGGCTGGCGGAGAAGGCCGACGCGGTCATCGTCGTCGGAACGAGCGGCGTAGTGTATCCCGCCGCGTACATACCTTACATAGTTAAGGAGCACGGCGGTAGGGTTATCGAGGTGAACGTCGAGAGGAGCGGAATAACGCCTATTGCGGACGTTTTCCTGCGCGGGAAGGCGGCTGAAGTCCTTCCAAAGCTCGTTGAGCTCGTGAGGGAGTTAAGATGAAGCTGCTCCTGATAGGTTTTACCGAGGAGGAAATCGAGAGGATTGCAAAGCTCGGCTATCCGATTCTGCCGGTTCCCGAGCACTTCAGGAAGCTCACCCTGACGGAGATACTCGAAAGAACCACTGAGGACGGGAACCTTGACTGGACCGGTGAAAGGTTCGTCATCATGCACGATCTCGACAACGAGGGTATCAAGAGGGTCATAGGTGATGTCAGGAAGCTGGCTGAAGGAAGGGTAATCTTCGCGACGACGACTGAGACGAACCTTAGCTGGACGCTGGAGGAGCTCCTCGAAGAGTTGAGAAGAGAAGACGAGTACTTCAGGGCTGTGAGGGAGGCGAAAAAACAGACCAGAGGGAAAAGAGGACTCTTCCTTGACATCGGCAACGTTAAATAGTCGTGAGGAGAAGGAACCAAGGGGTCGGGGTATGATTAAGGCAGTCCTGTTCGACCTTGACGACACGATTGTTGACACCACCCGCTTAGCTGAGATGGCACGTCGAAACGCGATAGAGAACATGATACGCCACGGCCTCCCCGTTGACTTCGAAACCGCCTACAGCGAGCTTCTTGAGCTGATAGCCGAGTACGGTAGCAACTTCAACAGGCACTTCGATTACCTCCTCAGGCGTCTTGAGCTCCCCAACAACCCCAAGTGGATTGCCTCCGGTGTTATAGCCTACCACAACACGAAGTTCGCCTACCTAAAGAGCGTCCGGGGCGCGCGGAAGGTCCTCCTCGAGCTCAAGAAAGAGGGTTACCTTCTCGCAATAATCACCGACGGCGACCCGATAAAGCAGTGGGAGAAGATACTCCGCCTCGAACTCGACGAGTTCTTTGACGAGGTGTTTATCTCGGACTACCTCGGCGTCAAGAAGCCTCATCCAAAGATTTTTAAGCGGGCCCTCAGGAAGCTCGGTGTCAGGCCCGAAGAGGCCCTGATGGTCGGCGACAGGCTTTACTCGGACATCTACGGGGCTAAGCAGGTGGGTATGAGGACCGTCTGGTTCCGCTATGGAAAATACCGCGACAGGGAGCTCGACTACCTCGACTACGCCGACTTCACGATTGAGAGCCTTGAAGAGGTTCCGAAGATTGTGAGGGGACTCAACGATGAGGAAGAAGAGCGTTCAGATTCGGAAGTTCATGCTGATTGACAGCTCATACAAGTCAAGAATCCTGAGGGGAGACAAAGTCACGACGATACGCTACGGTAGCTACGAGGCGAAACCTGGAAGCGAGGTTTATCTCGTGGTAACGCCGAGCGACACTGCCATAGCGAAGGTCAGAATCACGAAGGTTGAGCGGAAGAAGGTTAGAGAGCTCACCAACGAAGACGCCAAGCTCGACGGCTTCTCCGACGTTAAGGAGCTCCTCCGCGAGCTGAACAAAATCTACGGCGAGCTTTACGGGGACGACGAGGTCACCGTAATAGGCTTCGAGGTCGTCAAGGCCTTCAGGGACGGAATCCCCCTCAAGTGGCTCAAGGGCCTCAACTACCGCGAGCCGGAGGAGATAGCGCGCCTCTACCTCGAAAACCAGGACAGGCTTAACTTCAACCGCGAAACGGACTTCATAATGCGCCGTATCTACAACGAGGGCCTCGGAAAGGCCGTCAGAACCTTCGGACCGAAGAGGGTTCGGGGGGCCCTTCTCAAGGTTTACCACGGACTCTACAACGAGGGGCTGATTTAGAAAAGCTTTTTAGCTCAAACTCTTTCTCCAATCCATGTCCAGCGAATCCCTCAAGAACTGGAAGTTCCTGCTGAACACGGCGTTGCTGGTTCTCGTTCTTGTCCTTCAGCTCACGGGTTTAATGGCCGGCATGAACTCCCGGGTGGACGCGCTCCTTCCATCGCCGAACCCGGGCCTGATGAACGTCCTGACGGCTTTCGGAAGCGACCTGTTCCTCGTTCCCTTCGCAATCGCTGTCATCTACCTCGACATCAGGAACTCGGGAAGGCTCTCGCGGGAGACGCTCGTTTTCCTCGTCTCGGCCTTCGTCGGTCTCGTCATAGTCGGGGTTCTCAAGGTTGCAATCAACGAGCCGAGACCCCGCAACCACGGGGGCTACTCCTTCCCCTCGGGCCACACCTACAGAGGGGCAATAATCGCGGTCTACGCCTCGAACCGCTGGAAGCGGGCAACTCCCCTGGCAGTTATCTTCGCGGTCGGAGTTGCGATAACGCGGCTGCTCCTCCATGTCCACTGGTTCGGCGACGTCCTCTTCAGCCTGTTGCTAGCTCCGTGGGTCTACAGCATCGTCAAGGCCACCCAGGACTCGTGGCTTCCGCTCTACAGGCGGGTAATCTCAAGGCTCGGACTGGGGGTGCTCGACGTTGAATAGCTTCCTCGAGGTCTTCCTGCTCTCCCTCGTGCCGACCTTTGAGGGGCGCTACGCGATAGTTTACGGCATAGGGAGGGGCTACCCCCTCTGGGAAACCCTCTTAAGTGCTTCCCTCGGCGTGCTCACCCTCTCGCTTCTCCTGCCTGCACTGCTCCCCTACATAGACCGGATAATGCTCTGGCTCGAAAAAACGCCCCTCAGAAAGGTGGCACACCTCTACCTCCACTACGTGGAGCGGGTTCGAAAAAAGGCGCACCCCTACGTGGAGAGGTGGGGCTTCATCGGCCTCACGATTTTCGTTGCCATTCCTCTTCCCGGAACGGGGATATGGACCGGGGCTTTGGCGGCTTACCTCCTCGGAATTGAGAAAAAGCAGACGGTTCCGGCTTTAATTCTCGGCGGGCTTTTGAGCATGGCAATAACGGTTCTGCCTGCACTGGGGCTGTTAGGGTGATGATATGGGCTGGCTTAGGCGCTTCAAGCTCCTTTTCGCCCTTACCTACGTGGGATTCCTCGGAAACATTGCGCTGACTTCCTCCCCGCCCTAACGGGCGAGGCTTTCAAGAGAAAATGTATCCCTGTTAAACGCTTCCGTTTGCTGAAAGGTTATTAAGGCCGCCGAACATTTTACCCCGGTGGTAACATGGGCGTTGAGGAGCACAAGAGGAAGGCACCCAGGAAGTTTCGATTTGCTGTCATAACGGTCAGCGACACCGCGAGCAGGGGCGAGAAGGAAGATGCCAGCGGGAAGTTCCTCATCGAGGAGCTGGAGAAGGCGGGACACGAGCGGGTTCTCTACAGGGTCGTGCCGGACGAGAAGATGGCGATAATAGGTGCCGTAGTTGAGGCCTTCGAGAAGGGGGCTGATGTTGTCGTTACCTCCGGCGGGACCGGAATAGCGAGCAGGGACGTGACGATAGAGAGCCTGAGGCCGCTTTTCGACAAGGAGCTCACGGGCTTCGGCGAAATCTTCAGGCTGATGAGCTACGAGGAGATAGGCACGGCGGCGATAATGACGAGGGCGACCGCCGGCGTCATCAGGAGCTCGGGAAGGGCGATGGCGGTCTTCTGCCTCCCGGGAAGCCTCGGGGCGGCTAAGACCGGAATAAAGATTATCCTCAGGGAGGCCGGCCACGTCCTCAAGCACGGGAGGGAGTAACCTTATAGCCTGTTACCCCGTATCCCCGAAGGGTGAAGCCGATGGAGAGCGTTGATGATGCTAAGAAACATGTCCCCCAGAAGGACGAGAGGGCAAAGGCCCCTTCGAAAGTTGCAGGGGGGCACTTGGAACGTTCGACGAGGAGACGATTCAGTGGGCTATTCGGGAGGCTGAGGAGATTTGAAGAACGTTGTCTTCATGGAGAAATACCACCTAATGCCCTCCGATGCTCAGATAGTTCTCACCTGCAAGAGCTACGGGGTTGATAAGATTGCAACCTTCGATTCCGACTTCACGAGGGTTGACTTCCTCAAAGTTTTGGGGGTGTGAAAATGAGAGAGTTCAAGCGCCTCACTCCTTACAGGGAGGCACTAAAGTTACTCCTCGATGACCTGAACGAAATTAGAGAAACCGAAGAAGTTCCCCTCGAGGATGCCCTCGGCAGGGTCCTGGCTGAGGACATCGTTTCACCGATAGACAACCCGCCCTTTGACCGTTCGGCGGTTGACGGCTACGCTTTACGCGCTGAGGACACCTTCCCCGCGAGGGAATACAGCCCCGTCGAGCTGAGGGTCGTTGACGAGATTGTCGCTGGCGAGGAAAGCGGGGCGAAGGTGGAGCCGGGAACGGCCGTGAAACTCATGACCGGCTCGAAGATGCCCGAGGGAGCGAACGCGGTTCTGATGCAGGAGATGGCAGAGCGCGAGGGGGACGTGATAAGGGTTCTCCGTCCCGTTGCTCCCGGCCAGAACGTCGCCTTCGCAGGCGAGGACGTAAAGAAGGGGGAGGTAATCCTGCGGAAGGGGCAGGTACTCAGGCCCCAGGACCTCGCGCTTCTCAAGAGCGTGGGTTTCAAGACCGTTGAGGTCAAGAGGAAGCCCAGGGTTGGAATAATCGTTACAGGCGACGAGCTTATTGAGGAGTTCGACGGAGATGCCTTGAAATCCGGCAAAATCCTTGAGAGCAACTCCGTCATGCTGAAGGGCCTCGTGAGGCAGTACTTCGGCGAGCCCATCTTCTACGGCGTCGTTCCTGACAATGAAGACGCGATAGGGAATGCAATCGAGCGGGCGAAGGCCGAGAACGACCTCGTGCTCGTCACCGGCGGTTCGGCCTTTGGGGACAAGGACTTCGCCCACCGGTTCGTTAACTTGCTCTTCCACGGGACGACGATAAAACCCGGAAGGCCGATAGGCTACGGCGAGAGGGTATTCATAATGAGCGGTTATCCCGTGGCAGTGTTTGCCCAGTTCCACCTTTACGTCAAGCACGCCTTGGCCAAGCTGGTTGGAGCCAGAAACTACGAGGCGCGGGTTAAGGCGGCGCTAATCGATAGGGTTCCGAGCCAGCTCGGTAGATACGAGTTCGTCAAGGTCTGGTACGAGAGTGGAAAGGCAAAGCCCATCAAGAAGAGGGGCAGTGGACTTATAAGCTCGCTCGTGGAGAGCAACGGTTATGTGGAAATCCCTGAAGACAGTGAGGGGTACCTTGAGGGAGAAGAAGTCTGGGTGACATTATACTAAAAGTCCCTAATCAGGGTTCCACTGTCTGGGACCTTTATAATTTCTCTAACGTCATCTGGAAGTTCTTCAATAATTTCCAACTCTTTTTGGGTAATATCCTGAATTATCTCCATGGCTTCGCGTTTTCTCTGTTCTAATACTTCGTAGACTGGATTATCCCTAAGCCAGGGTATAAGTTCTTTAACATTCTGCTCCGGAGGTTTCATAAGATCACTCTCAGTCATGGCATTATTCATTATGCGTTTCGGGTTAATAACCCTTTCTATCGTCCGTCCAACAGTGTGACAATATATAACTAAAAGGAACATTATCAACTCAGAGAACAGCTGGTAGATGTCGCCCGCCCGTAACGCCCGCCCTCATCGAAGGCAACGCCACACTCAGGCGGGTTAACCCAGGCGGGCGAGAACTGTGCCCGGCCTGGGTTTCCCGTGGTCATCGCGCTCCGGGACGCGGAAGGCCCTCCCGCGGGGACCTCGCTGAGGCCGGGCTGTAGCCCCCGCATCGCCCCCCGGTTCATTCTCCCCGGGGTCCTCGCGCGGGGGCGTTTCTAAGTATGAGACGTGGTTTATAAACCCTCACTCGAGGAGTTTTCTTAGCTGGTTGAAGAGCCGTTCTTCCACGCTGTTTCTGTCTACGACGATGATGAGCGTTCCACCCCTAACCAGCACTAAGTCTCTAAGCTTGGACAGAAACTTCATAAGCGAATCCCAATGGTTGTACATGCTGAGGTACTCCAGACAATCCATAACAACAACCCCAGGTAAGCCCATCCGTTTGGTTTCCTCTAGGTACTGGTAGACGATTTCCGTCATCTTAGCGAGTTCTGTGGGGTTTATCGTTCCCGAGATTCCCTCCTTCCGAAAAGGGACTGCAGTTATAAAGTAGGTTTTCCAGCTTTTCTGGGAGTACTTTAAGTCGCGAAGAAATGCAAGCACTGGCGCTTCTCGAAGCTTCGGAAGAACCTCCTCGAAATCTTCCGGCTGGAGTATAATTGTCCCGCTATGAATTTCAGGAACCCTAACCTCGCCTCTCCCCTCAAGGAATTCCCTTGTAGAGGTTAACCTGAGCATTGAATATGCCATCATTATCGTGAGCGCCGTTGAGAGGGTAAAGCCAATGGGAAGGTACCACTCGTAGAGACCGAAAAGTGCCGCTGGAACTAAGTGAAGACCAAACAGTAGAACGCTGAGGTATAGAACCTTCGCAGGCTTTTTGTAAACCGTCTCAAGGGGCCTCAGAAGGACACCGCTGGCAAACACAAAAGCCCCACTTATTCCCAGGGAGACCCCCGCGGTGAGGGCCCAGTCGGCATTTCCTGTGAAGTGATACACCGAGGCAACGAAGATATAAAAAATCGGTGCCATAAGTGCCATCCTTTGGAGAATATAGTGGGGGACCGGAATCAACTCTTCATCGAGTAGTCTCACGGACCCCATAAAAACCAGCATGGCAAAGATAGTCAGTGAAAATTCAGCAATCATCCGTATCAGGGGATTCATCGACATTGAAAGAACAACCATCAGCATATCGGCAAACCATGCGGCGGAAAAGAATAGGGCAGACCTTCTACGCCTCCTCAAGTATACGCGGAGGATTAAGAAAGCGGCCGTCAGGTCAGCAAGTATCACGAGAAATCCGCTGATGTAGGGGATAAAATCAGCGGAGGTCATGAACAACCCTCCTCGGGTCGGCGAAGCCGTCCCATCTAAACGGTCCGGCCGGCGGAGCCCGAATGGCAGTCTCGTCTTCAACCTTCACGACGAGCACCTCCGGTCTGGCTATAACCACGGCCAGCAAACCCCGTTCACCGTAGTCCACCACGCGGTATCCATCCGCTGTTTTTTCGACCGGAAGAACCAGTGTGAATGGCCAGTTGGGGTAGTAGGATATCTTCCTTTTCCCGGGAATCCCTATGAGGTCGCCGAAGAGGTAGTAGCCGTAGAGCGGAATTGCCCGGGCGTTTGGGAACTTTTCCTCAACTTCCTTGAGAAAAGCGACGTCTGTTCCAACACCGCTTAGAATAACTGCTTCTATATCCTCCGATACGCTTTCAAAGAGCCCGATTAAAGGTGGTGCGGTCCTCGCGAGGTTTATCCTGTCCCTCTTAAGTACGCGCTCGGTGTAGCGGACGAGCGGGTTGAGAATTCTTAGGACTTCCTCAACTCCTTTCTCCTCCAAAACCTTCTTCAACCCGTCGGTTTCCATGCCTATGAAGTACAGGTAACCACCGTAGCTCCACACGAGCTCGCTTATCTCGTCCTGATACCAGCCGTAGGGGCCGTGTGCAAGGGCACGCATCCTGCCCGGGGGAAACGTTTCGTTCAGGCCGTAAAGTTCGTCGAGGGAGGATTTAAGGTACGAGACGAGGTATCTCACGTATTCCCTGTCCCAGTGTCCGATGGCCCTCTCGCGCGTAGTTCCTGAGGACTGATAAAAGCGAACTCTACCAGGGTAGCCCTCTGGTAGAAAATCGGGCCAGTTGGCACGTAGGTAATCTTCCTCTACGAGAAAGTCCCTGTTGAGCATGTTTTCGACTGTCTCAATGATGGTGTTCCCCACAATTTCCTCATCGGCAACATGGAAGCTCTTCCAATAGGGTGTGTGTTTGAGGTGATAACGGATGGTTCTTTTGAGGTGGCTTAGAACTTCGTCTTCTTCGACTTTAAGGGGTTCCTCAATTAGACTTTCCGGGACATCTTCGTACGTCATAGCATGTAATTGTTCACAGGAGAATATAAGCCTTTCTTAAACGTCTTTCTAAACGAGAGTTGCATTTTGAACCCATAAGGTTAAATAAACCAACGCCCAATGTTGATGGGTGACGCCATGCCCACCGTTATATATCGTAAAACCCTACTGGATGGGTTTAAATACACCCTGAGCAAGGCCGTGGAAACGACTCCGTTCTGGAAAGAGAAATTCGAGGGTCTTGACCTGGAAGGGATTTCTCCGGAAACCCTCTGTGAACTAACGGCCAGGGTAACAATCAAGCCCCACGACCTTTACGAGAGGTCCCGCGTCTGGCCGGACTACATACGGGAGGGCCGTCTCTTCCACGCGGTTATGCGAACCAGCGGGACGACCGGCCGGCCGAAGAGGGTGCCCTTCACCCCGGACGACAAGAGACGAACCGCACGCCAGATGGCGCCCTGGGTCAACGAGTACTTCGAGAAGGGCGAACGAGTCGCTTCGTTCTTCCCGCCACTGCCGTCCTCATCGGGCAACTTCGCACTGAGCGGGCTTGAGGGCAACAACGCAGGGGTTGCGTACTTCCAGGTGCCGATTACCTACCTCCAGAACAGGGAACTCCTTCTCAATGAGCTTGAGGACATAAAGCCAACCTCGATATGGGCCCTAACTGCCACCGCCTACAACCTTGGCCTCATTCTGCCGGAGAAGCTCAGGGAGGACGTTAAAACGATAGTCGTCGGCGGTGAGACACTCACTCCAGAGCTGGCCAAGGCCACCCTTGAGCTGTTCCCTAACGCCGTCGTCATAGACAACTTCGGCTCGACGGAGGACGACGTTACCGGCTTCAGGATAGTTACGAGAAAGGGAGCAACGCCCTTCCACTTCGGGGAGTCCGTAATAGTCCTTGAGGACACCGGCGACGAGGATTATCCGGAATACAAGAGGCTCTACATTACCAAGGTCATGCGCGAGGGCGAGCTAACTGGATTACCGCTCTTCAACTACGACATCGGTGATTTGGCGAGGCTCGAAAACGGCGAAGTCGTCAGCATAATCCGCGTTAAGGACGTCGTCGTTCTCTCCGGGGCAAAGCTCCACATAGACCAGGTAATGGAGATAGTCTACGGTCATCCCGAGCTCAAGGACTTCGTGATACTCTACCACCCGCTCTCGCCGGACAACCCGAGGCCCAGGGTGGTCGTAAGGGTTGCCTACGAGGGTGAAAAACCAGCTGGAATCGAGGATGAGGTGAGGGAGCTCATCTACGAGGCCAACAATCCGGTTCGCTACGAGGTCGAGGAAGCGAAGAGCTCGGAGCTCATAATCGAGGCAGTCCCGCTGGAAAAGCTCCGCGAGGGCCTTCCAGTCAGGCCTGGGAAGACCAAGAGAATATACGTCGCCGGAAAGGACTTCTGATTTTCTTTCCTTTAACCTCCTTGTCATAATGCCGAAAAGTTATTTAAGGCCCTTCTCAGATTTCCAGCCGGTGGTGGGAATGGCGAAAGCGAAGATTATCCACGACGGAATCCACGGTAGCATGAAGGTCACGGGGGTAATCCTTGAACTCGTCAAAACGCCCGAGTTCCAGAGGCTCAGGCACATAAGACAGCTCGGTCTGGCGTACCTCGTCTATCCCGGCGCCAATCACTCGCGCTTCGAGCACTCCCTCGGAACTTGGCACATAGCAAAGCGCCTCTCCGACGAGGTCGGGCTCGATGAAGACGAAAGCCTGCTCCTTCAGGTCGGCGCTTTACTTCACGATATCGGGCACGGGCCCCTAAGCCACACCTTTGAGGGAATCTACCGGCACTACGTGAAGGAGCGCGACCACATGCGCCTCGGCCAGGACATCATAACGGGGCGGATAAACATAACCGGCGACGAGGACGGAGGGAAGATTCCGGAGATACTGGAAAACCACGGAATTGAGCCGAGGGAAGTGGCGGACCTAATCCTCGGCAGGGCGAAGAAGCCCTACCTTGGCCAGATGCTTCACGGGGGGGTTGACGTTGACCAGCTCGACTACCTCATCAGAGACGCCCACTACACCGGCGTCGCGCACGGAATAATAGACCTTGAGAGGCTCCTCAAGGTGCTCGAAATCCACGATGACGAGCTCGTCGTCGACGAGAAGGGTGTTGAAGCCGTCGAGGGAATGATGGTGGCGCGCTCGCTGATGTACTCGCGCGTTTACTTCCACCACACGGTGAAGATTGCCGAGGGCATGCTGACCAGAGCTCTGGAGTTCGCCCTTGAAGAGGACCACCTATGGGACTTCTGGAAGATGACCGACTGCCGGGTTTTAGTTGAACTCGAGGATTTAGAGGGCCTGCCTGCGGAGCTCACGAGGCGCGTCCTTTACAGGAAGCTCTACAAGGCCGCGGTTCTCGCGAGCGCGGAGGAGCTCAGCCAGGAGGAGAGGAGGGAGTTGCTGTCGGCTTACAGGAACGTCAAGAGGAGGCAGGAGCTTGAGAGGGCCCTGGCGGAAGCCGTTGGTGCAAGCGAGGGAGAGGTAATCCTCGAGTTTAGCATAGCAGACCTGATGCTCAGCGAGCCGAGGCTGAAGGAGACCGGCATAAAGGTGCTCCTTGAAAACGGCGAGGTTCAGCCCCTCTCGAAGGTAACGCCCCTTGCGAACGCCCTCAAGAGGAGACAGACTCCCAGGTGGGCCGTTCTCATAGCCTCGCCGGAGAAGTACGTCGGAAAGCTCCGCGAGAGCTGGAGAAAGGTGCTCTTCAGCTGAAGAGCTTCGCCTTTATCTCCTTTTTGAGCTCCTCAATCATCTCAATGAGCTCGTCGGCGTCCCTGACTTCCCTGAGGCTCTCCTTCGGGATTATGGGGACCTCCTTGACGACTTCGGTCTTGGTCTTCTCAAGGATGAACACGCCGTCGGAGTTGATTATCCTGCCAACCTCGGCCACCATCTCGGCCCTCTTCACCGTCGAGCGGGTCTTCCTTTCGTCTATCCCCGTCAGGATTCTGAACTCGTCGCCCTTTGAAACCGCGTTGAACGGGGCCTTCTTAACCTTCACGAGGCCGAGACCGAGGCGCTTCAACCTCTCGAAGACCTCCTTTTCAAGGGGGCTCTCTGGCTTAACGTCGAGCTTCGCTTCCACCCTCGCGTTCAGAACGTCAATCGGCTCGGCCAGGGCCTCGTCGAAGAGCTCTTCGAGCCTAATCGCCACCTCAAGTGAAACGGCCTGCTCACCGCGCTCGTAGTTGAGGAGGGTCTTCCTCGAAACCCCGAGGAGCTGTGCCAGCTCGTTGACCGAATAACCGTGCCTCTCGCGAAGCTCCCTGAGAAGTTCGCCGTTTATCCGGACGTAAAGCCCACCGCGCTCCGCGAAGATGGCCGGTAGCTCGTTGTTTGTGAGGACGTCGTAGAGCGTTTCGGGTCTCAAAGCGTAGATTCCGAAGCGCTCGTAAACAACTCCCTCCTCAAGCTCCGCGTTCTTCGAGCGGAGGCCCACTATGAGGGGGGAAGCGTTGAAGAACTTCGCGAGCCTCTTCAAATCCTCGGCCTGCTCCTCGGTAACGGTGTCTATGTTCGCGACGACCTTGAGGAAGAGAAGAACCACTAACCGGCTCGCGACTATGTCAAAGCAGGAACCTCTAAACTCAAGGCGGGCTGTTTTGTAGCCCGCGCTCCTGAGTATCGCCTCAACGGTTTTGATGAGCTTCTCCCTTTCCATCGGGTTTAAATACTCGTAAGGGCTTAATAAAGTTAAGGTGCGCCCGATGAGGCCGGTCGTTCTCAAAGGCAACCTCGTTTCGCTCGCCGTTCCGCTGAGAGACGACGTAAGGAAAGCGTGGCTCTGGTTCAACGACAGGAGCGTGAGACTCTTCTTAACGGCCCCGGAGGAAGTCTTCTTCTTTGAGGACGAGATGGAGTGGTACGAGAGGATTAGAAAGGCAAAGGAGCGCGAGAAGGTCTTTTCGATAGTGGAGAACTCAACCTCTTCCCTCGTCGGTTTCATAGGGCTCCACAGGATAGACCACCGCGACGGAAGGGCAGAGCTCGGTTACTTCCTCGGAAGGGAGCACTGGGGGAGGGGCTATGGAAGCGAGGCGGTGAAGTTGGCCCTCGATTACGCATTCAACTGGCTCAACCTCCGGAAGGTCTACGCGAGGGTTTACGAGCCGAACGTTGCCTCGATAAAGGTCCTCGAGAAGAACGGCTTCGAACTCGTTGGGAGGCTGAGAAAACACCACCACGTTCCGGGCTACGGCTTCGTGGACGAGCTGATTTTTGAAAGGTTTAGGGATGATTTTTTAAGTTCTGACCTGATACGTGAGAATAGAGGGAACAATCATGTTCATCCGTGAGATAAAAGAAATTTCAGAGTTTCGGGGAATAAAAAAGCTTTCAAGCCCGATTCCATTCAAAAAGTTCAACATACTAATCGGAAAGAACAACGCAGGGAAATCAACACTAATGGAGGCAATACTTCTTGGAACGGTTCCAGAGTATAAGGAGCCAATTACCGGAAGGAGTGTTCTTGAATTCATTAGAGACCGGCACAATGGAGCACACAGGCTCATCTATAAGTACGCAGGACGAGCCAAGACAACATGCGAAACCGAAAAAGGAACAATCACTCACGCGCTGGCAGATAATGGGGAGTTTTTACGTGGGAACAAACATGTTCAGATTGACCTCCATAAGACATCTCCAGTAATTTTCCTTCCATACGACACGAATTTCATGAAACATATCAACAAGTTTCTTGAGGATAAGGAACCCGAAATTGTGAAGAAGGAAATACACACTAAAACTGCGAGGAGAATAAGCGAGGTTCTTGACGAAGAGTTCACTGAGATAGTCCTCAAAAGGGACGGCTGGTACCTCAGGAGGAGTGATGCCAGCTATATTCACATAGAGGACGCCGGAGACGGTGTTAAAAAGAGCGTAAAGGTCATGATGCTCCTTGAGCTCCTACGACCAAAACTGGTCTTATGGGATGATTTTGACACCGCTCTCCACCCCGGAATGTTGTATGAGCTCATGAGATGGCTTGCTCTTGGTCCATGGCAGGTGGTTCTCTCAACTCACAGCATAGACGTCCTGTATTACTTCAATGACCTAAGTGAAGAAATTGAGGAATTTAATGGGCAGGTCATCCTTCTCAGAAAGGACTCACAAGACACTCTCTATCACCGTGAGCTCAGTCCAGACGAAATAGAAACTCTCTTAGAGTCAAATATAGACCCAAGACTCATCGCGACAGAGCTTAAAATTTGAGGTGTCTTCCGTGAGGGTTCTCATACAGTCTCCCACAGGCGCTGATATTATCGCCCTCGTTTTGACAGGAGACGGTCGTACTGAGGAGAAGGTACTTCCAGCAATTGCGAAGAGATACAACGGCAGAGACAAAATCCTTCTTTTTCCAAAAAGGCCGTTATCCAAGAAAACAGGCCTGAACGTTATTAAATCGGTTCCTGAAGTCTACGAGCTTACAGGACACACAAGATACGTTATTCTAATTGATAAGGAGCATTTTGACTTGAAGAAACTTGACGAGATATGCAAGGACCTCTTTAAAGACTATGTCGTTACTGGGTCAAATCCTTATGTTGTTCGTACGAACACTCTTGAAGTTCATATTGTTGTGCAGGGAGAGAAGTTTGCTATTGAAGAATGGGTTGGAAAACTTATCAACCTTGAGCTTGGAAGGGAGGAAGTTAAGCTCGAATACTCAGATGTTAAAAGTTTGAAAAGTCAGATAATGACCGTCATCCGCACGTATGGATACAAAACGCTCACAAAATTTATCCTATCGTGTAAATTGGAGAACTTAGAAACCGCGTTTAAACCACTTGTCGATACACTAAAATACCTGGAAGAGATTGAAGAATAGGGAAAGAAGCTCACTCGAGCTTCTTGTAGCAGAACCACCAGTCGTAGCACTCGATTTCGCCCTTGGCCTTGGCCTCTTCTCTCTGCTTCTTCTCCTCGATGGTGCTGGCCGGCGGGATGATGACCTTGTCGCCGATGAGCTCGTTCTCGGGCCACTTGTGCGGAAGGGCAACTCCCTTCTCGTCGCTGACCTTGAGGGCTTTGACGAGCCTGAGTATCTCGTCCCAGTCCCTGCCGACCTCGGCCGGGTAGTAGACGATGGCCCTTATGACGCCCTTGTCGTCGACGATGAAGACGGCCCTGGCGGTTATCGTTGCTCCGCTCGGAATCATGCCGAGCTTCTCGGCGAGCTCACCGCGGTCGTCGGCTATGACCGGGAACTCAATCTCGACGCCAAGGTTCTCCTTTATCCACTCCATCCACTTGATGTGGCTGAAGACCTGGTCAACGCTCAGTCCAATCGGCTCGACGCCGAGCTCCCTGAACTTGTCGAGCCTCTTCTGCATGGCGTAGAACTCGGTCGTACAGACCGGGGTGAAGTCAGCCGGGTGGCTGAAGAGTATGAACCACTTGCCCTTCTCGGCGAAGTAGTCCGGGAGCTTTATCACTCCGTGGGTGGTCTTGACCTCAACCTCTGGGAACTTTTCTCCTATGACGACCATCTTTCATCACCTCTTCTTTTCCTGTGTCGTCTTCACTATAAACCTCATAGGTTCGAATATATAAGTCTTTCGGTTCGTTTTTGGGCAAAAACTTGGCGGATAAACAAAGGCCTTTTAAAGCCAGTGAGGAGAAGTCCAGACCCGCTTAAAAATGGTTGTCATTGTGTAAACTGACACAAATTTCCGTTGTCAAAACTCAGTGAACAGGAATGTTTATTCGCCTTTAAGCTTCCTAACCTCGACCCACGTTGAATGGTACGCTGAGCCGTTCCCGTAATCCCCGACCGTCTCATCAGTCGTCAGGAAGTTGGCGTTCCAGCCGAGGAGCTTAACCCAGAAGGCCTTGTAGAGCAGGACAACTCCTCTCGGAACGTCGTCGCTGAGCTTTGCAAGGGTTTTTATCCGGCCGTAGTCATTGAAGACCTCGACCGTCTCGCCGTCCCGGATTCCCCGCTCATCGGCGTCCGCAGGGTTTATGTATAGACTGGGGTCGACCATTCCGTGGGTGTTGTGGTACTGGCTCGTTATCGTCATTCTGTAGGTTGGCGTGAGCAGGCGGAGCTGATACTTTCCTTTAAACTTCCTGTATTGGGGAAACGGACTCAGGCCCCTCTCAACGGCCCTCTGCGAAAAGAACTCGATTTTTCCGCTCGGAGTTTCCCACTTTCTCGGCTTTTCGGGGATTTTAACGAAGCCCTTTGCCTTCAGCTCCTCCCAGCTCAGCCCGTTGAGCTCAAGGACCTTTCGAATTACCTCCTCGTCGCTCTCGTAGAGGTGGGGATTTTTAATACCCAGCGCTCTTGCGAGCAGTTTCGTTACCTCGCTGTTGCTCTTGCCGTACAGCCTCGCGACCGGCTCGTTCAGAGCAACGTAGCGATGGTAGTAGGAATCCGCTATGTCAAGCCTCTCGAAGAAGGTATTGGCGGGCAAAACGACGTCCGAGTAGAGGGCCGTGTCGGTGAGAAAGATGTCGTGCGTAACGACGAAGACGTCGCTCTCGCTTAGGGCTTTTCTCAGCCGTTTCTGGTTCGGAAGGCTCGCGAGGGGGTTGGAGTTGTAGACGTAGAGGAACTTAATCTCACCCCGCTCGATGTATTCTGCCAGCTTCATCTGGGGGATTCTCTTTGCCGGCTTCGTTCTCAGGAACGCACCTTCAGCGTAGGACTTGTCTATCGTTTTCATGTCGTAAATGAAGCCGAAACGGTGGCCGACGAGGGCGGGAAGGATTGCTATCGTCCTAACCGCCTCCCCACCGGCAATGGAGCGCTGGAATCCGTAGCCGATGTGGATTACCCCCCTCTTCTCCGCGAACTCCCGCGCGAAGGTCTCTATCTCCTCAACTCTCAACCCGGTTTCCCTGCTTACATAATCAAGCGATAGCGTTTTTACATAATTCTTGAATTCTTCAAAGCCGTAAACGTTCTCGCGGACGAAGGCCCTATCGTAAAGTCCCTCCTCGATGATGACCTTCGCAACTCCCAAAGCCAAAAGAACGTCCGTATCGGGCTTTATCTGGAAGAACCGGTGAGAGCGCTTGGCCGTTTCGGTTCTGACGACGTCAACCGTCCAGATTTCAAGGCCATGCCTTTTGGCAAGGGCGAAGCCGTGAAGGTTCGTCCAGAATGCGTTTATCCCCCAGTAGACGATTAACCGCTGGTTTTTAAGCTCCTCGGGGTCGAGACCGACGGCGGTTCCGTAGACGTCCTTTAACGCCTCCTGCCCGGCCCTGTCGCAGATTCCGTAGTCGAGCACGGCGGTGTTGAGGTAGTGGAAGAGTCTCAGCGGGAACGCGTAGTTCACAACTCCCCTGTCGCCGGCGTACTGGTAAACGAGAACGCTCTCGCTCCCGTGCTTTTCGATGGTCTCTTTAAGCTTCTTCGCTACGAGGCCTATCGCCTCGTCCCAGCTCGCCTCCCTGAAGGAACCGCTCCCCCTCTCGCCGGTTCGGATTAGCGGTTTCTTTAGCCTGTCCTCCGAGTGGAACCACTTCGGGAGCAGAGCGCCCTTGGGACAGAGAAAGCCGGCCGTTATCGGGTGTTCCCGATTGCCCCTAACACCGAGCCTTCCGTCTCTGAGCTCGCTCACCATCGAGCAGGTATCGTAGCAGTCCCGCATGCAGACGGAGAAGGGCATGGCAATCACGGGGAAATCTTAACCTTGAAGGCAACGTCCCTCTCGACAAGAACCTTTCCTATCTCCTCGGGCAGAACCGCCATGTCCCAGGCCCTGAAGGGTCCGTACTCCCTCAGGTCGGGCCCGAGAATCGTTGGAAGCTCGGCGGTGACGATGTAGGCTTCCCGCAGTGGCCTTTTAGTTGGTGTTTCAGCTTCGCCCGGCTCGGGTTCGACCTCCGGAAGCTCTTCCCCGACATCTGGAAGCTCCTCGCGCTCAACGAAGGCCCTGAGAATCCTGAAAATCCTCCTCTCTTCATCGGTCATCTCAGCTATCCTTCCCTCGACGGCGAGGTCAACAATCTTATGGAGGCGGAGCTTGATTATCTCCTTCATCAGCTCCTCCGCTATTTTGAGCTGGGCAAGGTAGAGTCTCTCTTCGACGCTTTCGCCCCTCTCGCGGGAGCTCTCGGCGCTCAGCTTGAGGGCCTTGATTAGGCTGTCGAACTCCCTGTAAAAGTCGTCGTCTAACTCCGTCAGTTCGACACTGGAAAGCTCCCCCTCAAGCAGTTCCCTGAGCTTGACGATGTCCATGCCACCACCTCAGAGAAAAGGAAAGGGGAATCACTCCTCGACGCGTGGGGCGAGGAGGAACACGAGCCTTCCTTCGTCCCTAATCATGTACTCCATCTGGAGGGGCATCTCGTTGCCGAAGCGGAGGATTACCTCATCGGCCTTGCCGATGCCCTTTATCATGTCGCTGAGGTAGCTGATTCCGTAGGCGCTCTTGGTTTCCTCCTCGACCTCGAGGTCAAGCAAGCCTTCGTCCTCAAGGGTGAGCTTAATCTCGACCTCGTTGGTCTCGCCCTCGGCCTTCATGACGAACTCGCTCTCGGTGGCGATGAACTTTATGGCGTCGCTGACGAGTGAGGCATCTTTAACGGCCTCCTTGAGAACCTCGCCGAGGACGACGACTTTAGCGGTGAACGGGAGCTCCGGAAGGTCGAGCTCAAGCTCCTCAACGTCTATGAGCGGAAGGCGGAACGTTCTCTTTGCCGTTCCCTCGAAGGTTATCTCAAGGAAGTTCTCGTCGCCCTTCCTGAGTATGAGCGTGTCCTTGGCCTTTCCGCGCTTGAGTATCTTCTTGAACTGGTCCATGTTGATTCCAACGGTTTCGGGCTCCTCGACCTCGTACTTGGAGAATATGCTCTCCGGGAGGTTGAGGTCTATGAGAACGACCCTGCTCGGGTCCATCGCGCGCATGCTTATGCCTTCCTCGGTGAACTTGAAGGCGGCCTCGTCTATCAGGTTGCTCGCTGTCGCGATAAGGTCGGCAAATTCCTTGGCACCGTCAAAAACGACCTCGAACGGCATCTTCATCCCTCCAGTATTTTAAGCATGAGCCTAACCCTTTCTTTTCCGCGGAATAAATAAGCTTTTCCGTTGTCGGTATCAGGAACCCTGCGGTAGGCTTCCTCAAGCTCCTTCAGGGCCTTCCTCGCGAGCCTGACGAGGGTTTCGCGCTCGAGCTCGTTCACTCGTAGGCCCTCCATACGTAGCCGCACTTGGTGCACTTGTAGAATATCGTGCTCGGCTCGTCGCCGGCCCTCGTCTGCATCTCCCACCAGTAGGCCGTGTCGTTACCGCACTTGGGGCAGGTGACCTTGGTGGTCGGCAGGGTCTTGACATCCTGCTCAATGACGACTATCTCCTCGTCCGGCTTGTGCTCGACCTTCTGCGTTATTCTGGTTTTAGCCCTGTCCTTCTCCTCGTCAAAGGGCTCCTCGTAGCCACAGACGCGACAGACCCAGACCTTCTTCTTCCGGTCAGGGAGCATGAGGTTACCGCACTTCGGACAGAACTTCATAGCCATCCCTCCAGCCGGGGGTTGGGTATGTGGGTGGAGAATAAAAAGTTTTGCCAGAAGAGGCGGTAGGAGATAAATGAAACCTCAGCCCTCGATGTAGAACTCGGCGCTCACGGTGAGGGTCATTTGTTGAGTTGAAACTTTCTTCACTATCTTATAATGGCCAGATGAGAGCTTCAGCTGGGAGAGGCTGACCTTCTGGGTCCAGCTCTTCCCGGGTTCAAGCTGAACAACCGACTGAATGAACATTAGGTCAACGTTTACCTTGACCCATTTTCCGTTCTCCTCGCGATAGAGCTCGAAGGGATAGCCAACGGTAACGGTCTCGTTGCCGTTGTTGGTAACTGTCAGGACCATCGTGTCCGTCGGTGAGTAGCGCTCCCCCTCGAGGGAAAGATTAATCGGGGCCTTCTTTCCCTGTGACGCTTCGGCCGAGCCGCTGGAACCAACGAGGAAATAACCCGCCACCAGCCCAGCGATTATTAGAACCGCAAGGACCGCCCTCTTCACGGACACCACCAAGATGAACTCACCACAAGAGTAATTAACGCTTTCGTTCGTTTCAAAATGATTTGAAGCGGTTTGATTTGAGGCCGCGGCGGGGATTTTAGCCCCCTTATTTGACCCCCTGATTTGAGGCGCACGCCACGGTGCCCGGCGGGGGTGCGCGGTGAATGAAGGCCAGGCACCGCTGGAAACGCCTTGAGAAGGAAGCTTATAACTTTTTCTTCAAGAAAATCCGAAGTCGCTGGAGAAACTTTGGGGAGAAACCAAAGTAAGAATGGAAAAACTGGAGGGAGCCCAATCACTCCCTGAGCGGAAGCCCGTGGTCGAAGGAGTAGTAGACCTTCTGGAACTCGGCGCGGAAGCCGTAGACGTCGCGCCTGACCTTGGCCGGGTCCTCCTTGTCGATGAGGACGCGGCGGATGAACCTGGCAATCTCCTTCATGTCGTCCTCGAACATTCCAACGCGGGTCATCTCCTGGACGCCTATGCGCAGACCGCTCGGCTCGTTGACCTTCTCAAGCGGGTCCCAGGGCAGGAGGTTCTTGTTGAGGATTATGCCGGCCTCTTCAAGGAGCGGTGCCGCCCAGCCTCCGGCAGCGGGGTGGAGGTCGCTGACGTCAACGATGACCTGGTGGCTCTCGGTGTAGCCCCTGTCCTCACCGATGACCTTGAAGCCCTCCTCTGCTAAGGCCTCGGCCAGAGCTTTCGCGTTCTTGACTATCTGCTTCGCGTACTTCTCACCGTACTCGAGCATCTCGGCCGCGGTGAGGGTCTTTCCGGCCATGTGGTGGAGGTGGTGGTTGCTAAGAACTCCAGGGAAGATGGCCCACTGGAGCTTGGCTATCTCCTCTGTCTCGCCGAAGCGCTTGTAGATGATGACACCGCCCTGCGGTCCGGGGAAGGTCTTGTGGGTCGAGGCGGTGATTATGTCGGCACCCTCGCGGAGCGGGTCCTGGAACTGCTTTCCGGCGATGAGTCCAAGGACGTGGGCACCGTCGTACATGACGTAGGCGCCGACCTCTTTAGCTACGGGCGCGAGCTCCTTGACCGGGTGCGGGAACGGGAAGAGCGAACCGCCGAAGACGACTATCTTGGGCTCGAGCTCGCGAATGAGCTTCTCGGCCTTGTCAACGTCGATGTTGAACTCCTCGTTGTCGAAGGGCCAGGTGTGAACCTCGAGACCTCTCATTCCAGCCGCTCCGAAGGGCATGTGGCTTATGTGCCCGCCGTGGCTGGTGTGGAGAACTATCGCCTTGTCGCCCGGCTGGGTGAGGCCGAAGAAGACCGCCTGGTTGGCGTTGGTTCCGGAAATCGGCCTGAGGTCGGCGAAGTCGCTTCCGAAGAGCTTGGTGAATAGCTCGACGCCGATGAGCTCGACCTCGTCAACGTACTTACAACCCTGATAGTACCTCTGCTTCGGCCAGCCCTCGGCGTACTTGTGCATGAAACCGCTCGCGACTGCCCTGGTAACCGTCGGAGAAGTCACGTTTTCGCTTGCTATGAGGTTTATCGTGTGGGCCCTCCAGTTCTCATGGTCCTCAATAAACTCCAAAACCTTATCGCGGTATTCGCGGTAGCTCATCGTGGACACCTCGGTTGTGCTTCGAACGACGGGGATATAAACCTTACCACACCTGTTCACACGTGCAGAGTTGTGCATTATCGGCTTCGAAGGATTCTTAAGCGAAGCCCGCAAGTGAAGGACATGCCCTCCAGAAGAATCCGCGAACTCAGTGACGACGGCCTCGGGGTTCTTCAAGCCGGGAACAAAACCGTTTACGTCCCCTTCGCTTATCCTGGCGATAGGGTTAGGGTCAAATCAAAGAGAAGGCGCTTCGGCAGGCTAATCGCGAGGGACTTCGAGCTTCTGGAGCCTTCCTCCCGGAGGGTTCTCCCGAGGTGCCGGCACTTCGGGAAGTGCGGTGGCTGTCTCTGGCAGGGGCTGAACTACAAGGCCCAGCTCGAACTCAAGGCTGAGCTCTTCGAGCGAATCACCGGAATAAAGGCCGAAATTAAGGGCTCGCCCAAAATTTGGGGCTTCCGCAACGTCAGCAACTTCATCGTGACGACTAACGGCGTTGGCCTCAAGGAATACGGAAACCCCCTTGGCGTTGTGGACCTTTCGGAGTGCCCTGTCTTCTCGAAGAGAACGCCCGAATACCTGCGCGTTCTCCGCGACTTTCTGGCGGAAACGAGACTTAGGCCGTGGAGTCTGAAGAGGAAAACCGGCGACGTTCACTATCTCCAGGTCAGAGAGGGCAAGTTCACTGGAGAGGTCATGGCGAACCTCATAGCCCATCGCAGGCCCTCCGAAGAAATCGTCGAGGCATTCCAAGACTACTTCTCCTTCGCGGACTCGCTCTACTAGAGCCTAAAGGCTGACGACAGAGACGACGCACGCGGGGAGCCGGAGCTCGTCGATGGGAACCCATTCATACAGGAGAGAATCGGCGACGTAACGTATCTCATCCACCCCAACAGCTTCTTCCAGACCAACAGCTACGCCCTTGAGCTTCTCCTCAGGGCAGTTGAGGACTTCGCCGACGGCGAAAGGGTTCTCGACCTTTACTCCGGCGTCGGCACCTTCGGTGTCTGGCTGGCTAAGAGGGGCTTTGCCGTTGAAGGGGTCGAAGTTAATCCCTTCGCGGTCGAGATGGCCAACAGAAACGCCAAGCTGAACGGAGTAAACGCCCAATTCCGCGTTGGGAGGGCTGAGGAGGCCCCGATAGGCGACTACGACACCGTGATAGTGGACCCACCGCGGAAGGGTCTGAGGGAAGCTGGAGAACTTCTCGTACGGAGCGGAGTTGGGAGGGTCGTTTACGTCTCCTGCAACCCAAAGGCGTTCAGGCTCGACTACGAGAACCACCTGAAAAAAGCTTACCGCGTGGAGGAAGCGGTTCTCGTGGACATGTTCCCGCACACGCCCCACGTCGAGGCGATTGTTGAACTCACCCGGAGACGTTAGGTTTTTAAATCCCCTTTTGTACTAACAACGGTGGGATTCTATGGTTTTGGGTGGGAGGAAAAAGTTAAAATTCATAAACGGAATCCATCACGGGAGTCACCTCGACACCGTCTGCATCTCCCAGAGGGAGGGGTTGAATCTTATCGAGGATGCCGTTCTCGGGAAGTACCCGGCCAGGCGCGTTGAGTTCGAGAAGAAGAAGCTCCTCGGAAAGGAAAAGATCTCCTATGAAGTTGTGGACGTCCCCCTAGCCCGCGGCCTGGTTCTCAGAGTCGTAAAGCGCGACATGGAACCGTTCACGGCTTTTCCTGTTCTTGAGGGGGTAACGGTTGAGTTCGAGGTTGAAGAAGTCCTTGAGTGGAAGAAGTGGCCCGAAGCTAACGTCTCGGGGGCGGTTTTAAACGAATATTCCCCCGCGGTTACATTCTACGCAACCGACTACATCGAAAGGAAGAAAGCCTATCTAAACTCTGAGAAGCTCAACGTTAAGCTGGCTTTCTTTGTGTACACGGGGACGGCGGAGGAACTCAAGAGGGAAACCACGAAACTGCCCGACGGCAAAGAGGTCGTCATTGACCTCAACGAGGCCGAGATACTTCTTCCAGCGGCGGTGAGCGTTCAGGGGGCTTTTATAGACGACTACGTCATGACCGCTCATGTCCTTGAGCTTGAGGAAGTCGAAACGCCCTGCGGGGCCGGCTACATGATGCTCCTCAGCAACGAGCCCATCGGAAAGGTCAGGGCCTTCGTGCTGAAGGAGAACCTGAAGGGAGAAATTGAGAAGGGCACGAGCATGAAGCTCGCCGGATGGCTTCAGGGCGGGCTTTGAGCTAGCATCCCAAAGCCAGTGCCATTCCCAGGAGCGCCCCTGCTCTCGTTATCTCGGCTACCGCGCCTATGCAGTCACCGTTGAGCCCGCCGAAGTTTTTTAGCGAGAGCCTGATAACATATGCTCCAGCCAGGAGGCCGAAGAGAGACGCGAGCGAGCAGGGTTCGATATAGGCTATTGGCAGGAGCAGGAGGAGGTAGAGGGCCGTTCCGATGGCCAGTTGCCTTCCGTTCATGCCCTCCATGAAGTACGCCCCAAGGCCCTGGCCGAGGGGTTTCTTCGTTGCGAGGGCGAGGAGCATGGCGAACTTGGAGTTCAGCTCAGCCAGGTAGAGGGCGTAGAACGGGAGGAAGGGAATGGAGTAAACCTGTAGGAAGAGAACCATAACGACGGCAAAGACCCCGGCTATGCCCGTGTTTAAGTCCTTCATCACCTTAACCTTCCTCTTGCGGTCGCCCTTGACCATAATCCCGTCGGCCCAGTCTGCCAGGCCGTCGAGGTGCAGGAGGCCTATCGTGAGGTAGAGGGCAAGGAGGGCTAAGACGTTACCCAGAGGAAGTCCCAGGTAAAGAACGAGCGTCGCCAGGGCCGAAGTTACCGGTGCGAGAATGGGAAGTGCCCAGAGCTCATTTCTAACCCTCTCGAAGTCGCCTTTGACCGGAATCCGCGTGAAGAAGGGTAAAAGATTACGCACCGCTACACCTCCTCGAACAGCCTCGTCATACAGCCCGCTATAAAGCCACCTATCGCATCGTCGAGAAACGGTGGGAGCTCCGCAAGGATTCCGGGCTTCCTGGTGTCGTAGTAGAAGAAGTTGAAGAGCGCCATCTTCCCGCCTATAAGCTCGGCGATGTTTATGCCGATGAGCTCGTCGGCCACAAGGTTCACGGGGTCGCCCTCAACCTTGAAGTTCTCTTCGAGCAGGAGAGCCGATAGGAGCAGAGCTTGAACGTTGATGTCGCCCAGATACCCCAACACTAGCTCTCTCAGCCTTTCTCGAACCTTCTCGCGCTCGTCGCCGATGTAGAGCTCCAGCGCGGTGTCGAGCATCTTTTCGAGGGTTACCCCTTTGGATTCAAGCTTAGAGAGGAGTTCTTCGGGGGTCATACCGGGCCACCCATGAGTTTTAGTAGTTCTGACGGAGAATAGACGGCAATTCTATCTTTGATGGCGTTTTTCAGCTTTAAATCACCCGTAACAAGAGGGAGACTCAGGGCGAGAGCAAGGGCAACGTAAGGGGCGTCTTTTGGGTCGGGAGACAAGGAGAGGGCTTCCTCTATGCCAGCCTTGACGATGTGCTCCGGCATCGTTATCGTCTGGGACTTGATAATTCTGAGAATGAATTCGAAATCCCCCTCTGTTAGGCGAGTTAATCTGGCGAGACGGTCTTTTTTTCGCTCGACTTCTTCCCAGAAGTAGCCCGGAACTAAAAATTCAACGTCCCTCGTCACGTGGTTCAGCATGAAAAGTTTGTAGGCAACGCCTCTGTTGTAAAGGGCCGAAAAAACGACGTTATAGTCCAGTACGACCTCCATTCAGACCACTCCGTAGCGCCTGGCTATCTCCCCCGCAATCTCGTCTTCAAGCGCCTTGGCCTCTTCTTCGTCCTCTATCTTGATGTTCCTCACGATTTCCTCGAACCGCTTCGCCTCTTCAACCCTCTTCTGGAGCTCCCGCGCAACGTCCACGACAAGCCTTCGCTCCAGGGCTTTTCTCATCTCTTCACTCCAGCCCTCAGGGACGGTTATCCTGAGCACTATCTCACCCATTCTCTCACCCCCCATTATTTTCGCCCTGTCCCTATTTACCTTTTCTCATTTCTTAGCTCGAACCTAACCCAGTGATACCTCTCGCTCTCCTCTGTCGAGAGGATTTCGAGGGCAAAACGTCCTTCAAAGAGGGGAGACGCTAAAACAACGGTGTGAAACTCCGCGAACTCGCCGACCGGGTCAACGCCGGGGTTCCTTTCGAGGAAGAGCTCCAGGTCGGCGACCGAGCGGAAGGTGTAGCCGAGCCACTCTTTACCGAGCTTTTCGCGGTTCACGGCTATTATCGCGTACTCAAAGCCCGCATTCAGGATTTCCTCGGCGAGCTCCTTAGTGTTTCGCCCCCAGAGCGGTTCAAGGGGTTTGACTCCGGCTTCTTCCGCGAGGCGCTCAATCCACCTCAGGTGGTCCTCTAAGAGAACGTCGCCCGCTATCAGGTAGTCCACTTCCAGAGAGGCTATGAATTCCGCCAGTGCCTCGCTTCCCCGGCTCATGTCGAAGGTTAGCAGTTCCTTCCCCATCGCATCGGCGAGCGTTTTGAGAGCTGAGAAGTTCTCCCAGTGGGGCGAGAGTCCTATAGTCGTTTTGAGCGCGAGAAGGTAGGGGACCTCGATTCCGTTTCTTTCAGCAAGGTGAACCGCATAGAGGCCGTCCTTGCCACCCGAGAAAAAGGCGACTCCCTTCATTCAACCACCAAGCCTATAAATGGTTTGGAGCTTTTATCCATTATGCTGATTCGGATTGATGAACTCCAGAGGGTCGGCGACGTCTACGTTAATCCGCAAAACCTGCTGACCGGGCAAATCTCGCTGAAAACCTGGCGCGATTTTATGAGTCTAGACGAAAAAACCTACGGAACCTACGCACGGACGATTTACAACCCGAAGGAGAGGTTTTTGGTAACCGATGAGCTCTCAGAGGCCCGGGCAATAGAGCTTTCTGCCCTCTACTGCTCCCTTCTAACGGACCCCGAGTACTTCTGTGGTAGAGAGAACCTGCGCTACCAGCTCGAAATAGGGGAGTTCGAGGGGCTGCCCTTTGCCAACGGCTGGACGGGCTCCAGGGTCGTCCTCGTGGGCGAAGCGCCGGGGAGGAGAGGTTGCGGAAAAACCGGCGTGTGCTTCTACCGTGACGCCTCTGGGAGCTTACTCAGGAAGGTTCTCTTTCACCTCGGCATCAACCCGGACTTCGTGTACATAACCAACGTCGTGAAGTGCAACCCTCCGAACAACAGGCTGTCCCGCGTTCCGGAAGGCGCTTACGAACTACTCGCGAGGGAACTCGAAATCCTCAGGCCAAAGGCAGTCTTCGCCCTCGGCAGAACCGCCGAAAGGGCCCTGAGGGAGCTCGGCTTTGAGATGGAGTACTTGAGACATCCGGCCTGGTACGTGCGTCGCGGAGTCCGCGAGCCGAATGATGAGATGCTCGCCGAGTACGCTAAAATCAGGGGGGCCTTCGGGGGATGGACGCCCTAATCGTTTTTCTCCTCGCGCTCCTCTGGGACCTCCTTCTCGGAGAACCACCGGTGAAGCTCCACCCCGTGGTCTGGTTCGGGAGGATAGCCGGTTTTCTCGACAGGAGATGGAAACGAAAAGGTCCCCTCCCGGACTTCCTCGCGGGAACTCTAACGGCCCTCGCCGTCATTGCCTTCGCTTTAGCCCTCTCGCTCCTTCCCCGTTACCTCCCCTTCCCGCTGAACTACGCCCTCGCGGTTTACCTCCTGAAAAGCTCCTTCGCGGTAAGGAGCCTCCACGAGCACATAGAGAGGACTGTAACTGAGGACATCAAGGAGAAACGGAAGGCCGTCTCGATGATAGTGAGCAGGGACGTTAAAAACCTCGACGAGGCCCATCTCAACTCCGCCTCGATAGAGAGCCTCGCCGAGAACCTCAACGACTCCGTAGTCGCTCCGCTGTTCTACTTCCTCCTCTTCGGCCTCCCCGGAGCCCTGCTCTACCGCGCGGTGAACACGCTCGATGCCATGCTCGGCTACCGGAGCGAGCGCTACGAGTTCTTCGGCAAGTTCTCAGCGAGGCTGGACGACGTCCTTAACTTCATTCCGGCTCGATTAACGGTCCTCCTCTACCTCCCGCTCGGCGGTTTGAAGGTTCTCAGGCACTACCGCCTTGCAAAGTTCAAGATAAACTCCGACAAGCCGATTTCAGCTATGAGCGCCGTCCTCGGAGTCTGGCTTGAGAAGCCCGGCGTTTACCGCTTTCCGGGGAGGGAGCCGAAGAACGAGGACATAAGGCGGGCGTTGAAAATCTACTGGTTCGTCGTGGCAGAATGGGTGGCCATAACCATCGCCGCAGCCTTTAAGTTTCGCCCGCCACTATAATGTGAGGTGGTTACCATGTCACTCCCGGAAGACGTTGAAAACGGGCTCTCAAAGCTCCTTGAAATGAAAAAGAAAGCCGTGGAGGTGCACCCCCTGTTCAGAAGGATTTACCCGCTGGCGGTGTTCAGCGGAGGAGAGCTCCTTGTCTTTGAGCCGGAGGGGAGTTCCTACCGCTACTCCGGCAGTTTTCCGGCGGAGCTCCCAGAGGAGATATTCGCCGCGTTCCCCCTGAAGGAGACAGGGTGGAAAACCGCCGCGGTCGTGTCACGCCGCGCCCTCTCATCGGAGGAGGGGCTCGTCTTCATCCTCCACGAGTTCGTGCACTGCTATCAGGCGGAGTGTTGCGAGACAGAGCTCAAGAGGGGGCTCAGAATTGCGAGGGAGTACTGGGAGCGGGGTGACTACTCGTGGGAGCTTGAGCACCCCTTCCCCTACGAAGACGGGCGGTTTGTGGAGCTCTACTCCGCCCTGCTCGGCGGAGAACTGGAAAGAATCCCTGAGATAAGGGCGGGCTTCCGGGAGGTTCTTTCGGAGAAGGACTTCGAGTACATGGTCTGGGAGGAGTGGAAGGAGGGTTTTGCGAGGCTCATTGAGAACCGTCTGCGGGCGCTCTTCGGACTCCCCGAGAACCACGCCGGAGGGGAAAGGCCGTTCTCAAGGGTTACGTTCTACGAGGGCGGTGCGAGACTCATTGAGTGGCTCTGCAAGACCGAACCCCACCTTTACCACGACCTTCGGGCCCTGTTTGAGAGGATGATGGCCCTGTGAGGTGTGTCCATGCTGGGACCCGCAGTGCTCTGAAAATCCGCCGTTGCTAAACTCTCCAATTGGAACTTAGGGGAATTGTGAAAGCCATTATTAAGCCAGTGGCTATAACGCTATGTTCCAATAACATATTAACTTCTAATGTCAAGTTATAAAAATAGAAAAATTTTTAAGTAGATGGCCGCATACTTTGTTAGAAGTGTGATATGGTGACAAAAATGAAGCGAGTCCCCCTGCTGATCCTTTTGATTTCCCTGCTGCTCTTTTCCTCGCTGTGCATAAGCGGTTCTCCATCAAAAAGCTCAACTCCGGGGTTCAGCCACACGCAGTCTTCTTCCCCCAAGGACATCACGGCATTCCTCACCAGTGTCAAGGAACGTCTTGAGAAATGCGGTACGGGCTCAAAAGGGATTTTAGTGCAGGGAGAGGGCCTTAAGTATTTGAATATGAGCGTGTTGAACAGCACGACGGCTGAGGTGGGAGGAAAGAAATACCGATACGCTGTTTTAGGGATTGGAAACGTCAGCTTCTCTGGAAAGGCCCGGATAGGGGAGTATACAATCGCCTGGGGGCAGCCGAGGAACAGCACAACGACCGGCGGGCAGAGGATCGATTTCAGGATTTATAAAGACGGCAGCCTCGTTGGTTCGCTTACGTACTGGTACGTCCCGGTTCAGATGGACTCCTACTGCCTCGCGATAACATCCAAGACGGTGACCCTCAAAGACAACAACGCGCTGATCTTCGTGTTTATGCACAGTGACGCCGGAAACCTGTGGCTGGTGCTGGAGCAGTGACTCACAGCCTTTGGTTTCAATTTTGATCACTGCTACGGAAGTGGAAGGCGGCACCCCTGCCGTGGAATTATTCGGGGGATAGCATTAAAAATGCTTAGCGGGTATGTACCCCTGCAATGCTTGAGCCCGTGAAGTTCTCGACCTATCACGGAGGCGCAAGGGAGGAAGGTTTGCTTGACTTCTCGGCGTCGCTCAATCCTTACCCCCCTGAGTGGCTCGACGAGATGTTCAAACGCGCGAGGGAGATAAGCGACCGCTACCCCTACTACGAGAGGCTTGAGGGGAAACTCGCCGAACTTGTCGGCGAGCCTCTGACTCTAACGGCCGGCATCACCGAGGCGCTCTATTTGGTTAGAATCCTCGCGCTCCGCGGGAAGAAGGCGATAATACCGGAGCACACCTACGGCGAGTACGAGAGAGTTTCGCGAATTTTTGGAGCGAGGGTCGTCAAAGGCCCGAACGAACCGGAAAAGCTGGCAGAACTCGTCGAGAGAGGCTCGGTCGTCTTCTTCTGCAACCCCAACAACCCGGACGGAAAGTTCTACCGCGTTAGGGAGCTCAAGCCACTCCTCGATGCGGTGGAAGACAGAGGGGCGCTCCTCGTTCTGGATGAAGCGTTCATAGACTTCGTGAAAAAGCCGGAGAGTCCGGAGGGGGAGAACATCGTAAAGCTCAGGACCTTCACCAAGAGCTACGGTTTGCCGGGAATAAGAGTCGGCTACGTCCTCGGTTTTGAAGAGGCTTTCAGAAGCGTCAGAATGCCCTGGAGCATAGGCTCAACGGGAGTTGCCTTTCTCGAATTCCTCATTGAAGACGGCTTCGAGCACCTCAGGAAGACGATACCCCTCATCTGGCGCGAAAAGGGGAGGCTTGAAAAAGCGCTGGGCGTTAAAAGCGACGCAAACTTTTTCATCAAGCGCGTCGGGAACGCTGAGGAGTTCGTTGAAGCCATGAAGAAGCGCGGAATCCTCGTGAGGAGCTGTGCGAGCTTCGGACTGCCGGAATACGTGCGCTTTTCGGTGAGGAAGCCAGAAGAGAACGACAGGCTTATTGGAGCGTTCAGGGAGCTGGGAGGGGGAGAAATATTTTAAGCTTGAACACAATTTCACTTAGGTGGTATCATGCACGAGCTCTACACCGTTCTGGCCGAGTACTACGACGCGATTTACAGGCGAAGGGCTGAGCGGGTTGTTAAGGAGATTGATTTCGTTGAGGAGTTGTTCCGGAAAGAGGCCGAAAGGGGAGTAAAGAAAATCCTCGACCTTGCCTGCGGAACAGGGATTCCGACGCTTGAACTCGCGAGGCGCGGTTACGAGGTTACCGGCCTCGACCTCCACGAGGAGATGCTGGCAGTTGCGAGAAGAAAGGCCGAAGGGGAAGGGCTCAGCATCGAGTTTATCCGGGGAGACGCGCTTGAGCTCGACTTCGAGGAAGAGTTTGATGCAGTAACTATGTTCTTCTCATCAATCATGTATTTCGATGATTCCGCAATTCAACAATTATTTAATTCTGTAAAACGGGCGCTGAAACCGGGCGGGGTCTTCATAGCGGACTTCCCGTGCTGGTACTACGGCGGAAGGGACGGCCCGATAGTATGGGACGAGCGAAAGGGCGATGAGAGGCTGGTCATAACCGACTGGCGCGAGGTGGAGCCGGCTTTTCAGAAGCTCCGCTTCAAGAGGCTCGTACAGATAGTTAAGCCGGACGGGAGCGTTAGGGCCGTCATGGTGGACGACGAACTCAACATATACACGCCGAGGGAGATGAGGCTTTTGGCCGGGAGGCACTTCAGGAAGGTTAAAATCCACGGAAACCTTCACGAGCTGAGGCCCAACGACAGGAGGTACTGGCTGGTGGCGGTGAAGTGAATGCAATTTCAATGAGTAATTTTCTTTTAATTGCTTCTTTTATGTCAATACTATTAATAGAAAAACTTTTAAAGTTTAAGTTTGTTATTCATATGAACAACTCTAAGAAAGTAACCGCATGGGCTGGAGACGGGTTCTTGCCTTGGCTTTGGTGGTGCTCTTCCTTGGAATGACGGTCAGTGGTGCCAGCGCTGCGGCAAGCTTCGTTAACGCGACGACGAACAGTACAGTAACGGTTCCTCAGGAGTTTAGTCCGGAGAAGAAACCTGGAAATGAAGTTCGGCCACAGTTTATACCTGCTGTTTTGGCTGGTATAAGCATAGTGGTTGGCAGTACAGAATTACTGGCGATAACTGTCAGTCTCGCGACACTCATGACGATGGGCCTGTACAAGGTAATTGAGAAGTATGGTGGCAAGGTGGCAGACATCATTCTGCGTGCGACGGGTTTCAAGCAACTCTCAGAGTTCAGTGATGGGTTCCTTAATGCTGCCGGATACTCTATGAGTCATCCCAATGTCGAGGTTCACCTCAAGAAGCTCTGGTTCATTCCACTGCCGATAGCCGAGAAGGTCGTTATCAAGGACGGCTCTGAGACAATAGTGGAAGTAAAGAAAAGCGAGCTTGACCAAGTTAACGACCTCTTCACTCCAAAAGAGTTCGGACAGCTCTTAGGTCAAGCATATCTAAACGGATGGGACGCTAACAAGGCGAAGGAATTCACAGAAGAGTTATATAAAGAGACTAGAACCCTACCAAAGTTCAACGGAAGGTATACGTCATGTGGATACTGGCCTCCAGGGAAAGTGAAACTTTTTGAGAGTGATTTGAGACACATTATTAGGAGACATTATGAAGGGAAAGTTTACTACGGAGAACCCGATGCCACTGTCTTTCCAAAGAGTATAACTGGGAAATGGCTGGCCGATGTTATTAAGAAAGCAATAACAAGCGGTGAAGTGAACTGTGGCAAGACGAACCCCAATGGGGGCAAGATAGCATTGGAAGTAAACACAGAAATTGGTAGAGTGCGAGTAATACTTCAAAGGATAGGATACAAAAGTTATAAAGTTCTCACAGTATACCTGTTAAAGTCTCACTAAGTTGATTCCCATTTTTTAATTTTTATTTAAATGTCGTTAGGTGATGAGCATGGTTGGGGTTCATCTTTGGTACATCCTTCCAACCAAGGAGCAGCTGAAAGAGGCCGTTCTATCATCGCTCTCAGATGCTGTTGAAACTTACATTGAATCCGTTAGGGAGGGGGACGAGGAAGATTTTAACGAACTTCTCAAAAGCATCCTCTCTAGGGCATTTGAATACGACGTTAAGTATGGGCTAGAGGTTGATGGCAAAGAACTGATAGCGCCCGCCTGTGGGAACTTAATTGAATTTTTTGAGGATGTAGCACTCTCGATTGTTTATGCTGTGGGAGGAAAGGATGCAATTGCCAAACTCATGAGTCTTCCAGTAGAAGTAAACCCACTCAGGAACAACCCTGTCACCAAGAACATGTCCATAGAGGATATTCTTTTTCCTGGAGGATCTCTTAAACTCTTCTTTGGTACTTTTGACCCAATAAAGTTCATCCGGTACCGTAGACATGCCAAAATTCTTGAGATTGAGTCCCCAAACAACGGGGTAACCATCAGAGTGGGAGTTGATGAATACGTGGAGGGAATTTGGGAAGACCTTATGAGAGGAATGCGTGAGGTTGAAGAAGCCCTAAAGATGTTCACACCCCTGCAGGCTCTATATCCCAAAATCCAGTGGGTGAAATTGATAACAAAATACGTGCTCGAGAAACAGTGAGACATATGACTCCCACAGTGCTCATCTGGGAATTGCTGGTGCTAGTATTTAATTTTTACACTCCATAAGGGTGGTACAAAATGCGAGAGCTCGAAGTCATATTTACCCTTGATGAGTCCTTTGGACCTTTGGAAAAGAGAGCAGAAGAGGCAATAATTGTGGGGGAGGAATATGTTATTCAAACGAATCAATAGTAGAGATAGCACTTAGCGAATACGATGTCATCACCCGTTGCTGGGGAGAGAAAGTGTTTAATGCGACTGTCCACTTTAATGAATTTCTTTATGAGCTTCTCCGATTTGCGTTTTATGCCACAGTTGATGAAATTCCTGACAATGTGAAGTCATACGGATGGAGTTTTAACAATATAGACGAACTCCCAAACTGGCTTGACAGAGAAGTTAGAACCTTGAAAGACATATTGGGGGAAGAGTTTAAAAGCTCGCCAAAATAACCTGGGCGCTCGCAACCGCCGTGCCGGTCCTCGGAATCTCGGCCGCGTACTTCCTCACCCCTTCGCGGCATATACTCGCACTTCTCCTCCTGTTCCTCCTGCTGACACCGATTAACTTCGCTCTCCACCGGAGTGCCTGCGAAAAGTGCGGGATGAGGAGAAAGTGCCCGATGACCATGGCTCGCTGATGGGCACCCCAAACCTTTTAAACTCCTCCCCATTTCAGTGCACGGGTGATGCCTATCGTCCACCGGAAGACGGGAGCGTGGTCTGAAATGGCGCTACACGGCGACGGCTTTAGTGGGCTCGCTGAGCTCCGCGGTTCTTGGGCCTTACCTGAGCCTCTGGCTTAAGTCGGTTGGCCTGAGCTTTTCTGAGATTGGACTGGTTCAGAGCGTTTCGGAGCTTGCCCAGCTTCTCACGGACTTCCCAACCGGCGGTCTCGCGGACAGGCACGGCAGGGTCCGGGTTTACTCAATCGGAAGCTCCCTCTTCGGCCTCGGACTGATCGTGGTAGGCCTTTTAAGAGGGCTCTGGGGTGTCCTCGCTGGTGCGTCCCTTTCCGGCCTCGGAAGCGCCCTCGTCAGCGGGACAATGGTTCCCTGGCTCTACGACGCCCTTGGAGACAGAAAGCAGGTAAAGGACGTTCTGAGCAGGCTGAAGGCCCTCTCCGGGCCGGTCAGGTTTGCTGGTGGCTTCCTCGGCGGTGCACTCGCCGGGTTCGCCCCGAACGCCCCGGTGGTTACCGCAGGAATTCTCGCGATGGCTTCTGGCCTTATGGCCTCCCTCCTCTTGCCAGACAACAGGGGCAAGGCGGAACTCGGCTACTCTGGAATACTGCGCAGGGGCCTGCATGTGGTCCTTGGAGACAGAAGATTGCACCTGCTCCTCCTCTCTTCGTTCCTGCTGAGCTTCACGGGCAGGGCGTTCTTCACGTTCTGGATGCTCCTGCTGAAGGGCCGGGGACTACCGGACGAAGCCCTTGGGCCTCTCTTCGCGACGATGTTGCTCTCGACTTCCCTCGGCGCGTTGCTGGCGAGGAAACTTGAACCGTCCCCGAAAACAGTCACCCTGACGTCTACCCTGCTCGGCGTTGAGGTTGCTCTCCTTGGCCTCGTACCCGACCTCTGGGGGAGCGTGGCTCTCCTCTTCGCGGTAGAGGTTACCCTCGGGGCGAGGGGACCGCTGATGGCAGTCCTTAGGAACGACCTCATTCCCTCGGAAGTCCGCTCGACGGTCAGCTCGACGCTGGGCACAATGGGAAGCGGGTTCACGGCGATTGCAAACGTTGCGATAGGCCTGCTCGCCGGAAAGTTCGGGCTCGGCACGGCCTACCTCGTGGCCGGCCTGACCGGGGCCCTTTCGGCCCTGCCAATCTGGGGATTAACCTTTTTAAGCGCCCCCGGCGAAGGGGGTAACATCCCGGAAAAACCCGGTGGAAGGTGATAGGATGCTCCCGAAGAACTACGACCCGAATGAGATTGAGCCCAAGTGGCAGAAGTTCTGGCTCGATGAGAAAATCTACAAGTACGAGCTCGACGAGAAGAGGCCGAGCTACGCGATTGACACCCCGCCCCCGTTCACGAGCGGAACGCTTCACCTCGGTCACGTGCTCAGCCACACCTGGATTGACATCATCGCGCGCTATAAGAGAATGACCGGCTACAACGTTCTCTTTCCCCAGGGCTTCGACAACCACGGGCTTCCAACGGAGCTGAAGGTCGAGAAGGAGTTCGGAATCAGCAAGGACCAGCCCGAGAAGTTCCTCCAGAAGTGCGTTGAGTGGACCTGGCAGGCCATCGAGGCCATGCGCAACCAGTTCATCAGGATAGGCTACTCGGCCGACTGGGACCTGGAATACCACACGATGGACGACTGGTACAAGGCAGCAGTCCAGAAGTCTCTCCTCGAGTTCTACAAGAAGGGCCTCCTCTACCAGGCCGAGCACCCCGTTTACTGGTGCCCGCGCTGTAGGACGAGCCTTGCCAAGGCCGAGGTCGGCTACGTCGAGGAGGACGGCTTCCTCTACTACATCAAGCTTCCCTTAGCTGACGGAAGTGGTCACGTCCCGATAGCGACGACGAGGCCCGAGCTCATGCCCGCCTGTGTTGCCGTCTTCGTCCACCCAGAGGACGAGCGCTACAAAGACGTCGTCGGCAAGAAGGTCAAGCTCCCGATATTCGAGAGGGAAGTGCCGGTTCTGGCTGACGAGGACGTTGACCCGAGCTTTGGAACCGGAGCGGTTTACAACTGTACCTACGGTGACGAGCAGGACGTCGTCTGGCAGAAGCGCTACAACCTGCCGGTCATCATAGCCATCAACGAGGACGGAACCATGAACGAGAACGCCGGGCCTTACGCCGGCCTCAAGACCGAGGAAGCGAGGAAGAAGATTGCGGAAGACCTTGAGAAAATGGGTCTCCTCTACAAGAAGGAGAAGATAAGGCACCGCGTTCTCAGACACACCGAGAGGAGCTCCTGTATGGCCCCGATTGAGCTACTCCCCAAGAAGCAGTGGTTCATAAAGGTCAAGGACTTCACGGACGAGATAGTGAAGGTCGCGAAGGAAATCGACTGGTATCCCGAGGACATGTTCCTCCGCCTCAAGGACTGGGCCGAGAGCATGGATTGGGACTGGGTCATAAGCAGGCAGAGGGTCTTCGGAACTCCAATCCCATTCTGGGTCTGCGATAACGGCGAGATAATACTGCCCGACGAGGATAAGCTTCCGGTTGACCCGCGCTTTGACAAGCCTCCGAGGAAGTGCTCCGACGGAAGCGAGCCGAAGCCCGTCACCGACGTCCTCGACTGCTGGGTTGACTCGAGCATAACCCCGCTGATAATAACCAAGTGGCACGAGGCCATCAAGGGCGACGAAAAAGCCAAGCGCTGGTTCGAGCACAACTTCCCGACCGCGCTCAGGCCCCAGGGAACCGACATCATAAGGACGTGGGCATTCTACACGATATTCAGGACCTACATACTTACCGGCGAGAAGCCCTGGCGCGACGTCCTCATCAACGGAATGGTCGCCGGGCCCGATGGAAGGAAGATGAGCAAGAGCTACGGCAACGTCGTTGCCCCGGATGAGGTCATTCCGAAGTACGGCGCCGACGCTCTGAGGCTCTGGACGGCCCTCGCCCCACCCGGAGAGGACCACCCGTTCAAGTGGGAGACCGTAGACTACAACTTCCGCTTCCTGCAGAAGGTCTGGAACATCTACCGCTTCGCCGAGAGACATCTCGCTGATTTCGACCCGGACAAAGCGCCAGAGGAGCTCGAACCGCTCGACCGCTGGATTCTCAGCAGACTCCACAGGCTCATCAAGTTCGCCACCGAGGAGATGGAGCGCTACCGCTTCAACCTTCTGACGAGAGAGCTGATAACCTTCGTCTGGCACGAGGTCGCCGACGATTACATTGAGATGATTAAGTACCGTCTCTACGGCGACGACGAGGAGAGCAAGCTGAAGGCTAAGACGGCGCTCTACGAGCTCCTCTACAACCTGATGCTCCTGATGGCGCCCTTCGTCCCGCACATCACCGAGGAGCTCTACCAGAACCTCTTCCGCGAGCGGGTTGGCGTTAAAAGCGTTCACCTCCTTGAATGGCCGAAGTTCAGAGAGGACAGAATCGACGAAGAGGCCGAGAAGCTCGGTGAGCTGGCGAGGGAAATAGTCGGTGCGATAAGGCGCTACAAGAACTCTCACGGCCTCGCCCTCAACGCCAAGCTCAAGCACGTAGCCATCTATGCAACGGACTCCTACGAGAAGCTCAAGACCATCGAGAGGGACATAGCCGGAACGATGAACATCGAGAGGCTTGAGGTCATCAGGGGTGAGCCGGCTTTAGAGGAGCGCATAACCGAGATAAAGCCCAACTTCAGAACCGTTGGGCCGAGATACGGCAAGCTCGTGCCGAAGATTACCACCTACCTCAAGGAGCACGCGGAAGAGGTTGCCAAGGCGCTCAAGGAGGCCGGAAAGGTCGAGTTCGAGGTCGACGGTCAGAAGGTCGAGTTGAGCAAAGACGACGTCATCATCAGGAAGGCGGTGTTCAGTGAGGGCGAAGAGGTCGAGACGGCAGTAGTTGGGGACGCGGTTATAGTGTTCTTCTGAGTTAGGTTTTTACGCCTCCCCTTCTATTCTTACCCGGTGGAGAACCTTGAGGGAAGAGGAGCTGAAGAAGCGAATCGAGGAAATGGAGAAGCTCCTTGAGCTTATGGAACTCAAATACGCTGAGATGAAGCGGGACAACGAGCTTCTGAGGAAAGCCCTCAGAGAGCTCCAAAGGGAAAACGAGAATTTAAAGGGTGAGGGAGATGGAAGAGGAGAAACTCCGTGACAGACTGCTCGAGCTCTCGAAGAAGGAGGCGGTGCTCAACTACAAGATGTACGAGCTCTTCAACGAGAACAGAACCCTTGCAATCAAGCTGGCCGGCTACATAGCCGAGAACAGAATGCTCGGAGGAAACTGGAGCGACGAGGAAGCGATTAATGTCATGGACAAGTACCTCAAGGCAGGGAGAAAAGAGGAGCATCCCCCCAAAGACGTCCATCAGTGAACTCCCGAGTTCTCAAAACCTTTAAAAACCCAGCCTCATAAAACCGCCGGGCAAATTTCCGGGCGATGGCGTCCGCCCTAACTGCCCCGAACAGGGGCTAATGACGCCTGTTCTCTCCATATCGGGGAGGTGACGCCTTTGAACCCGGAAGACAGGGTGGTTATCGGTTTAGTTCAGGTTATAGTGGTGCTCCTGCTCTCACCCCTAATGGTAGGAATCCTTAAGAAGATAGAGGCGCGCATCGAGTCGAGGAAGGGAATAAGCATCTTCCAGCCCTACTACGACCTCGCGAAGTTCTTCAGGAAGGAGACGCTGATTCCAGAGGGAGTCGGCCCGTTCTTCGTCATCGCGCCGTTCGTAGCCTTCGGTGCAATGCTGACGTTGCCCTGGGTGCTCCCGATAGTCGGCAACTTCCCGAGCTGGCTGGCCCCGACGGTGGACTTCTTCGGCGGGACCTTCATATTCGGCCTCGCCGCGATGGCCTCGGTTCTGGCCACCGAGAGGACGGGAAGTTACTACACCGGGATAGGGGCAACCCGTTCCGTGAACTTTGGGGCCTTCGCGGAGCCGGTCCTCATAATGGTCTTCTTCGGAGTGGCGATAATCACCGGAACCAACAACCCGTTCCTGATGAACCACAGGGTAACGGCGGAAGGCTGGTACCTCAGCCCGACGCACATCCTCATCACGGCCGCGTTCTTCATGCTCCTGCTCTTCGATACGGGAAAGCTCCCAATCGAGTCCCACGGAAGCAACGAGCTCGGAATGCTCGACCAGGCAAAGGGTCTCGAGTACACAGGCCCGCTCTACGCCCTCAACTCCTGGGCGGGCTACATGAAGTCCTTCATCCTGATGGCGGTCTTCCTCAACGTCTTCGCGGTCCCATGGGGCCTCGCGACGAGCGCAAGTTTAGTCGAGATTGCCAAGGGAATCGCGACGCTCTTCGTCAAGATGCTCGGGCTCATCCTGGCTTTCGTCGTCGTTGAGGAGACCCTGGCGAAGATAAGGCTCTTCCGCATCATCGACTACCTTTCCGCCAGCTTCCTCCTGGCGATAATGGGCGTTATCAGCTTCCTCCTCGGGGGTGGTGCGCCGTGATCAACGAAATCCTAAACCTGCTAGGCTCGGTGGTCCTCCTCACGGCCTTCTTCATGCTCACCGAGTCCTACATGCACTCGCTGATTGAGGCGGTTGCGTTCCAGTCCGTCCTAATCGGTCTGATTATCGGAATAGTCGGCTGGGAAAAGCGGATTCCTGAGCTCATAATCCTCGGCGGAATCACGATAGCGTTCAGGGCACTTCTGATACCCTGGCTCCTCCAGAGGGACGTCAGGAAGGAGAGAATCTGGCGCGGAAGGGAGATTAAGACGACGCACCACGCGATAGTCCTCGGCCTCGTCGTGGCGGTTCTCGCGTATTTCCTCTACATCCCGATCTACAGGGCAACGGACAACTGGAGCGGGGTCATAGCCTTCGTCCTGCTTTTCCTGGGCATGCTCATCATAGCCTCGAGGAGGAACGCCCTGGCCCAGATAGTCGGCTACCTCAGCGAGGAGAACGCGCTCCTCTACCTCGCGGTGATGCTCTCGCCGATGCCCATGGTCCTTGAGTTCGGGATACTGCTCGATATGATAGCCTTCGTCCTGCTCGCGGTCGTCTTAGGTGCCGAGAAGCGCTACGGACCGCTGGAAGTCGAGGAGCTGGTGGGGTGATAGCATGGAGGCCGTGGTTTACCTGCTCGCGATACCACTCATAGCAACGCTCCTTCCGCTCATCTCGGAGAGGCTCGGCAGGGCAATCGTCCCCGGGCTGGCCTTCATAACGGCATCAATGGCAACCGACATGCTCATCAGGGGCTACACCGTCTCGAGCCACTACTTCTACGCCGACTGGTACTCGATGATTCTGGCGACGACGATAGCCTGGATTTACTTCTTTGCCTCCCTGGCCTCGCTCTACTACGTCGAGAGGGTCGAGAGGCCATTCTACCCGCTCAGGCTCTACTGGAGCTTCCTCTCGCTCTTCGCGCTCTCGATGATTTTCACCGCCGTCGTCTCGAACCTCGGCTGGATGTGGATTGGGCTTGAGGCGACGACCGTCGTCAGCGCGATACTCATAATCACAGACGGCAAGAAGCGGAACGTCGAGGGGGCTTGGCGCTACATGATTATCGCCTCCGCGGGCCTTGGAATTGCCTTCCTCTCTGTTGTCATAACCTACAGCTTCGCGGGAACCCTCGACGTCAGGCACCTCGTTCTCTCCGAGAAGGCCGGTGCCGTGATCGGACTGCTTGCCATAGTCGGCTTCGGAACAAAGGTCGGCCTCTTCCCGATGCACGGCTGGCTTCCAGATGCCCACGGAAGCGCCCCTTCGCCGGTCAGCGCTATGCTCTCGGGAACGCTCCTCCCAACGGCGCTCCTCGTCTACTACCGCCTCTTCAAGGCATCGACGGGCCTCGGAAAGGAGGCCGTCTACATAGCCCTAACCGTCGGAATCCTGACGGTCCTGGTGGCGTCAATCCTGATGGCCTCGCAGAGGTTCGTCAAAAGGCTCCTGGCTTATTCGAGCATGGACATGATGGGTGTAGCTACCATAGGCATCGCGCTGAGCTACTACAGGCCGAGCCTGCTCAAGCTCGTATTCGTCCTCGTCGCGGTTCACGCCTTCGCCAAGGGTGCCCTCTTCATCTCAGCCGGAAGCGCGGTGAGTAGATACGGCCACGAGATTGGGGAAATCAACGGCCTTATGAAGGACAGTCCGGCACTCGGCTACTCCTTCGGATTATCGGCCCTGGCGGTGACCGGTGCACCGCCTTTCGGAACCTTCCTCGCGGAGCTGTCGATACTCGGGGTGGCCCTCTCGATAAACCGCTGGTGGGCCCTCCTCATCGGAACGGGACTGCTCCTCTCGTTCTTGGCCCTCAACTGGCACTCGGCCAAGATGCTCTTCGGCGGGGGGAAGGGAGCGGAGTTCCAGCGCGGTGAGGAGCTGATACCCCTGATAATGACGCTCGTAGCGCTCGGGGTAAGCCTCTACGCGGTCTACCTTGCACTCACCGGGGGTCTGGTAATATGATGGCTCTCTCGGCCGTTTTCAGGAGGAACGGGAACTATCTAACGGTCTGGCTCGACTACGACACGGGCGAGGCGCTCATCAGGGAAGAGGAGAGACTGCCGGACAGGAAGATTGCGCCCGCTCTTGTTGGTGAGACCACGCCTTACATCAGAATCCCGCCGGGAAGCAACGCGGTTCCCCTCACCTTCGGTCCCGCCGCCGGTGGCCTGGGGCAGGCCGGGGCCTTCGAGATACTCACCTACGGCGAGAGGATAGTCTCGATAAGGCCCGTCTACGGCTACAAGAGACGGGGAATCGAGGGGAGGCTGATAAACCGCCCGCTGGAGGAGACCATAGCAGTCCTTGAGAGGGCCGTCGGGAACTTCGCCTTAGCTTACACCTACGCCTTTCTGAGGGCCGTTGAGGCCAACCCCGACGAAGACGTCTGGGAGGTCAGGAAGGGCCTCCTCGAGATTGAGAGGCTCTACAACCACTTCAACGTCATCCACAAGCTCGCTGGGGATGCATCTCAGAAGGTCGCGACGATGCACTTCCACTGGCTCGAGGAAGAAACGCTCAGGGTTCTCAACAGGCTGACCGGCCACCGCTACGGCTTCGGCGCGAACGTTCCTGGAGGGGTTAGAATCCTCGACGGAAGGGCCGTTGAAAGGCTGGGGAAGCTCAAGGAGGAGTTCCGCGAGCTGAGGGAGGAGTTGCTTGAGAGCAAGATATTCATCGACCGTCTCCACAACACCTGCCGGCTGAGCAGGGAGGACGTAATCGAGCTCGACGCCGTTGGGATAGCGTCGAGGGGTTCAGGGGTCCCGAGGGATGTTCGGGCCTTCGACAGGTTCTACTCCTACAAACCGGTGACGTGCGAGGACGGAGACGCCCTTGCGAGGCTCATGGTCCGCATGGAGGAAATAGAGCGCTCCTTCGAGATTATCGAGGGAATCGACTTCAGGGCGTTGAGTTCTGACCCTGCGGTTAAGGGGGGCCTCAACCTCGGACTGGCGGAGGCCCCGCACGGTGACGTTCTTACGCTCGTGGAGCTGAGGGACGGCAGAGTTTCGTGGATTGGCCTCAGGGGAGCGTCGAGGATAAACTACGTGGCCTTCTGCAGGGGCATAACAGGGAACATCTTCACGGACTTCCCCTTCGGACTGCACAGCTTTGGCCTGAACTTCGCGGATGCAGACCTCTGGCAGGGGGGTGAGGAGTGATGTGGATTATCAGGGGGCTCAGAAAGGGCGTTCTGACGAGCGAGTATCCCAAGAGGGTGAGCGAGGAGGAGCTTCCCTTCAGCTTCCCGCTCGAGGCTCCGGCGGAGTGCCCGTTCGGGGCCGTTGAAGACGGGAGACTTGACTACAGGAAGTGCATCAACTGCCGTCTCTGCAACGTCCCCTTCGGCCAGAAAACCGGGCTGAGCGAGGTTGAGAACCCCCTTCCATTCAGGAAGTCACTCCACGTCTTCTTCCTTGACGTCGGAACCTGCCACGCCTGCAACAGGGAGGTTGCGCTCCTCCACAGTCCGAACTACGACATCCACAGGCTCAAGATATTCTTCACGCCGACGCCGAAGCACGCGGACGTTCTTTTGGTTGCGGGCTGTCCGACCGACGGAATGATTCCGGTCCTGAAGGAGGCCTACGAGCTGATGCCCGAACCCAAGCGGGTCTTGGTTCTGGGCGCCTGCGCCAACGGCGCGCTGTGCGGTAGGAAGGTGGAGGACTTCGTTCCGGTTGACGGCTACGTTCCGGGCTGTCCGCCCAGTCCTGTTCAGATTATAGAGGGCCTCCTCAAGGTCGCCGGGAGGGATGTCGAATGATTAACCCGTTCTACGCGATAACCATAGGCTTCATCGTCGCTTCCCTGCTCGCGGTGCTCTCAAGGAAAGCAAGCTACGCGCTCTCGGCCATTCTCTCGGCCGGCCTGCTGGTTCTCGCCCTCGTCCGGCCGGAGGGAATAGACGACGTTTCCCGCTACTTCCTCGTGGTCTCTGGAATAGTGTGGCTCGGGGCCTCGCTGTTCAGCCTGAGCTACGACGACCACTATCCGAGGCTGTTAGCCGGTTCGTTCGCTATGAGCATCGCCGGAATGCTTATGATACTCCTCGCAAAGGGGGCCGTCGGCTTCCTCGTCGGCTGGGAGGTCATGACGATAGCGAGCTACTTCGGGATAACCGCGAGGGAGAACTCGAGGAGGGAAGCCTACAAGTTCCTCGCCTTCGGCGAGCTGAGCGCGCTCCTAATCCTGGCCGGCTTCGGCCTGCTCTCCGTTGAGACCGGCTCCACGGTGTTTTCAGCATGGAAGGGCTCTGAACTCTGGAGCCTTGCGTTCTTCCTGGCAGGCCTCGGCTTCGCGGTTAAGATGGCCATGTTTCCGTTCCACGTCTGGCTTCCGGATGCACACGGCAAGGCCCCGGCGAACCTTTCCTCGCTCCTGAGCGCGGTTCTGACGCTCATGGGGGTCTACGGGTTCGTCAGACTGCTCCTCATTGAGAGTCCTGCCACGTGGGTGGGCTCGTTCTTCCTCCTGCTCGGTGGGCTGACTGCCATACTTGGAGCGGCCTACGCGGCCGGCACCGAGCACGTCAAGAAGTTGCCAGGTTACAGCACCGTCGAGAACGACGGCGTTCTGCTGGCGCTCTTAGGCGGAACCGTCGTCGCCCTGAACGCTGGCAACAGGACGCTGGCTTCCTTTGCACTGCTGGCGCTTCTCTTCTACGCCTTCGCCCACAGCGTTGCAAAGGGCCTGCTCTTCCTGCTCGCGGGGAGGCTTGAGAACGGAACCGGGCGCTTCCCCGAGGTCAGGGCCGGCAGGCTCACCGCCGTCGGCGTCGTCGCGGGCTATGTCTCCGCCCTCAGCCTGGCCGGCGTAGCCCCGTTCCCGGGCTTCCTCGGCGAATGGATGGGCATAGAGACGCTCCTCCAGAGTTTCAAGATACCGGACGCCAGGCTCAAGGTCCTCATGGTCCTCGTGGGGTCGCTCGTTGCGCTAACGGCGGGCGTCGCGGGCGTCGCGATGAGCAAGATAATAACCCACGGAATCCAGCGCGCCGGAGGGAGAAGGGAGCTCTCCGCGGAGGACATCGCCTACGCCTTCATGGGTGCCGTGCTGGTGATGGTGGGAGTTCTCCCGCTGGCGGTCTTCGAGCTCGTTGATAGCGTCGTCGGCTCGCTCGCCGGAATAAAGGCGACGTCCTTCATAGGCGGGGCGCTCGGCATAAAGGACGGCTTTCTTGTTGTGGCCAAGGACTTTGGCGGAATCTCGCCGACCTACCTAGCCGGCCTCGTGACGGTCTTCGGCGTCAGCGTCTACGTTATAGCAAGGCTGACCGTGTTCAAGAGGGTCAGGCGCGTCAGGGCCTGGAGCGGCGGGCTGAGCAACCCGGAGTACCCGCCGATAGCCCACTCCGCAATACTCCTCATAACCGAGGGCTGGCTCTACGGTACGAGGGAGGAGAACGGAAGGCTCTACTGGCGCGAAAGGGTGAACATCGCCTACGAAAAGCTCTCGAGAGCTTATCTGAACTTCTCGGAGTGGTTCAGGCACGGGCTGATGAGGGGCTCGGACAGCGTTTACGTCGCGTACATCCTGCTGGCGTTGATAGTTGGTCTCGTATATCTGCTCAGGGTCCTTTGACCCTTTCTCTTTTGCGTAGGTTAAAGGAGAAAAGGAGAAAGGTGAGAGTCACTTCAAGTGGATTTCAAACAAGGTCGCGTCATGCTCTTGTATGACTTCAACTTTAACGTCACCAAACTCCTTTTTAAGCTCGTCCAGGACCTCTTGAATCATGTCGTCTTCTAGGACGTCCTCGTCCTCTATGAACAGCGTCTTTCCTGTGTACCATACCTTGTAGACGAAGTCGTAGCCTGTGAACATCTTGTTGTCGCCCTCGCCGAAGACAACGTTGCCGTTCTCCCGTATCAGGTTGAGTATAGCCTGCTCCGGGCAGTGGGCCTTCCTGAACTTCGAGTAAATCCTCGGGATGACATCCGAGGGCGAGCCTCCCATAACCTGCTGGGTTCCTATGTTGTAGTTCCGGAACATTATAAGGGCACTGACTCCCATGGCAATCCCCTGGCTTGGTTTGGAGTCCGAGCTTAAGAACCTGTTGGCTCAACCTTCGATATATGACAAGGGTTTTATACGATTCCGCCTAATCTGAGGAGGGTGATGCCATGGGCAGAGCCTTAGAGCTCTTCATGGAAAAAGCCAGCGTGAGGGAGGAAATCCGAAAGGCCGTTAGGGAGCTGTCTCAAAAATCATTGAAGGAGATAATGGCATACATCCTCAAGGGGGAAGTGGACTCAACGAACCTGTACCGCTTCCTCTACGAGAACCTGCCGGACGGCTACCCACGGGACAAGTTCAGGGAGTTCTTGGAGATGGAGAAGGACCACGACTCGGAGGTTTCCCGGCTGTTCGAGAGCCTGTTTCCCGGCGAGGATGTTCCGAAGGTTCATCTGAAGAGCTGGGCAAGGGTCTTCTCAGAAAAAGACTACCGACTTAGAACTGTCGGAGATTACCTGCGGGTTCTTGAGATAGGGATGGACGCCGAAAAGCTCTCCGAGATGCTCTACCTGCTCCTCGCAGAGCTCCTGGAAAATCCAGAGCACAAAAAGCTCATGGAGCGCCTCGCTGAGGATGAGAGAGAGCACTACGAGTTTCTAAAGGATGAATATGAGTTCTACTCAAAAGTCGAGCGCCAGAAGGCACTAAAAGAGCTCATTGAGGAAATTAAGAGGGACAAGAAACGGAGACTCTAAGCATCCAATCAGGTATCACGTTTAAATCACCTTTTAACAGTTGTAGCACAGCATCGCAGCCTTCTTGAGGAGTATGACCCGGTAGAGCCTACCGCGGATTACCCTTGGAACCGAGAGCTTGTTAAGGCGGTGTATCCTTCTCCTGTCGAGAGCAATCAAATCCAGCTCTCTGAGGACCTTAACGAAGTCCTCCGGGCGGATTTTAAGCCACTTCGAGTACTCGTCGAAGAGCTCCTTCTCGACGACGCGGAAGTCCTTCCCGTCGATTCTGTACCGAATTGCCCTCCTTGGCAGCTCCTTCCTGAGCCTCCAGCGCGCGTGGAGCGGCTCCTGGAACTCGTAGACGGCCTCGTCCATCGGTTTGCCTTCAACGAGCATCTCGAGGAGTATGCCGAGAATTCTGTTTATCCTGTCGGGAACCCCTATCACGTCGCCCCTGAGAACTATCTTTCTCCGCCTGACCCTTATTCCAGCTCCCTCAAGCTCCTCGCCGATTTTGGGAGTCAGCTTTTTATCTCCACCGGTGTCGACGATTCCGCCTATTACGAAGGCCTTAACGCCGAAGTCCTCCTCGCTTAAAACCTCGTCGGCCCAGGGGTCGAGGAGAACGACCTCGTCTATTCCCTCCCCCCTCAAAAACTCGGAGGTCGAACCTTCGTAAGCGGTAATCCTATCGAGGGGACCGTGGAACATCTTCCGGAACTCCTCGTTGGCCCACGTCACCGCTAGCTCTCTCCCAGTGAAGTAGTCGCGCAGAAGGCCGTAGCTCTGGTTAATCTGGAGGCAGACCTTGCCCTTTTCCTTTTGGGTGTGTTTGTCCCAGAGCTGGAGGTCGATTATGAAATAAGGCCACTCCGGAAGTTTTGAGCGTAGCTCCTCCGGGGAGAGGACCATCTCGAACTTATCCGCCATGCAGAGGGGAGCGTAGGCGTAGTAAGAACCTTCAACGCGGTTTCCGCTCAGGTCCCACGCAACTGCAGTCTTCTCGGGGACGCGGAAGATTGCGCCCTTACCGTGGACCATCTCAATCGCTATGTCCTGGAGTTTGTTCTTCGACTTTCGGAAGCGCTTCGAGAGCGTTCCTATGCTCTCTATCCCCTTCTCCCTCAGTGCCTCCCTGAGAACGTCCGCGAGAGTCTTCATGGCCATCGATGGGGGGCTCGGGGGGATGTTTAAAAATCTACCGGCCGAAAGGTTTTTAAGTCCGCTCGGCCCCCTAAGAACGGACGCGCCCGGGTGGTGTAGCCCGGTCAAACATGCGGGCCTTTCGAGCCCGCGCCCCGGGTTCAAATCCCGGCCCGGGCACCAGAATTCTCTTGCCTGCCTTATCTGCACCTTCTCCAAGCGAGAGCCTCGCCAAAACGGCATCTTCTATGAAACGAGACCGGTTATAAGTCGCGGTAGATACCCTTTTTGAGTTTGAGCCGGAGACAGTGAGGTTTTCTTTTTTATAACTTTGGGAGAAATGACGTATCATTTCAGTAACCTTTAAAAGTGCACGTTGCGTATACGATATTGAGCCCGTGAGAATGATTGGGCGATGAGCCGCATGAGCATGAAGTCCCGTTGGGGACGGAGTTGGCGGGCCCTTCGAGTGGTGGTCCTGGCAGACCCTTATGAAGCCGGGGATGCACCGTGAGAGGGGCTTTGGCGTCCCGAGAGGGTGCGGGCGATGAGCGACCGTGCCCGATGAAGATGAAAAGGGACGCCTTCATGGTCCTCTTCTCAGGAGTTCTAAGAATTCAAGGTCATTCTCCAGGTATGCAATTCTCGCAAAGTAGGCAATGTTATCCACGAGAAGCATGAAGGTGTTTGTACTGTTTTGCTGTAGTCCTGCTCTCTTTCTCTTCGATGGTCCTCAGGTCAGGGTAGCGTCGTTTGAGGATTGAGATAACGTCTTTATCTCCGATTATGAATTTGCAGTCTGGATAAAGCTGTTCGAAGTCGTCATAGAAGCGCTGTGGGAGGTCTCTCTCGCGGAATGAAATATATATGGTCGGTAAGGTCAGAGCGCTCGCCCTTAAGGGCAGCTTTCAGCATGTCCATCTTGGCTTTCTTCACGCTTCCGTATTTCTTGGCGTGCTTGAGGTTAAGGTCTCTGAATACTATCCGTTTGAGAGGGCCCACTTCAGAGTCCCAAACTCCAACCAATGCGAGCACTGTAAAGCCTCTTCTGCTTTCGTGCTCGGTGCTTCTGTCGATTATAACAATCAGGTTCTTAAAGCGCTTCATACCATCACCAGCCAGCTCGGCCTCTTCTCCTTTGGAATGAGCTCGGCGAGCTCTTTGAGTTCCTCTGGAGTGAGGATGTAAACTTCCTCTGGAAGCTCTGCTTTTGAGGGGATGTAAATAAGCCTCTGCTCGACGTTGTAGATTTTGCCCTTCTTCTTCTGCCTCTTGATTTGCTTGCGAACCTGAACCTTGAGCATCGGCCCCACCAGTATACGGTAGAGGTCAGCCTTTATAAAATCTTCTACCGTAGAAGTATTAGTATGATAGCAACATAGCGGCTCTAAGAATTCACGCCATTCTCAAGGTATGCAATCCTCGCAAAGTATGGCTGTCCCGCGGAGGGCATGGGATGTTTGCGTTTTTAGCCCGTCCCATGCAGCATCCTGCCGAGAAATCTCGCCCAAAAGTAAACGCTGTCGTAGGGCCCAATCCTGGTGACCCCGTAGACGGGCGAGAACAGAATGGATGAAACGAGCGCTATTAAGAATCCCTTTCTCAGCATCCGTGGGTTCTCGGAGACAGCGTAGACTGAGACGATGAAGAGAAACGGCACGAGCATGTAGGTATAGTAGAAGTCGTAGCTAACCATGGCCCAGGAAGCCCCAAGGAGGAGCTCTGCCCACAGGGGCGCGGATGGGAGGAGGAAACGGGGCTGGAGGAGGGGCAGGAACCCCATGGAGAGAAGAACCAACGCCACAAAGGACCATCCCCTCTCCCTCAGGAAGTTGGGGGTTCCGTGATAGCGGGCCATCCATCTCGGAGGGACCCACCCGTTGAACCAGAATATCAGAACTAAGCTGACGGTCATCCAAAGAACGGCAAGGAGAACCATCGTCAGTTCAAGCCGGTTCCTCAACCAGGTACGCGGTTTCAGTGAACCCATTGGGGAATCCTTCCGCATAACCCCCATCCACATGAGGGCGATGAGGAAGAGGCCGGCGTCCTCCCTTGCGGAGAGCACGAGGGCCGCCGACACGAGCATGGGCTTGGTTCTCCCGGTTTCGTAGAAGTACGCGGTCAGAAAGGCAAAGGGAATCGCCAGAGCACAGGCGTGAAAATCTGCCTTGTTTATCCCGTGAATGAAGGGGTTTATAAGGTACATCGAGGCAAGGAGTAGCGCCGATTTTTCGTTTTTTAGCACCGCTCTAGCAAAATAGAAGAGGCCAACCGCACCGAGCCCTATGAAAATAGACTGCACCACTAGTATCGTCTCGATGTGAGGAAACAGCGCGACGATTGGAAGGAGGAGGAAGAGAATGGGCGAGTTGTGAACCGCGAAGTGGGAAGTTCCTTCGTAGGGACTGTAGAAGAAGCCGTTCCCATGGAGTGTGTTTATCAAGTCACTGTAAAACGTGTGCGTATCGCAGAGAACGTATCCAGGTGCGTAGAAGTGCTCAAAGGCGTAGAGCCTGAATACGGAGTAAGCAGAGAAGAACGCGATGTAAACGACCACAAACACCCAGAGGGCCTTAACGTACTTCGAAGCCATGACCCAGCTCCCCCTGCTAAGATTGTCAACGGACGGATGCGGTCGGGTCCTTATAAACCCACCACAGTCGCGTTACGTTGGCCGCTTCTCGTCCTCCGGAAACTTCCAGTTTCTGGTAATCTTCACGACGTTTCTAACGAGTGCCCTCTCCTCGCGGTTTCTCTCGACGAGCTTCTCAAGGAAAGATATTAGGTCGTCGTAGGTCCCCTTCTCGACCGGGAACGGAACGCGGTCCTTTCCGCCAACGGCGTAGGTGAACTTGAAGGGGTCCGGTGGGTGCGTCACCCTGTCCTTCCAGCTCGGGGGCGTCTCGTAGACCAGCTCGACCACGAGCGAAAGTGCCCTCAGCGTGCTCGGCCCGAGCCCCTTGAGGAGAAGGAGTTCCTCGTAGTTCCCGACGCCCAGCTCCCTCGCGAATTCAAGGGCCCTTCTGTTGAGCTCCAGCTTCCCAAGGCTCTCGTAGCGCTTCAGAATTGCTCTCTCATCGACGTCCCTTGGGCGGTAGTACACCAGCGGGCGGTAACCCTTCGCGATGGCCTTTATCGTCTCAACCTCGCGCGCCACCTTCTCCGGCCCCTCGCTCACGAGGTCGAGGAGCGTCTTCTGAAACTCCTTGGAGTCACCCGAGACAGTGTTGAGGGCGAGCTCCCCACGGATTCCCGCTATCGCCTTATGGGGGTTGAGGGTGAAGGTTTCGGCGTCAAACCAGTGGTAGCGCCTCGCGAGTTTGGCTTTCTCGTTCATTCCCTGCTGTACCACCGCCCAGTTGCCCTCTTCATCGAGAAAGAAGGCGTGGTGGTAGAGCTGGTAGCCTGTCTGGAAGGCAACGGTGTCAACCTTCGCGACGAGCCGGGATGTTCTGACGTACGGTTCAGGGTCGAGTTCGTAGCGCTCCGCTATGGTTTTCAACTCCTCCGGCGTTCTCCTGCTTGCCTTTCCCTTTCCTCCGGCGACCTTAACGCCGAGCTCCTCCCGCGAGAGGACCTCCTTTATCATGCCCACCGTTACCGTCGTCGAGCCAGAGGAGTCCCAGTCCATGCCGATGAGGTTGTTGAAGGCCTGGAACCAGACCGGGTCGGAGAGCCTCTCAAGGAGGCCTTTCGTCCCGTACTCGTCAACGGCGAGTATTAGAACTAATCTCGTCAGCTTCCGCATCCTCTGAGCGAGCCACGCGGGAACGTGGCCGCCGTGAAGGGGCAGTTCGGCAACGTTCCTCATCTGAGTTGGATAACCCTTCGAGGTTTTAACTTTTTTTGCGGGAGAATTTTCGAGAGACACTCAGAAACCTCAATGATTCTCCATAAAAGTGTTGGAATTTTCAACGGAAAGGCTTTTTATTGAGCGGTTCGATTTCCATCTGCATAGTCACGGGGGGTTTGCCATGGGAGTTGAAAAGGTTCCGAAGTACGACATTCCGACCGTTAAGGTTGACTACGTTTTTATTGAACTTGACAAAATGAAGCCCCACGAGCAGCTCGTTCAGAAGGAGCTCGAGGACTTCATCGAGAGCGTCACCGGCTCAGGCATATTCTGGAAGCCGATGCTCCTCGCGAAGATTCCGGGGACGGATGAGTATCTCATCGTCGACGGCCACCACCGCTGGGCCGGCCTTCAGAAGCTCGGCGCGAAGAGGGCTCCCTCAGTCATACTCGACTACTTCAGCGACGACGTCAAGGTCTACACCTGGTATCCTGCCTTCAAGGGCGACCTCAACGAGGTCATCGAGAGACTCAGGAAGGAGGGCCTTGAGGTCGTTGAGGACCCCGAGGCAGAGGAGAAGGCCGAGCGCGGCGAGGTTGCCTTCGCCATAGTCGGGGAGAAGAGCTTTGCAATCCCCGGAGGCCTCGACGAGCAGAAGGTAGTCAGCAGGGTCCTCGACGAGATGAACCAGGAGGGCAGGATAGAGCTCATCTACTACGGCCTCAAAGAGGATGCGAGGGAGGACATGGCCAAGGGTGAGATTGACTACGTCTTCATCAGGAAGGCCCCGACCAAGGAGGACGTTATGGAGCTTGTCAAGCGCGGGGAAGTATTCTCACCGAAAACCACGAGGCACGTGCTTCCATTCAACCCGGACAAGATTGACGTCAAGCTCGAGGAACTCTTCTGAGTTCCAACAAGTTTTTAAATTTTGTGTCTTTTATTCATTAGCTCCGATGACGATGGATTAACCAGCTGAAGGGTGATGAAATCGGCCTTGACCGAGGATGCACCTACATAGCCACTTACAAAAAAGGGATATAAACTCCAACTCCCAAAACTGGACGGTGGGAAGATGCTGAAGGCGTTCACTCCCCTCCTCGCGGGGGCCCTTGTGGACAAGCCTGGGATGGGGCATTTCAGAATAGTCCACTCCCTCAAAGAGGTTCCAGAGGAGAAGGCGGTCGTCATCGGCAGGGCCGGTGCGAGGGTCCCTCCGGGGTGGGAGCTCGTGACGGTGAGCGCCGCGAGGGGCTTCTTTGGCCCGAGGGAACTCCACAGGATTCTCGAGGGCATCGTGGCAAGTCTCAAGAGCGACCCGGATAAAGCGGTCGTCATAGCGTGTCCGGAGTACCTCGCGCTCCACAACGGTTTTACTGCAGTTGTGAAGTTCCTCAACGACGTCCGCGACTACGCGATTCTCCTGGGAGGCAGGGTTTACCTCGTCACCGACGAACTCGCCTGGGACCCGAGGGAGTTCGCCCTCCTTAAGAGGCTCGAGGATTAGACATTTAAAACCCCTCTTCTAACTCCCCATGGGGGTTGAGATGCTCCGCGGTTTAATCTTCGACGTTGACGAGACCCTTGTCTACTACGAGGGCTACGACCACAGGAAGTGGTTCGAGGAGTGGGTTAAACCGGCGCTCGAGAAGGCGGGGATAGAAATCGATTACGAAATCTACAGGAAGACCGTTAGCGGCGAACTCCCAAGGAGCTACGTGAGGAGGCTCGGAATAGAGCCGGTCGAGATGTGGAAGGTCATAGACAGAGCGAACAACAAGTACCGAAAGGCAATGGCCAGGGAGGGGAAGATAAAGGCGTTTCCGGACGTTGATGCGCTCGGGGAGCTGAGAAAGCTCGGCCTCAAGATGGCCGCGGTCAGCAACGCCTCGCAGGAGAACACCGAGTTCGTTCTCGACCTCTTCAACCTCAGGGAGTTCTTCGACGTCGTTATCGGTAAGGACTACTCCAACATCGACGGCGTCAAGCCCAGCCCGTACCTCATAAACAAGGCCCTTGGAGCGCTCGGACTGAAGCCTGAAGAGGTCCTCGTCGTCGGGGACAGCGTTCACGACGTTCTGGCCGGTCATCGTGCAGGCGCCAGGGTCGTCAACGTCACCCGCTTCGGCCGGGTTGAGGGGGCCGACTACTACGTCGAAAACCTGTGGGAGTTGCTTGAGCTCGTAAAAAAGCTGGGGACTCAGTCCCCGTAGAACTCCTCTTCGAAGGCGTCGATTCCAACCTCAAGCGAATCGAGCCAGTCAAGGAACCTGCCAACGTCATCGTCCCTGAATATTGCCCCGTGCTGTGGCGCTATCATCTTGGGCTTCAGCTTCCTTACCGAGCGGACCCATGCCTTAAGGGCCTTCGTTGAGCTCATATACCTCCTGTGGAATCCCTCCATGTGCTTAGTGTGCTCGTCGAAGTCCTCAACGAAGAGGTACCACTCGTCCTTCGAGAATGCGGCGGCTCCAATGTCCGAGCTGAACAGGATTCCGCTCTTCTCGTCGTAGAAGGCGAAGTTACCGGGACTGTGGAGGTAGTGGGCCGGAACTGCCCTTATGGTCGAGTTTCCAAGTTTGAACTCTGCTCCCTTATCCGGGATTCCGACAGTTCTGCCCGCGCTCATTACGGCCAGGTGCGGAATGAAGCGCACCCACAGCTCCGAGATGACAACCTTCGCCAGCGGTGCGTACTCGAACCAGAGGTTCAAGCCCGCAACTACGTCGGGGTCCTGGTGCGAGTACATGAGGTACTTAATCTGCGTTGGGGGAATCAGGGAGGAGACGTTCTTGAGAACGCGGGAGAACACGAAGAACCCGCCGGGCTCTATAAGCGCGCCCTCGTTTCCGTCAATGACGAGGTACTGGTTGGTCAGTATCCCCTTCTCGTCCTCGCTTTCCTCAATTCCAAGCCAGTAAACCTTATGGCTACCGTCGTCGTAGAGCGGGTAGCTGTTCATGTTCCTAATCATCTCAAACACCTCCAGCCGGAACCCATGCGTTCACCATGTAGGCCCCGGAAACCTTTGAAAGGAGCTCAACGGCTTCCCTAACACCGTCCTCTCCCTCGACCTTGATGGTCTTAACGTCACTTCCGTTCCTGAGTTCCACAGCCAGAACCTGACTGCCCCTGACGAGCACCTTGAAACCGCTGGTTCCATCGGACGTTATTCCCGAGAGGTAGAGAACCTCACTGCCCGCTTTTTCAAGAATCTCGTTGAGAACGTTGAAGAAGCCTCCCTCCGGGATGACGTGTAGACCACTGTGAACCATCTTGGCCTTTGCCAGGAAGTTGGCGACGCTCATGGGGTCGGAGAAGTCCACTTCGAGTATGGCCTTTTCGGTCTTCTTGCCAACTTCGATTGGCTTGGACGCCTCCGCCAGCTCCTTGAGGTTCCTGGCTATCCCCTCGACGAGTATCTCCAGGGTTTTCCCGAGGAAGAACTCACCCCTACCGGAGTAGGAGAGCTCCACATTGGCAGAAACGTACTTCCGCCATTCCTTGAGGGTTATCACGACCGTCAGGTTGCCCCTCTTTCCCCTTCCCTCGTAGATGTGGCTGTTGTAGTCCTCGTGGAACTCGAACTCGTAGGTGTCCCTGAACTTGAAGACGAAGCGGGGTAGCATTATCTCGGCCACGACCGGGTTTCTGCCCCTTACCTTGACCACGTAGGGCCAGTTTGTTATGAACTGCACCGGGTCGTGGAGTATGGCCTCAACGGAGTCCATGCCGGACTTTATCTCAACGCTGGCTTCCTTGCGCTTCATGCTACCATCCCCAGCGCCTCTATCAGCTTGACGTAGAGTCCTTCGGGGCCCTCGGCTGGGCTCACCGGAAACAGGAAGTACACCTCGTCACCGTTCTTCACGACGAGCCTCTTCTCCGAGGGGTAGAGAACCACGCTGAGTTCGAGTTCCACCACTGAACCGTGGCTCGTCTTCATGGTGCCAACGGCGTGGGGAACCGCGACCTTGGAGCCCTCGACGACGTCCTTCCAGGTTGAAGCTATAACCTCAAAGGGATTGATTCTCCATAAGAATGTGCCCCTTCCAGATGATTTGGTTCCCGTTACCATCATTGTCCATCACCTAAACGCACCTGTAGATTCATGAACAATATCAAGAAGTTCGCTTCTTAAACCTTCTGGTTTCTAGATTTGCCCAAACTTGGAAAAAAGTTCGAATTTTGAAGTTCAAACCAGATGTTTGAGTGAGGTTCGAAGCCCCTCAAGACATCCTTAAAAGGAGTTTCAACATAACTAAGATGAGTGATGCCCATGGAGGCCTTCAAGTGTGAACGATGCGGGGCACCCCTTGAGGTGACCCCGGAAACGATTGTTGCCGTCTGTCCGTACTGTGGTTTCCCTAACCACCTGACCGGGAACCTCAGGACGGAGGACATGTTCCTGGTTCCTTCGCTCAACAAGAACCAAATCGCGGAAGCGTTCTGGAGAATGGTCGAGAAGGACTTCGACCTCAAGCAGATTAAGGACTCGATTCAGGTTGTCGGCGTTGAGGGCCACTACGCACCGTACTGGGTCGGGGACGTTTATGTGAGCGGTGATGTGGATTACACAGTCCGCGAGGAGGAGTGTGAAACCTACACCGACAGCGAGGGAAACACGGAAACGCGGTGCCACACCGTTGAGAGGCACTACCACGACGTCGTGAGCGAGACCCTCCACCTGATAGGTCCCGCCAGGAGGCAGGTGGCAAGCTTCGGCGTTGACGACATCATAAAGCACTACTCCAAGACGAAGCCGGAAGAAAAGCGCCTGCTCGACCTCGACGAGGGGCAGTGGGAGAAGCTCAAGCTGGAGATACTCAACACGGAGATGGATGAGGAGCAGGCAAAGCTCATGATGCGTGAGGATGCAATAGACGTCATTAGAAACCGCTACTCCGCCAAGGCCGACAGGATAGACCGCTTTGACGTGAAGGCCGAGGAACCGAGCAAGGTGCGCCTCGTTCTTCTGCCGATGTGGACGGTTTATTACAAGTTCGAGAACTCGATATACCACTCGGTTTTCGCGGGCTGGGACGGGAAGAGGGTCGCCTCGACGGAGCCCATGTCAACCCTCAGGCGGGCGGAGTACATGGGTGGCGTTGCCCTTGGAATCCTGATAGGGGCTATCGGTGGGGCCTACGGTGCCGCGGCGAGTGCCTACGCGCTGACGGGGATAGCGATAGGGCTCGGCTCGGTTCTGAGCGGGTACTTCGGCTTCAAGGTCCTCGAAGGCCAGCGCGTTGAGAGGGGTGGTTGAAATGGAGGTTACCTGTCCCACGTGCTCCGCGACCTTTAAGGTTCCCGACACGGTTGAGGTCGCCACCTGCCCCTACTGCGGGACGACCTTCCACGTTCACACGAAGGAAACCGGTGAGCACTTCTTCTTCCCGCCGATGAAGAAGGACGCCGGCGGTGTTCTGCTGAAGTTCCTCTCAAGGCAATACGGCGCTCCGGCTGATATAACCGGGGCGAAGATAACCAAGAAAGAACTTCACTGGGTTCCTGTTTACTTCTTCTACCTGCACGGAAGGAGCAGGCTCTGGCCGACCGTTGAGGAGGTTCAGTTCATGGGAATTCCAGCGGGCTCGCCCTTCAAGACCCTCCTTGAGGGCTACCCGTTCCCGATTAGGGGCAAGGTCTTCTTCAGTGAGGACGTTGTCAAGAAGGGCCACTACTACGAGCCGGAGGTTCCGAAGGAGAAGGCCGAAGAGCTCGCGAGGGTTGCGCTGATAAACGCCCTAATTGGAGAGGCGAGGCAGGAAGACAAGAGCGTCAGCGAGGACGAGCTCGAACTTGAAGTAAGATACCTCGGTCTCGTTCACTACCCGCTCTGGGAGCTCCGCTATGAGTATGCTGGAAAGGAATACTGGGGCTACGTTGACGGAACCGATGGAAGGGTTATCTCGGCAGAATACCCCCTTGAAAGCGGTGCCAGAAAGAAAGCCAGTGCGATGGCTATGGGAGTAATCGGGGCCGGGGCGGTTCTCGGGTTCATAGCGTCGGCAATCTTCGGAACGCCCTTCGGCCTGCTGGGTGGCCTAATCCCCGGGGCGGTCGGCGCGTGGGGGATAGGCTCTAAAGGCGCCGTGAAGAAGAGAATCGTGAGCGGTGTAATAAAGGGTCGCTCCGGAAACCTCTACTTCCAGCCGATTTGAGGTGATAAGATGGGGAAGGAAACCTCGATTGTGGAGAAGCTTGAACTTATCGTGCCCGGATTCCACGGCTACAAGAAGAAAGAACTCCTCAGGGAAGACGACAGGCTGATTAGGGGAAAGGTGGCCGACCTTCTGGGACAGGCAAAGAGGGAACTTGAGAGGGCCCTGCAGAGATGCGCCATGGTGAACTGCCAACAGCTGATGGGCATTGAAAACCTGAGGAAGAAGCTCATGATGCTTGAGAGCAGGGTAAAGCACGCCGAGGCCGGCTACCGCGGTTACTTCGACCGGGTCAAGTTTAAGGAGAAGGAACTTGAAAGGCTCATCGAGTACGACGCCAAGATGATTGAGCTCGCTGAGGAGATACTCAACGAGGCCAAAGCGTTAAACGCCCAGGTGGCGAACCCTCAGGCCCTTGGCATGGCGGTTCTCAACCTCGATGACAAGCTCGTGAACTTTGAGGAGGTCCTCGGTCAGAGAATGAGCTTCGCGGCGGGTGAGTGAAATGGTTGAGGTAATTGAATGGGTCAACCCGGGGGAAGATGAGATAATCTGGAGGTATCCAAACGAGGTCATAAAGTGGGGCGCCCAGCTGATAGTCCACGAGTACGAAGTGGCAGTTTTCATGCGCGACGGCAAAATCTACGACGTTCTCGGGCCCGGAAGGCACACGCTGACGACGCAGAATTTGCCACTCCTCTACAAGCTCGTCGGCGGGAGCAACAGCCCCTTCAAAGCAACGATAATCTTCGTCAGCATGAAGCAGTTCCAGGGGCGCTACGGTGGCGAAACGCAGACGAGAGAATTGGCACCGGTCAAGTACTACGGCGTCTACTGGTTCAAGGTCGCGGACCCGGTTCTCTTCATCACGGAAGTCGTTGGTGGCCAGAGCTTGTATGATGCCAGCGACGTTACCAAGTTCATTCGCGCCTACTTCAACGAGGGCATGATGAAGCATCTCAGCGCTTACTCGATAGTCGACCTCTTCCAGAACCTCGACATGGTCAGCACTCAGGTTAAGATAAAGCTCATGGAGGACTTCAGGAGGCTCGGCCTCGAGCTGGTCGATGTCAAGATTGAAGGCGTTAACACCACCGATGAGTGGCGCCAGAGGCTGTTCTGGATAATGCAGACGGGCAACGCTCAAGCGGTTATGCAGATGGACACGGTGAAGCAGGTCGCGGCAGAGCTCGGCAAGAGCCCCGGCGCGAGTGTCGGGACGGGAATGGTGCTCGTTCCCCAGCTCTTCCAGCAGCCCGTCCAGCAGGCCCCGGCCCAGCCCTACGCCGCTCCACCAGCTCCCCAGCAACCACAGCAAGCAGCCCCTGCCCAGCCAGCGCAACAGGAGATATGCCCCTACTGTGGCAAACCTATCCCCCCCGGAGCGCGCTTCTGCCCCTACTGCGGGCATGAAATCAAGCGCTGTCCCAACGGCCACATAGTTCCCGAGGGGGCGAAGTTCTGCCCGGTCTGCGGTGCGAAGATTGAATGAGCCTTTCTTTCTTCCCCTTGATGTCAACAGTAATTGCCGATAGAAAACTCCCAGCAACGGGGAGAAACACTTAAATACGTACGTGAGTGTTTTTTAATCACTTCCCCGGGCGGTTCAATAGGTGGTTGAAATGGAGGCGGTTCCAGAGTTCATCGGCCTCAACGTTGGATTCATGCTCCTCCTTCTCTGGGTCTTTGAACCACTTTCCCCAACGTTTGCGCTCGTGATGGCGCTCTTCATGGGGCTTGGAGTCGTTTTGTACCGAGTCTACCGGGAGGTTAGGATTCTGCCGTTCATCAGAAGCGCCCCCTTTGAGGTAAAAGTCGGGAGGGCGAGCGTGTTCACTGACGACGAAAGGTTTGCGGAGGTTCTTAGAGGAGGCAAAGTTCCTTCCAGGGGACTGCCAAGGTTCGTTTACGTTGGGAGCTACCCAAGCGAAGTCGAAACGAGGATGGGGGTCCTCGCCGGGGTCATCAACACTGACGTTTTTGAGGGTAGCGTTGAAGACGCACTCTCCAGCCTAAAAAAGCCTCCCCTGTGGTGGGTTGACTTCACGTCCCCGCTCGGGTTTCTCGTTCGGGTCCTCCTGCCGGCCGTTGCTCTTAGGTTACCCCTGAAAACCGCAACCGCCGTCCTGATAGTGGCAGGAATCGTTCTCGGCCTCGTTGATTCTATTAACCTAAACATGACGTCAGTGTGACCTATTGGATACTCAGCAATATTTTTATTCATCCGTACCCTACAGTGAAGGACTATCAACGGGTGGTAACAATGGGGAAAAAGACCCTCGCCGCAATTCTGATAGTTGTGGTTGCCATGACCTTCGTTTCCATGTGCCTCAGTCAGAGTCAGGTAGCCACGGAAACGACGTCCACAACTCCACACACGTTTTCGTCGAGTACGTCTCAGGTTTCGTCAACCTCAAACCCTTCTCCCTCCACTACAACCGCAACGAAGAATCTGGAGAATTCGCAGACCCAAACCACGACCACCCCACAGATAGCGGAAAACGAGACAACAACGACCTCCACTCCACCCGCATCGTCCTCCAATGTCTCCGAGAACCAGTCTCAGACTTCGAACGCCACAAGCACTCCAAGTGAATCACAGCAGTTGAATGAAGGCATGATAAACTTTGTGGAATACTTCCCGACGAACCCCGGGCATTACATCCTCTACCGCATGACGGACGAGAAAAGGGGCCTAAACTACACGGTTGAGGTCGTTTCTCAATACGCGTCCTCGGGCGAGTTCCTGCTGACGTTCACGGGTATAAACGGTACAGGCTATTTCATGGATTCTGCACTCAGCGGAGTTATTAGGAATGCAATTTACATCAGAGCTGGATGTCCTTCAGCACTTCCTGCCTCTTACTGGTTCCTGATTTATCTACCCCTCTCGACCGAAAACGGCTCATCCTGGAGCTGGCAGTCCGCATGGTACACAGCAACTCTGCTTGGCAACGTAACCGTCAACGGCGTTCACTGCAAAGAGTGCGTACGGGTGAACATCGACAGCACGTCCATCAGGTGGGACTACCTCCGGGGAAGGGGAGTTGCCTACTTCTCAAAGGAAGCAGGTCTTGTTGATTTCGAGTTCAACGCAAGCGATGGGAGTCATTTTGAAGCTAGGGCCCTTCAGGTGAAAAACCTCAAGCCCAGAACGATTTCCGGCGTACTGACCTTGGATTTCGTAAACCCTGCCGTCGGCTATCGTGTTCAGGTGGCTTACTGCAGGGTGGGCAAGGCGGGGAGTGGTATCGTAAACTCACAGGGAAGGTTTAAACTGCAGGTTTTCTTTGAGAAGGCTATAACGCTCAGGTACGGTCCGTCGCAAAGCGGATACTTTGATATAAACGTAAAGAAATCGAAGGAAACAAAGGTCTGGAAGGACAACGTTGTTCTGTCAATGGACTACTTCACAAAGCAATCCTTTGAAAAACTTCGCTTAACAAAGTCGTGGAAGGAACTCGTTCGCACCATGCACTTCAACGCGTGGATGGATATAGCCGAGAAAGCCGGGGAACTGCCCCAGTACAAGTACGCGATATACGAATCGAGAACCCTCGCAGTGGACCACCCGGAGATATACCTCCAGGCGGACGAGCTCTTCAACGAACTCCTCACTACACATCCGGGCATGTGGGACTACTACATGGTGAGGACGGACAACTTTTATGAAGAAGAGAGGCTCTACAAGGAGATACAGGAGAAAATAAACGAAGGCTACGCTGACAAGTTCTCATGGGGACGGTTCAGTATAAACCAGTTCAAGCCAATCGGATACCGCGAGATTTATTACAACACCTCCGCGTTCCTCCCCTTCATCGACCTCCGCCTCTACTTCCTCGGCTCGGCGCTGAAGGCCGCCGGCTGGAGGGCGCCGCCGCTTTCGATGGCAGAGTTCCTCTACTTCAAGTACAAGTCCGAGGGAGTGAACCCGTACCTCGTCGTGACCGGGAATGGAAGCGCCTTCGTCGCCTACGAATCGGGTGGAACCGTCAAGCTCGTTCGCTACGACGGAAAGGTTGTGAACGATAAGCCCAAGAACGTCGTGCTGGTGTTCAACGACCGCTACGTCTGGTACCCTCTCATGGGAAGGAACGACACCTCGAAGGACCCTGGGCTCGCCGAGGTTGTGAGGATGTACGCAACCAAAGACGACCTCCCCAACCTAACGGAGGAGGAGCGGAGCCTTATAAAGGTCCTGAAGGAAAACACGGAGTTCAACAACGAAACTGATGAGCTGTGGGCCCTGTACTTTGCCGCGAGGCTCCACGCAACTGTCTGGCCCTATTATCCGGAAATCATGGAAAGGCTCTATCCAAAAGAATACGAGCGCTGGGAGAATTATAAAAGCTCCCATGGTCCAAACGTGATGTACTGCAAGAACGCATACGTTGCAATGATAAGCAACGAACTCTCCCCTGGAACTGCAATGGTTGCCGGGCTCATGAGGAAACTGGAAAATCAAAGCCTTGACACCATGATGAGCATCGTCTTCGGGGACAGGCAGTGGTACGTCATTAAGGGAGTGAACCTGCACATAGCTGGACTCGACCTGTGGTTCCACTCCGAGCTGTTCTTCATGACGATAGACGACGGCTTCTTGAGCCACGGTGGAAACTGCATAATGATGTCCACCATGGCGGCTGGAATACTCCGCTTGGCTGACGTGCCGGGCCTTGAATACTACATCGCAGGTATGCAGTATACAAACATGATAGGTGGCCACGCAAACGTCCCGGTGTTTATGGGAAAAGAGTACGGCACGATTAACAACTTAAAGTGGGACAACAAGTTCAACGAGTTTGAGGCTGACCCGAATATTCTTCTTGAGAAGATTATCACAGAGAACGGCTGGGCGATGCTCGTGGACTGGCCACCGTACAACGACGGCATGATAAGGACGACCTTCACATTCGACGGGCTCTTAAAGCTCCTTGAGCACCTTGAGAGCCTTGCGCCGGGCATGAAGATAGCGAAGTTCACGGGAGAGGGAGTGAGCGGCTGGACGGGGGTTCCCCTCCAGCAGTTCATAGATGAGAAGGTTAGACCGGGTAACGTCATCAGGTATCCCTGGTGACGTCCCTTTAAATTTTTAAAAAAGAACGCTCAAACCTTAATCCTCTTCCAGACCGTTCCCTGCGGTGTGTCCTCCAGCTGGATTCCGAGCTTCCTCAGCTCGTCCCTGATTTTGTCGGCCAAATCGAACTTCCTCTCCTTCCTGAGCTGGCTCCTTACCTCAACGAGCAGGTTTATGAGTTCCTCCTCGTTTCCGGCCTTCTGCTCCTTGAAGTAGTCCTCGAACAGGCCGAAGACCTCGCCGACGTCCTTGAAGAACTCCCACGCCTTCCTGAGGATGCTCTCCTTCGGCTTTTCCACCTCGGTGAGGTAGCGGTTGACCGCGTTGCTGACCTCGAAGACCGCCTTCAAGGCCTCGGCCGTGTTGAAGTCGTCGTCCATGGCCTCGTAGAACTTCTTCCTGGCGTCCCTTATGGCCTCGTAGGCCCTGAACTCGGGCTCGTCCCAGCGGAAGGATATTTCAGCCCTCTCCATCGCCACGCGGATGTTTTCGAGAGTGTTGTAGAGCCTCTCAAGGTTGTTCTTGGCGTGCTCTATACCTTCTTCGCTGTAGTCGAGGGGCGAGCGGTAGTGCCTCTGGAGGACGAAGAGCCTTATAACCTCCGGGTCGTAGCGCTTGAGGAGTTCTCTAACGGTTACGAAGTTACCGAGGCTCTTGCTCATCTTCTCGCCGTTCACCATCAGGAAGCCGGTGTGCATCCAGTAGTGAACCCACTCGTGGCCGAAGCAGGCCTCGCTCTGGGCTATCTCGTTCTCGTGGTGCGGGAAGATGAGGTCGTTTCCTCCGCCGTGGATGTCGAAGCTCTCGCCGAGGTACTTACTGCTCATCGTGGAGCACTCGATGTGCCAGCCGGGCCTTCCCTCACCCCAGGGGCTCTCCCACTTGGGCTCGCCGGGCTTTGCCTTCTTCCAGAGGGCAAAGTCCTCGGGGTTCCTCTTGCCTTCACCGGGCTCGACGCGAGCGCCCTTCACGAGGTCCTCGAGCTTTATCTTGCTCAGCTTTCCGTAGTCCTTGAACTTCCTGACCTCGAAGTAAACGCCGTCAGAGCCCTCGTAGGCATAGCCCTTCTCCTCCAGCTTCTTCACGAAGTTGATTATCTCGTCCATGTGCTCGGTGACGCGCGGGTAGACGTCGGCCGGCTTGACCTTTAAAGCTTTCATGTCCTCGAGGAAAATCCTCAAAAAGCGCTCCGCGAGCTCCTTTGGGTCTTCTCCGGTCTCGTTGGCGCGCTTGATGATTTTATCGTCTATGTCCGTGAAGTTCATCACCATGAGAACCGTGTAACCCCTGTGCTCAAGGTAGCGCCTGACGACGTCGAAGGCAATGTAAGTCCTCGCGTGGCCGAGATGGGGGTAATCGTAAACCGTCGGACCGCAGACGTACATTCTAACCTCGCCTTCGCGAAGGGGCTTGAACTCCTCCTTCTGCCTCGTGAGGGTGTTGTATATCCTAATCGCCATTCCCACCACCGGGGCCTTTTGGGAGGGCCTTTTTATTAGCTTATCGTTGCGGGAAAGCTTAAAAACCAACTCCACAACTCCGGTTAGAGCCTGAAAAAGGGGGTTGTAAAGATGGTCAAGGTTGAGAAGGGAGACGTCATAAGGCTCCGCTACACCGGAAGGATTAAGGAAACCGGCGAGATTTTCGACACTACCGATGAGGAGATAGCCAAGCAGGCTGGTATTTACAAGGAAAACGGCGTTTACGGCCCCGTTCCGATAGCGGTTGGGGCAGGCCACGTCCTTCAGGGTCTCGACGAAGCCCTTGAGGGCCTTGAGGTCGGTAAGAAGTATGAGATAGAGATTCCGCCCGAGAAGGGCTTTGGAAAGCGCGACAGAAAGCTCATCAAGACCTTCACCCTCGGCCAGTTCAGGAGGCAGGGTATAATCCCGTTCCCCGGAATGCCGGTCGAGATTGAGACCGAGGGCGGAAGGAAGCTCAAGGGAAGGGTTCTCACCGTCAGCGGGGGCCGTGTCAGGGTCGATTTCAACCACCCCTACGCCGGCAAGCACCTTATCTATGAGGTTGAGATAGTCGAGAAGGTCGAGGACCCGATAGAGAAGGTCAAGGCCATGATTGAACTCCGCCTCCCGAGGGTTGACGCCAACAAGGTCGTCATCGAGGTCGGCGAGAAGGACGTCGTCGTTGACTTCACCCCGGTCCTCGACGAGGTCGACAGGGGAACGCTGGCCATCGGCGAGATGCTCCTCGAGAGCGACCTCAAGTTCCTTGGCTACGAGGAGATAACCTTCAAGCCCAACATCGAGGAGCTCCTCAAGCCACCCGAGGAGGCTGAAGCAGAGGAAGAGGTCGTTGAGGAAAAGGTTGAAGAAGCCGAGCCCACTGAGACTGCCGAAGCCACCGAGGAGACCACCGAAACCGTCCAGGAGGAGAAGCCTGCCGAGGAGAAAACCAAGGAGACAGAGGAGCCGAAGGAGGAAGCGGAGAAGGCCGAGGGGAAGGAGGAGAAGCCCAAGAAGAGAACCAGGAAGAGCACCAAGGGCAGGAAGACCAGGAGAACGACCACCAAGAAGACCACCAGCAAGAAGAAGACCAAGGCCGCAGAGGAGAAGGAAGAGAAGTCGGAGTGAGGTTTTTAACCCCCAACCTCATTTCTTTTCTGGGGGTGCGCATGGCGAGTCGCTTTGAGGTTCTCCTTCAGGACTTGGGAAGCAGGTTCACAAAGGACGATGTTCCGAAGATTAGGGACGCTCTCTTGGCCCTCAGGCGCGTTATGGAGATTCCAGTCTCGTACCTCAACCCTGCGAGCGGCTATCACCCCGTCGTCATCTTCAAGAAGCGCTTCGGCAGGGTTCAGAAGGAGGTCCCCGTTTCGATACTCGACTTGAGAATCCTGAACCGCTACAACATGCCGGGCTGGAGAAGGGAGGTTGAGTTCTGGCTCGACAACGATGTCGTTATCCACGAAAACCTCTACGGGATGGAGGCGCTCCTCATCGGGGACCCACGGGGATTGAACCGGCTCTCGGACGTCATAAGAAGGCTCACTCAGTACATGACGGTTCGCCCCTCCAGTCTGGTGCTATTCTACAACACGATTTACATGGACTATGGGGGCGGGCGCTACATCCAGCTTCTGCTTAGGGGAAACGACCTCGACGTGAGGCTCATAAGGATGAAGCTCAGCGAGGCCGCGAGCTACCTCGGGAAAGCCATCGAGTACATGGACTCGGCCTTCGGCAACAAGAACATAGACTTTTACAAGCTCCTCTTCGCCCACGCCTCCGAGACCTACAGCTCCTTCGACTGGTTCTTCCACCGCTACCTCTACCCCAGGCTAAACCCGGAGCAGAGGGAGTTCTTGGAGGAGATGCAGGATTACCGGAACTTCCTCAGACTGCTCTACGACCACATCAACAGGCTCAACAAGGACAGAATCGGCGACGAGGTCGGAATCCGCGTCATCAGAAGGGCGAACCCCAAGAGGCCCCTGGAGATAGGAATAGCCTTCACAAACCGCGGAATCGAAGTCAGGCGCTACGCCAACACGGTCCAGATAAGCTTCATGGTGTGAGGAATGGGCAAAGCTTCGCTTCTCTACGCCCTCCTCTTTCCACTGAGCTTCGTCCCCTGGTTAATCCCCGCCTCGTTCTGGGAGCACGTTGCCGTTGTCCTAATTGCATACCTAATCGTTCCTCTGGCAATCTCAACGGCCCTCGGCTTCAGGCCGGAGGAGCTGGGACTCAGGTTTCCCAACCGCAAAGGCATTAAGCTGTTCCTCCTGTTCCTCGCCCTCTCGATTCCGCTCAGCCTCTACGGTGCCACTATTCCCTCGATGCGAAACTACTACCCGGTCTTCCCCTACTCGGGCCCGGGAAGCTTCCTCCTCGGGGAGCTCGGCATGGGGCTGATAATGCTTGCCCACGAGGCCTTTTATAGGGGCTTCCTTCTCTTCCCTCTCGCCAGAAAGAACGAGTGGCTGGCGATAGTCCTCCAGGACATCCCCTACACCCTCGTCCACTTAGGGAAGCCCGGAATAGAGGTGCCCTACGCGTTGGCGGCAGGAATAATCTTCGCAAAAATGGATTTGGAAGGGGAGAGCTTTGCCCCGAGCTTCCTCCTTCACTGGCTCGGCTCAGCGTTTTTCGACATCCTTTGCGTTCTTTAGCCTCGCCGTCCCGTAGCCCACGAAGAGCACCCTGTCCGGGTCAAGGGCCTTCAGCACTTCGGGCCTGTGGGTGATTATCAGGGCGGTTATGCCAGCCTCGCGGATTATCTCGGCGACCTTCTTGGCGACGCGCATTGCCGTCAGCGTGTCGAGGTGGGCCGAGAATTCATCTATCAGGAGCAGGTTGGGCTTTTCTGCCAAGAGCGAGGCTATCCTCGCCCTCTCTTTCTGGCCCGTGCTCAGCTCGCCGTACTTCGCCCTGTAGAGGACGGCATCGCTCAAACCCGCCCTGTTGAGTATCTCCACGGCGGCGTTGAGGTCGCCTATCTTCCTGTAAACGTGCTCTAAGATGCTCTCGGTTCCAAAGGTCGGCTCGAACTCGCCAGGAATCATGACCGAGACCTTGGCGTTGTCTGGAACCTCAATCTCACCCTCCGTCGGCCTGAAGTGCTCCTCCCACCAGCCGTTGGCCGCTCCAAGGATGAGCCTCAGCAGTGTCGTTTTCCCCGCCCCGCTCGCGCCGACAACGGCTATAAGCTCGCCCGGCTGGATTTCGAAGTTCAGGTTCCTCAGAACGGGCCTCTGGATAACGCGGTGTCTCACTCCAAAGGCCTTCAGCAGTTCCTGAATCTCCTCGGGCAGGCCCTTTATGTCGAGCTCGCTCTCGAAGACCTTGCTGACGTTCTTGAAGACTATCGGCCCGGCCAAGGGCTCAACCTTTCCGTAGCTCGGCTTCCAGAGCCTTCCGTCCTTTGGAGCGTAGGGGTCCTCCTTCAAAAAGCGCTCGATGTACTCTTTAGCCTCCTCGGTCAGCGGGTAGAAGAGAACCGGCCTTCCGCTCGCGGTCTCCCAGAGGAACTTGAAGTCGACCTTCTCGAAGAACGGGTTGTAGCGGGCCATCTGCGCTATGGTCTCGACGACCTGCTTCCTCTTCCTCATCTCCGGAATCCTGCGCTCGGCTATCCAGTCGAGGGCCGACTTGACGCTCAACTGACCCAGCCCGTCGGAGCGGTAGTCGGGGTGAACGACGACGCGCGCAATCCTTGCTCCAGCGGTGTTGGTCTCGGCCAGGGCCCTCCACTTGGCCTGCTCCCAGAGGTAGGAGCGGGCTATTCTCCTCTTCCCGTACTTCCTCTTCAGCTCCTCGTAGAGCTCCTTCATTATGCGCTCCGGCCAGAATGCCGGGTGGAACCACTCCTCGGGAAAGACCTTCTCGCGGATGTTCTTCTCAATTTCGCCGTTCGGCAAGCGGCGGTGCATGAGCGGTATCGGCGGGTCAACGCGGACGTAGCTGAGAATCCTGGGCTCGTATTCTTCCCTCTCGACGAGCTCAAAGATGAGAAAGCGCGACGCTGGAGTTGAACCCTTTATCTCGAGTATGTGGCTCTCGGCCCCGCAGATTGGGCACTTCTGCTTCGTGTTCGCCTCGAAGATGTGGCCGTTCTCACAGCGCCATAAGGCCACCTTCTCCTTCTGGCTCGCGTAGTGGTACTGCTCCAGCTCGGCTATCGCCTCGAAGTCGGACTCGTATTTCGCCTCCCTCGCCCTGATTTTGTAGGTGTAGAGGAGCTCCCCGGTCAAAGGCGAGTAGCGCTTGGCCTCGACGGTTTTCTCGAAGAGGGGCCACACCGGAATTCTATCGCCCTCGTAGAACTTCCAGAGCTTGTAGTCATCGAAGTCGAGAACCTTGACGCCATCCTTCTCCTTTGGCTTATGGAGGACTTCGACCTCAACCTCATCACCGTTCAGAAACCACTGGGCGACGTTGCCCGTCATGTAGAGCCGGTATTTTTCTCCACCGGCTTCAACTTCGAGGATTCCGAACCAGCGGTGCTTGAAGCGCGGGATTTCGCTATCGATAACCTTCCCCCTAATGAGCATGGAATCACCGGGATAAATAGGGAAGAGGGAGTTAAAACGTTAGCCCAAGAGCTTCCGCACTCTCTCCACGACCTCCCCCGCGTCCCTCCCGAAGACCAGAACCATCGGCTCCTTTCCCCAGTCGCCGAGATGGTAAATTACGTCGGGCCTTTCTCCGGCCCTCTTTACTGCCGTCTCGATGCCCCACTCCATCGTCCCCCTCTCTGCCCTCTTAACTTCCTCGGGTTCTTCCCTGCGGTCGTAGAACGAAACGACGAGGCCGAGTTCCTCCGCCTTCTCTATCAGTTCCTTCGAGTAGCGGAGGTTCAGAACCGCTTTAAGCTCCGGATAGAACCCGCGCATCCTGAGGAGGGCCCTCCTCAGGTGGTCGCTGGCGTTGAGTTCAACGGGGCCGACGGGCTTTACGGTCTTCCCGTAGCGGACGATTCTGCCCTTGACGGCGAAGACTTCTCCAAAGGGCGTCGCGAGGGCGAAGTTGGTTCCCACCTCCGGGACGTGCGGGTTGAGCCTCTCTCCAAAGGCCACCAGCCCTTCAACCGCTTTTTCAAGCTCTTTCTCAGCTTTCCAGCGGTAAGAGTTTCTCTCCAGCTCCCAGAGTGGATTAACCGCCTTTGCCTTGACCTTTGAGAACCTTATTGCCCCTTCAACGAAGCGCTTCGCCATCTCGACGGCTTTCGGAAGCTCAAGTCCTTTGGCGAGGAACGTCGCCAGAGCCGAGGAGAAAGCACAGCCGGTTCCGTGGGTGAAGCCCTCTGCCTTTTCTCCCGGGAACTCGTAGAGCTTCCCGCGCCAGTAGAGGACGTCGGTGAGGTCAATGTGTCCCCCCGTTACGACCGCGCCCTCGGCGCCAAGTTTTTCCACGAGGGCCTTCGCGGCTTTTCCCATATCCTCAACCGAGCTGATTTTAACTCCAGTGAGCGCTTCGGCCTCCGGGACGTTGGGCGTGACTATCGAGCCCGGGACGAGGGTCTTGAGCACTTTGACGTCGTCAATGAGCTTTTTTCCGGTGCTTGAGGCAATCACCGGGTCGAAAACCCGGATAAAGCCTTCAGTCTCTCCCCTCACGACCCGGGCAACCCCACCGCTCCCGAGCATCCCGATTTTAACCGCTTTAACTTCGAAGCCGTCCTTAACAGCCCGTATCTGCTCCCTTACAACCTCGGGTGGAAGGGTGTGGTAGCCCCTCATTTCGGAGGGGTTCTGGTAGGTCACCGCCGTCAGAACCGGGAGCGGGTGCTCGCCCAGAGCGGAGACCGTCTCGATGTCGGCCTTTAAACCGGCTCCTCCACCAGTGTCGAGGCCCGCTACAATCAGGACGGCCATCCCATCACCTCAGCTTCTCAAGGATTTCGAGGGCCGCTTTCCTTCCGCTCAGGAACATTCCGCCGAATATCGGCCCCATCCTCGGCGCTCCAGCGATGGCATTGGCGGCCATTCCCGTAACGTAGAGGCCCGGGAAGATTTCCTTCGTGTTCTTCACTGTTAGCTCTTCCCCCCTCTCGGCCCACATCGGCCCCTCCCCCGGAACCTGGAGGAAACCGCGCCTGACGAGGTGTCCCGTAACCTGCGCTCCGTGACCGGTGGCGTCAATCACAAAGCGCGCCTCGACCGTGAGCGGGTCCACGTGGAGGCCCGTCATCATCACCGGCGTCCAGTTTATTACGATTCCCGCGACGCGGTTCTCCTTGAGAACCAAGTCCTCAACCTCAACCATGTTGAAGAACCTCACGCCGGCCTTTACGGCCCTGCTCGCTATCGTCGTAGCCGTCTCGATGGCGTCGGCAACGTAGAGGCCGTTTCCGGATGGTCTGTAGTCTATCCCGAACTCGTCGAGGATTTCTCTCGCCTCCTCCTGAACGACGATTTTGTTGAAGCCCATCGCACCGCCCCAGATTCCGCCCCCGATTGAGAGCTTCTTCTCGAAGATTGCCACCTTCGCACCGTTCTTGGCAAGGTAGTAGCCTGCTACCATCCCCGAGGGGCCAGCTCCTACAATAGCAACGTCGAGGCTCAGGCTTTCGAGAAGCTCGGCGGTGTAGGCCTCTATTATCGCCCTGCTTATCTCTATCTCCCTCATGATCACCACCCAAAACCTTATTAAGGTTCGTCTAAAACTAAATTTTGAAATTTAAAAACTTTGTTATAAACAGGTTTTAAAACCGGGTGATTGGAATGACCCAGCTTGAGGAGGCAAGGCGCAGAGTAATCACGGAGGAAATGAAGTTTATCGCCGAGCGGGAGGGGATAAGCGCCGAAAAGCTCAGGAGGAGCGTGGCAAAGGGGCACACTGTGATATTCAGGAACGTCCGCCACGACTGGGTTAAGCCGGTCGCGGTGGGCAACGTCGTCCGCGTTAAGGTCAACGCCAACATTGGAACGTCGCGCGACATAGTGGACGTTAAGGCGGAGATAGAGAAGGCTAAGGTCGCCGTGAAATACGGCGCCGACACGATAATGGACCTCTCCACAGGGGGTGACCTCGATTCGATAAGGAAGGCTATAATGAAGGCGGTTGACGTGCCCATCGGCACAGTTCCAATCTACCAAGTCGCCGAGGAGATGTTAGCCAAAGGAAAGGCCATCATCGAGATGACCGAGGACGACATGTGGAAGGCCGTTGAGAAGCACTTCAGGGACGGCGTTGACTACACGACGATTCACGTCGGAGTTACTAAAGAAGTCGTCGAGAAGATGAAACGGGTGAAAAGAGTCGTTGGCATGGTCTCGCGCGGAGGAACCTTCCTCGCGGCGTGGATACTCCACTGGGGCGAGGAGAACCCGTTCTACAGGGACTACGACTACCTGCTTGAACTCGCCAGGGAGTACGACGTTGTTCTGAGCCTCGGCGATGGACTTAGACCCGGCGGCCTTCCAGATGCCGGCGACGAGCTTCAGATTGCCGAGCTTTACACCCTCGGAAGGCTCGTAAGGCGCGCGAGGGAAGCCGGGGTCCAGACGATGGTCGAAGGGCCGGGCCACGTGCCAATTGACCAGATTCCGGCCCAGATAAAGCTCGCGAAGATTGCAACTGACAACGCACCCTTCTACGTCCTCGGCCCAATCGTTACAGACATATTCCCTGGCTACGACCACATCACGTCTGCCATAGGGGGAGCGATAGCGGCTTTGAACGGCGCGGACTTCCTGTGCTACGTTACTCCAGCCGAGCACCTCGGACTGCCGACTGTTGAGCACGTCCGCGAGGGAGTTATAGCGGCGAAGATAGCCGCCCACGCGGTCAATTTGACTCGCTTCGAGGCCGACTTTAAAAAGGACTACCTCATGAGCCTCGCGCGCGGAAGGCTTGACTGGGCTGGACAGTTCGAACTGAGCCAGGACAGGGAGAAGTTCATTGAGATAAGGAAGGAGAGGCCGACAAAAACCGAGGCCTGCTCGATGTGCGGTGATTTATGCGCGATAAAGCTCATCAACGACATGCTGAGGAAGGGGTGAGAGCTTGAGGCTCGTCTACTCCGGCAAGACGAAGGACGTTTACGAGGACGGCCCCTACCTCATCTTCCACTTCAAGGACGCCGTTCTCGGAAGGGAAGGCAGGGAAGACAGCGGGGGCAACGAGGTAATCGGTGAGAAAGCAGGGAAGGGAAGCCTCATTTTGAAGCAGACAGAGTTCTTCTTCAGGTTGCTTGAGGGGAACGGCGTAAAGACGCACTTCGTGGAGAGGATTGACGATAGAAAAGTCCGCTTCCTGAAGGCCGAGAGGATTCCGCTGGAGGTCATCTACCGCGAGCTGGCCTATGGGAGCTTCCTTCGGCGCTACAAAGGCTGGGTGAAGCCGTTCCAGAGGCTTGGGATAGTAGAGTTCACCCTGAAGGACGACTCGCTCGACGACCCCCTCATAGCGGAGGAAGCAGTAATTGCCCTCGGAATCTCGAACAGAGAAGAGGTTGAGGCGATGAAGAAAACCACCAGAAAGGTCGCGGGAATCCTGCGGGAGTTCTTTTCCTCGAAGGGCCTCCAGCTCGTTGATTTTAAGCTCGAGTTCGGCAGGCTTGACGGCGAGCTAATCGTCATAGACGAGCTGAGCGGGGATACCATGCGCGTCGCGAGGAACGGGAGGATTCTGACGCGCGAGGAACTCTCGGAGGTGGTTGGATGATAATCTCGACGATAGCGTCTCATTCCTCCCTTCAGATTCTCCTCGGGGCCAGAGACGAGGGGTTCAGGACGAGACTCTACGTGAAGCCCGAAAGAAAAGCTTTCTACGCCTCCACGAGGCTCGCGGACGAGCTTGTGGTCACTGAAGACATGGGCGCGATTCTCGACGACGACGGAATAGTAATCCCCCATGGCTCCTTCGTGGCCTACCTCGGCCTTGAGAGAATAGAGAGAGCTAAAACAAAGTTCTTCGGCAACAGACGCTTCCTCAAGTGGGAAACCAGCTTTGAACTTCAGGATAAAGCTCTCAAGGAGGCGGGAATTCCGAGGGTTCGGGTCATCGAGCCTAGTGAAGTTGAACCGGGGAAGCTCTACTTCGTCCGCCTTGAGGGGCCGAGGGGAGGGAGCGGGCACTTCATAGCGCGCGGAGAGGAGCTTGAGGGGAAGTTAAGGGAGCTTAAAGAACCCCACAGGATAGAGGAGTTCGTCCCGGGCGTTTACCTCTACGTCCACCTCTTCTACTCTCCGATTCTGGAAAGGCTCGAACTCCTCGGCGTCGACGAGCGCGTTGTTATAGCCGATGGAAACGCCCGCTGGCCGGTGAAACCGCTCCCCTACACGATAGCGGGAAACGTTAGCGTCGCTTTGAGGGAGTCACTCCTTCCGAGGCTCTACGACTACGGTCTGGCATTCGTGGAAGCCATGAAGAAGCTCGAACCGCCCGGAATCATCGGCCCCTTCGCGCTCCACTTCGCCTACGACGGTAGATTTAGGGCGATAGGCTTCGCCTCGCGCATCGACGGCGGTTCGAACGCCCTCCACTGGTACGGAAGGCTCTACTGGGACGAGCCCATGAGCGTCGGGAGGAGGATAGCGCGGGAAATCAGGCTGGCCATCGATGAAGACCGGCTCGGGGAGGTGGTAACGTGACCTACACTGGCAGAACCCTCGGGGTCGGGCTGATGAGGGGGAAGCCCTTCGCCTTCTACCTCCTCTGCTCCCGCTCCTTTCCGAGGAGGAGGGCAATCGTAAGGGGAAACGCCGTCTACATCGAGAACCTAACGAAGACGGACAACCCCTACGTGAGCTATCCGGTGGTGAGGCTCCTCCGCGAATACGCCGTCGTCACGAACGGCCTCCAGACGGACTTCATAGCCCCGGCCCTCGAGTGGGAAAGCCCGAAGAAGGCCCTAATCCACGTTCTTGATGCCCTCGACTACGAGAGAGATGAATACAGCACGCCGAGGATAGCGGGCATCGTGGGGAGAAACGGCAGAGGATGGCTCGGATTCGCCGGAAAAGAGGAGTTCTGGGTGAGGGAGCTGAAGCTGAGGGAAGGGAAGGCCTTCGTCACGGCAACGTACAACCTTGGCTTCACCGAGCTTGAGTTTCCGGCCTTTGAAGGCGCCGAGGAGCTTGCGAGAAAGGCTCTGGAGCTTCCCTTCGAGAAGAAGGTGCTCGCGATAGGGGTGGTAAAAGGGGAGAGGGGATGGGAAGTTCACGGGCTGTAGTTGCTGGCCTGGTAGTACCAGTCGTCGCCCGTCGGCCTCGGTATGAGGGGCTTGGGCCAGAACTTCATGGCGACCCTGAGTATCGTGAGGAAGTCGTAGCGGTAGGAGATGTGGTCGCCGCCCCAGTGCTGTGAGAGGAGTTCGTAGGCCCGGTGGACGTTCTCCATAATTTCGTCCCACTGCTCCTGGTTTATTGCCTCCTCCCTGAAGAAGCTGGTGCGGACAATGTTGAAGAAGTACACGATGTCGCTCCACGTTATGTTGGCGTCGTAGACGTCCTTTGTCTCCATGTCCATCGTTGCAGTTATGTTGACGACGGTCGGCACGTGGCCGCCGAAGCCCTCCATGTTGAGGGCCTTCCACAGGACAGGTGCGTTTACGGCCTTCTCCCAGTTGCTTGAGAATACCTTGAGAGCGGCGACAGAGCCCATGCCCCTGTTGTATCCGTAGTCAAGTATCTCAGTCTCGGCCCACGGGTCTTTAGCCTCACGCAGGAACTCGTTGTACTTCTCGCCAACTGCCGCGTAAAGGAGCTCGCGCTCCATGGTCAGGCTTATGGCGGCGGTTATGGGTGAGCGTATCCATGCAGGGTTCTTTGGGTTGAGGGAGACCTGAAGGTAGGCGTTGTGGGAGGCGTTGGTCGGGAACAGGTCCGGGTAGTACTTGGTGAGCTGAATGAAGTTCTCGCTCTCAATCTGGAATATGCCGTCCGGATGGTCTATGAGAACAGGCCAGTGGTAAGTCTGGCCGTTGATTGTGACGTTGAATCCCTTGAAGGAGGGGTCCTTTGTAACCGCGGTTCCCCAGTTCTCCTTGGCGGCGAGCGCCATAAGATAGTTGGGGTTTATCCTGAACCAAGCGTACGCAAGTGCAAGTCCCATGGCGAAGTACTTGTTCGGAACCCACATCCTGGCACCGTGGGCGAGGTTGAGAGGGTAGGTTATGTTGGCGAGGCCTATAATTATCTGCGTCCTGCTGGGCAGGTGGTAAACGATAACCCCGTTGAGCTCAGGCGTGAAGTTTGGGCTGTAGTACTCTGAGGGATTGCCGATAAGATCGGAGAGCGTGAAGTTGCCCGGCTTCCAGCTCGCGGGGAGGCTTCCGATGTTCGGATAGACGACGGGACCGCGGAGGTAGTTTATCCTGAAGTTGTGGGGAACCGGATCAGAGCCGGACTTCGCGATCCTGACGACTACTGTGACAGAGGTGTTGAGGGGGAAGACACTTCTCCAAGTGAGATCAAGGGTCACACGACTGCCGTTGATGTGGTACTTCGGGCTCTCCCCGTCCGCGTATTCGACGGAGAGAACCCTTCCGTTCGTCTCGAAGCTGATGTTCCTGAGGTCGAAGCAGTAGCCGTCCCACGTGTAGTTCCTGTTGAGGTTGGCGAGACGAATATCAACCGTCAAAACTGACCCGTTGTCGCTCGCGACCTTGTAGGCAACGTAGAGGGATGTTGAGTTATCGGGGTTGGTGACGTTTACCCAAGAACCCGTGACCGGGGAGGGGGACGGGTTCGTACCGTTACCTGGGCTTAAGGGCGGAACTGGTGCACCCTTCGGCCACACAGCCCAGACCTCGTTGTTAACGACAAGAACGAAAGTTGCGTTCTTCAGGTGTCCCGAGTACAGGAACCCAAAGCTCGCGTACGGTCCGCGGTTCCAGCTTAGGGGTGTGAAAACGGTCCAGCCCCTCCAGCTCGATTTCTCAACACTCCACTGGCCGGAAACGTTGGCGCCCACAAGCCTCACGTAGACCCTCCAGTCATACTTGCCCCCGAGGTTGAGCTGGACGTCAAACTCTCCCCCAGTGCCCCAGTCCCTGTGCTGGACGCTCATGGGCTCACTTGGGGCGGCCCCCGCCCATGGATGGAACAGCGGCACGAGGGCCAAAAGCATCACTACCATCAACAAAACGGATGCAAACCTGCGCACTCTTAAGCACCTCCTTGGATTTGCATGCGGCAATCTGCATATTTTCGCACAATCTTATAAGAATTTCCATGTATACAAGAATGTCCAAAGTTATAAAAAATGTCCAATATACAGGATTATTTCCCGAATATGCCCAGCGAGCGCCCCAGATTTGCCATCTCAAGGGTTGCCATCGCGTACTCGAAGCCCTTGTTGGCCTTTATTCCGGCCCTGTCCAGCCCTTGGAGCTCGTCTTCAACCGTTATGACGCCGAAGATGACCGGAACGCCCGTGTCGAGCGAGACCTTCGCGACGCCCTTGGCGACCTCGCCGGCGACCAGGTCAAAGTGCATCGTTTCGCCCCTTACGACCGCCCCCAAAGCCAAGACCGCGTCGTAGTTTCCACTCTCGGCCATTTTCTTGGCCATCAGCGGAATCTCGAAGGAACCAGGAACCCTGACGACGTCGACCCTCTCAACGCCGTGCCTCTCGAAGCAGTCAAGGGCACCTTTAAGGAGCTCCTCCGTGAGGAGGTCGTTGAACCGCGCCACCACGACGCCTATCCTGAGACCCTCCCCCTTGAAACTCCCCTCAAACGTCCTCACCTCCACAGCAACACCCCCCTAAACCTCAAAAGGAAGCCTGTGGCCGAGCTTTTCGGTCTTGACCCTAAGATAGGGCCTGTTGTGCTCGGTGACCTCCCCCAGAGCGGGGATAACCTCAACCACCTCAACCCCGAACTCCTCCAGGGCCCTGGCCTTCGCCGGGTTGTTCGTTATGAGCCTTATCCTTGAAACGCCCAGCGCGCGAAGCATCTGGAAGGCGGCCTCATAGGTCCTCTCGTCGGCCTTAAAGCCCAGGGCTTCGTTGGCCTCAACGGTGTCCAATCCCCTGTCCTGGAGCTCGTAGGCCTTAACCTTCTCCTTCAGGCCGATTCCCCGCCCTTCCTGGTCCATGTAGAGCAGTATTCCGCCCTCCTGCGCTATCATCCTCAGCGAATTGGCCAGCTGGCTCCCGCAGTCGCACTTGAGGGAGGCGAGCGTGTCGCCGGTGAGGCACTTCGAGTGCACCCTGACGAGCGGGACGTCGCCGTATGGTTCCTTGACTATCGCGACGTGCTCCCTGAAGTCCAGCTCGTTCTCGAAGGCGATTATCCTGAACTCTCCATAGCGGGTCGGCAGTCTTGCGTTGGCGTAGACTCTAATCAGCTGCTTCCTCTTCACGAACTCCTTCCAGACGTCGTCCGTCGTGATAACCGGCAGGCCGTGCTCCTCGGCGAACTTGAGGGCGTACCCGCGGTTGTGAGAGTCGCCATTCTCGTCGAGAATCTCGATTATCAGGGCGTAGCGTCTGAATCCGAGGAACTCCATGAGCTCGAGCGAGCTCTCGGTGTGCCCGCGGCGCCTGTTGAGCCCTATCCCGCCGAGGAGGTGCAGATGGCCGGGGTAGTGGAAGGCCTCAACCCCCAGCCCCTTGGCGAACTTTCTGGCTGTTAACGCCCTCTCCTCCGCTGTTATGCCCGTGAAGGTTTCCCTGTAGTCAACGGGAACGAGGAAGTTCGTCTCACCTTCTTTGCTCGGCAGGCGGAAGAAGCCCTTCCCCAGGGCCTCGTCCATGTCCATCGTGAGGCATAGGAGGCCTTTGGCAGAGAGCATGAAGTTCACAACCTCGGCAGAGGCAAGCTCCGCCGGAAAAACCAAATCGGCCTCGAACTCCCTTCTATCGTCCACCAGCACGACGGGTTTTCCGTCGAGGATTGCCCTCCGGATTTCTTCAAGGTTCATGGGCATCATGTTCCGTAAAAAGAACATCATTTTTAAAGATTTGTTCCAAAAATGGAAAAATCACCCAGGCTGGACGACGAGGTCCAGGACGAGGAAGCCCCCAAACTGACCTCCCCCACCCTTTAGGGCGAGGCTTTCAAAAGAAAAAGGTACACATTAAACCGACGGACTATTATGCCCATCACAGTACTGTTGGACCGGAAGGCCCAACATCGCTGTAGCTGGGGCCGGACAATGCCCTGTCCAGCATCCTTCCATCCACCAGCAGAGAAAGTCATGAATCTAGTCCGAACTTCTTCTTGTACAGTTCCTCCACTTCCCTGTAGAGTTCCCAGAGGAAGTCATAATCGTCCGGCTCTTCCCCGTGCTCAAGCCTGATTTTCTCGATGACTGAAGCGTACTTTTCCAGATACTCCCTGCTGATTTTCAAAACATCTTCAACGAACTCTTTAAGGGAAAGCTCGACAACACCCTTGTGCTTGCCCTTGTATTCCGGACAATTCGTGAATTTAAGGAGGTCATTGTAATAGTAAATCCTTGCAGTGTCTTCAGTGGCACAGAAGTAGTACAATGCACCCCCCTCCGAATTAAGAGTCGTCCTAAACACTACCGGCTCATCTCCCAGCTGGAACTTATCCCACTTGGCAATATTTCTCTCAGACTGGGAATACCTCTGAACCTCCGGGTCATCCGGCCTCAACATGTGACTGCTGGCCATCAACAACTCCTGGAAAACCCCATGAACAGCCACAGCAGCTCCTTCTAGTTTGTTGTTCCAGCAGGTTCCGAGGAGTATTGTGTTGTCGATGATAAAAACTAAAGTGAAGGGGTCTGGGGAGGGTACGTACTCAGTCCAGACCCTTACGAACATGTGCCTCCCCTTCAAATCAAAATACTCAATCATCTCTTAACCCCCCCACCCAAGATACCTGTTATACTCCCACACAGCCCAGCCCTTCGTCGGATACGCTGTCTTAAGCACGAACTTCCCATCCTCAAAGCTGAAGCTGAATTGAAGCCAGTCTCATTTCGCCTTTTTCTGATAAAGTTTTTCAACATGCTCGAGGAGTTTGCCTATATGACTTCTCCAGTCCTCATAATCCTCTGGAGTGAAGTCATCATCCACATCAAACCTGATTTTAGCATCTACTGGGAACCACTTCTCAATGTACTCCTTGGCCATTTTTAGCACATCCTCAACGAACTCACTGAAAGGAATGATGACAGTACCCTTATGCTTGCCCTCAAACTCGGGGCAGTCAGTGTAACTGAGCAAGTCATTATAATAATGGACTTTCAAAAGCTCACCATCAAGCTCAAGAATCGTCCTCGAATAAGCCGCCCCAAGATGCGACCAGTAAAGCTTCGTCGAATCCCCAACAACAAACCCAAGCATCCTAGCCTCCTCTCTGAGATCACCGATATAATTCCCCCCTCCAAGCGCTTCTCTCTCATCGAGCATGAAGTTAAGGCAATATAGAATGTCCTCAAAGAAACCGTACGGGTCTCCTCCCTCTCCCATTATCTTGCAGTTGTATTTTTTGAATGCGTATCCTACCAGCGTGTGGCCGTCAATAAAAATTAGAAGGTGGAAGGGATTCCACACTTCTACGTCCTTGAAGTACCCGATCTCGTACCGCAACTCCAAGTGCCTTCCCTTCATGGTGACCCACATTCCCTTCACCTCACTGCCAGCCGCCCCTTCCAGGGATATACGTCTCAACAGCCCAGCCCTTCTTAGGATATGCTGTCTTCAGGTAGTATATGGTAGATGAGCCCTTCTCCTTCAGGAATACTAATTCAATTTGGTCAATACCTTCCACATTTATGCCGAGCTTTTTAAGATTGACAGTCAATGTAACCTTGCCCCCACCATTGAACTTTCTCGCATAATCTGGATCCTTGAGCACCTTCTTCACAACTTCATCAAGGAACTCCACCAGCTCCTCCTCGTTCCTGAAGACTTTTGGAAGCTGGACGACCATTCCAGTTTTAGGCTCGACGATTTTCTGACCCGAACTTCTTCTTGTACAGCTCCTCCACTTCGCGATAGAACTTTTGGAGGAAGTCGTAGTCATCGAACCATTTTCCATGCTTATGCAGGATTTCTTCGATGAGCGGAGCGTACTTCTCCAAAAACTCCCGGCTGATTTTCAAAACGTCCTCAACGAACTCTTTAAGGGGAAGCTCGACAACACCCTTGTGCCTGCCCTTGAATTCAGGGCAATTCGTGAATTCAAGGAGCTCATTGTGGTAGTAAATTCTTGCAGTTTTTCCGTTTGAGCAGAAGTAGTAAAGACTCGACCCCTCAGGCACTTGATACACCACAACCTCATCCTTCAACTCAAACCCATACCTCCTCGCATTCTTTTTGTCGAATTTAGTTATTTCCTGAACGTGCGGGTGTTCTGGCTGTAAAAAATAATAGCAGGCAGTTAACAAACTCTCAAAAAACCCGTAAACGTTTGACTCATCTCCGTCTATTTTTCCTTTCCAGCAGGCTCCTAAGAGTATATGTTCATCGACAGTAAAAATCAAAAGGAAGGGATTTGGGGAGGGGTCATACCTGTCAAGGTCTATCTTCACTGTTAGGTGTTCTCCCTTCACCGTAACCCACATTCTCACCACCTCACTGCCAGCCCCCGTTACCAGGGATAAACGTCTCAACCGCCCAACCCTCCTTAGGATATGCCGTCTTCAAGACAAACGCCCCATCCTCGAACTTGAACTCCAGCTTAACCACGTCAATGCCGTCAACATGCATTCCAAGCTTCTTAAGGTCCACCAGAATTTTAAAGTTCTTGTTGGGTACTCCATTCTTAAAGAATTGTTTTCTGTAATCCGAATCCTCAAGCGCCTTCTTCAGCACGTCATTAAGGAACTCCATCAGCTCCCCCTCACTGTCAAAGACCATGGGAAGCTGCTTAACCTCGCCATTCACGACAATCCGCTGACCCAAAGGCCAGAATGTTGTAATGGGGTTACTCGGACTCGTCATCTTGTACCCCCAGACGTGCCTCAGGAGTATGTGGATGAGGCCTTCGCTTTCGCTGTCCCCTATTACGCCCACGGCGTAACCGTTGACTTCCCCTACTACGTACAGCAGCCCATTGCTGGTAATCCTTTCGTCAAGGGCATGTTTGGCAACGACGCGCTTAGCCTCCTGAATTCCTTCGGCAACCTCTTTCGGTGTGGCGCCGTGCTCCACAACATCCTTGAGCGCGCTTAGTGAAACGCCCTCATTGACGGCTTCCTCAATTGCCTCCGTTGAAACGCCTGCCTCAGCGAGGTCGTCGAGGGCTTCCGCGGCGTCATCGCCGTGTTTGACTACGTCATCGAAGATTCCGAAGAACCTCCTAAGAACGTTGTCCTCGTCATCTACTACCCCCACCCGCTTGAGAACGCTGTAAATTTTCTCGGACACTCCGAACTTCTCGCCGAGCTTCGAGACAATCTTAAACCCGTCCTCCTCGCCAGAGAGAGCGAGGCCCACCACAACGAACGCACCCTGAAGCCTGCACTCCACGGAATCGACGCCGTACTTAGTGCACGCCTTGTACATATCGTACAGGTTCCACACGGTGGTTCCCACGATGACTATCGCCCCAATCAAAGCGGGAATGAACTGCGGTCTCACTTCCCTGCTGATGGTTCCGTAAGCCGCCGGGACGGTGTATGGCCCATAAGAGGGCTCAAGCCTTACCCATGAACTCATGAAAACGCCGTTTCCCGCGGTGATGAGGAGCTTGACGTAAATCGGCTCTCTAACGTTGAAGAAGACGGCCACCTTCTTGCCCCAGGGTTTTAAGCGCCCGAGGCTCACGCGCTCACTGACGCTGCTCCCGTCCCTGCTTACGAGGACGGTTCCGTAGCCACTCAAACAGTTCGGCGGGACATCCCACGTGACGACTGCTAAGTTTCCGTTCTGCTCAACGCCGTCGAGGCGGATTGGATACGCTCCGACGCTCGCTCCCGGGACGGGGAACCCTGACCAGGGGAAGGAGGATGCGGCGGCACCTGGGAGGGCTAACACTAAAAGGAGCACCAGAACTCCAACCCATCGGCGGTCCAAAGATACCACCTCCGAAGGGTTTCAATTTGGATTAATAATTCAAATTTAAAAGAATTTCGTAAACACAAAGTTAAAAGCAAAAAGTAAAAAATCAGCCGGATATGAAACCAACCGTCAAGATGCGCTTTACGTACCTCGCCAGAACGTCAATCTCGTAGTTCACCCTGTCTCCGGGCCTCAGGGAGCCGAGGTTCGTCACTTCAAGCGTATAAGGAACGACCTGAACCCAGAAGCGGTTCGCCTCGACCCTCGCGACGGTTAGAGAAACGCCGTTGAGCGCTATCGAGCCCTTCTCAGCAACTCCCCACCTCTCGCGGGGCATCTCGAAGGCCATCCAGGTCGTGTTTCCGCTCCTCCGCGCGGTGATGAAGCGAACCGTCCCGTCCACGTGGCCCGTAACTATGTGGCCGTCGAGCCTGTCCCCAAGCTTCAAGGCCCTCTCGAGGTTCACCAGCTTTGCCTCGCGCAGGTTGGTCCTCCTCAGGGTCTCCTCGCCGACGTCGAAGACCGCTCTCTTTCCATCGAACTCTACGACGGTCAGGCATGCCCCGTTCACCGCTACGCTGTCGCCCGGTTTGACCTCGAATGGAAGCTCAACGTAAAGCTTTCCCGCCGAGTAGCGGGCCCTTCCAGTTCCCTCAACGATTCCGCTGAACATCTCCACCACCTGGGTAAGCCGTTACGAGAAAGCTCTCGCCGAGCCTCTCGATTGAGTCAACCCTCAGCAATGGCGCCTCGTTCGCGTCCCTAACGTTCAGGCACTCGAAGGGCTTGATTCCCCTTCCGAAGAGCTTCGGCCCGTAGAAGAGGTAGAACTTGTCCGCGTAGCTTAAAAACTGGCAGGCTATCCTTCCACCCTCAATCAGGACGCTGTCGATGCCGAGTTCACCGAGCTTCCTGAGGATTTCCCCGGGCTCGGTTATAGGGTAGGCTTCCGCTATTCCCCCGAAGAGCTCCGGCCTCTCGGTGAAGAAGATGACCCTGCCGTCCTCAAAAAGCCGGAACTTCCTCCCGGACTTTATCGCCCCTGCAACCCTGCCGGAGCGGTCGAGGACTACCTTGACCTTCTCGGGGCAGTTCTCCAGCCTGCAGTTGAGCCTCGGGTTATCGGCCAAAACCGTTCCAGAGCCGACCATTATCGCCATGTGCCTTCTCCTGAGCTCCTGAACTTTAAGCCTCGCCCTCTCGCCGGTAATCCACTGGGAGGAGCCGGTCTCCGTCGCGATGAAGCCGTCCAGCGTCATGGCGAGCTTGATTGAGACGAATGGCATTTTCTTCGTCACGTACTTGATGAAAATCTCGTTGAGCTTCCGGGTTTCGTCTTCAAGCAGACCGACTTCTACCTCTATTCCAGCCTTTCTCATCCTCTCGATTCCCCTTCCCGAGACGAGGGGATTGGGATCGACCATCGCGACGACGACGCGCTTGAAGCCCTCCCTGATTATCCTGTCGGCGCATGGCGGCTGCTTCCCCCAGTGGGAGCAGGGCTCGAGCGTCACGTACATAGTTACGCCCCTCACGTCGTGCCCCTTGCCCTTCGCGTCCTCTATGGCGTTAACCTCCGCGTGCTTCTCGCCGAAGTGCCGGTGCCAGCCGACGCCTATTATCTCCCCGTCCTTGACGATAACCGCTCCTACCATCGGGTTTGGATTGACCCAGCCCTCACCGCGCTTCGCCAGTTCGAGCGCCAGGCGCATGAACCTCTTATCTTCACTGCTCATGGTTGAACATTTGTTCCAAAATTTTAAATTTTTTGTTCCTTACTCGGAACAACGAAAGATTTTTATGGCCTGGGCCGAACGTTAAGACGGTGATTTTCATGGAAGACCCCTACATATGGGCCGAGAACCTGAAGGACGAGCGCGTTCTGAAGCTCGTCGAGGAGGAGAACAGACGCTTCAGAGAGTTCGTAGGAGAGCTGAGCGACGAGCTCTTCCCCGAGGTCTGGGAGTACTACTCGATTCCAACTCTTGTTTCTGCGAAGCTGACGGAGAAAGGCGTTATATCGATGTACCGCGAGAGGAACCGGCAAATCATCAGGTGGCTCGGTGGAGAAGTCATAGTTGACTCGAAGGAGCTTGAAACGGAGCTCAACGACGAGGTTCTCCTTCAGGGCTTCACTGCGGACAGAAAAGGCAGATTTCTGGCCTACAGCTTCTCGATAGGCGGTGCCGACGAGGGGATAACGAGAATCATCGACCTCGAGACCGGCGAGCTAATCGAGGAGTTCAGGCCGTCGGTGTGGAACATCACCTTCCTCGATGACGGCTACTACTTCGCCCGCTTCTACAGGCACGGGGAAACGCCTGACGGAATCAAGGCTCCGGCTGAGAGGTTCTTCCGGAAGGATGCGAGCGGAGAAAAACTCGTCTTTGGAGAGGGCCTCGGCTCCGGCTACTTCATCTCGCTGAGGAAGAGCACCGACGGAAAGTGGGCGATGGTCACGGTAACCTTCGGCTGGAACAGTGCGGAAATCTACGTCGGTCCTATAGACGAGCCAGGGAAGTGGGAGAAGGTTTACTCCGCTGAGGTTCCGGTCGAGCCGGTTGACGTAATCAATGGAAAGCTCTACCTCCTGACGAGGGAGGGAAAAGGATTAGGAAAGCTCATCGCGGTCAGGGACGGAGAAGTCGAGGAGGTAATCCCTGAGGGTGAGTTCCCTCTTGAGTGGGCCGTTCTGGTCGGGAACAAAATCCTTGCGGGCAGGCTCGTGCACGCAAGTCACAGGCTTGAGGTTTACTCGCTCGACGGAGAAAAGCTCGACGAGATAACCTTTGACCTCCCTGGGAGCGTCTACCCGCTCGATACCGATGGAAAGAGAGCTTTACTCCGCTACGAGAGCTTCACGGTTCCCTACAGGCTCTACGAGTTCGACGGAGAGCTCAAGCTCGTCGAGGGGCAAGAAATCGAGGGGAGCTTCAGGGTCGAGGAGGACTTCGCGGTCTCGAAGGACGGGACGAGGGTTCACTACTTCCTCGTTAAGGGCGAGAAAGATGAGAAGAAAGCCTGGGTCTTCGGATACGGGGGCTTCAACATCTCACTGACGCCGAGGTTCTTCCCGCAGGCAATTCCCTTCATAAAGCGCGGGGGAACCTTCGGAATGGCCAACCTGCGCGGCGGAAGCGAGTACGGTGAGGAGTGGCACAGGGCAGGAATGAGGGAGAACAAGCAGAACGTCTTCGACGACTTCATAGCCGTCCTTGAGAAGCTGAAGAAGGAAGGGTATAGGGTAGCGGCGTGGGGGAGGAGCAACGGCGGCCTCTTAGTCTCGGCAACCCTCGTCCAGAGGCCGGACGTAATGGACTCGGCACTGATAGGCTACCCCGTCATAGACATGATGCGCTTTCACAAGCTCTACATCGGCAGCGTCTGGGTTCCGGAGTACGGCAACCCCGATGACCAGAAGGACAGGGAGTTCCTGCTGAAGTACTCTCCATACCACAACGTCAGGCCGGCAGAATACCCGCCGACGCTCATCTACACCGGCCTCCACGACGACCGCGTGCATCCCGCCCACGCTATCAAATTCTTCTTGAGGCTGAAGGAGCTTGGAGCGCCGGTTTACCTCCGCGTTGAGACCAAGAGCGGACACATGGGCGCTTCACCCGAGACGAGGGCGAAAGAACTAACGGATTTGCTCGCCTTTGTGCTCAAGGCTCTCTCATGATTTCCACGTGGGTTAGTCCTCCCTTTCTCGCCCCTTCCTTTTTTCAAAGTTCTTCCGAAAGGTATTCGGCCTCCACGGAAAGAGATAAGCTTATATTGGGAACGCCGTTAAAAATTATGGCTGAGAGACTATGGTTGCGGGGAGAATTTCAACGGGCGTTCCTGGGCTTGACGTGATGCTTCACGGTGGGCTGATTCCAGGAAGGGTCTACCTCGTTAAAGGTTCACCCGGAACCGGAAAGACGACCTTAGCAATGCACTTTGCGATGGCAGGAGTGGCGAACGGGGAGAGTGTGCTCTACATAACCCTCGAAGAGCCGGCGGAGAACATAAGGGAGGACTTTGGGAGAATGGGCTTCGACGTCTACCACGAGGATTTCACCCTCATAGACGCAACCCCAACAACCGAGCACTACGTTCTGGTTGAAGACTTCTTTGAGACCTTCGCCAAGAACCTCAACAAGCTCACCGAATCAATAAAGGAGCAGTTCAGGGTCAGGCGCTACTCGAGGGTGGTAGTTGACCCGATAACGATGTTGAAGCTCGCCACAAAAGACGAGATTGACTACCGCAGGGCGTTTCTGACATTCGTCAAGAGCATGATGCGTCTTAAGGCGACGGTCCTTATAACCTCAGAGCTCGAAAGGACCGACATCGAGGAGTACCTTGTGAGCGGTGTCATCGAGATGAAGCTCCTCGAGCGCGATGGAAAGCTGATGAGGGCCATCAAAATCACCAAGTTCCGCGGAAGCGGCTTCGACAACGTCATAAGGCCCTACGAGATAACGGAGAGCGGCATGGTTGTTCATCCCGACAGAACCGTGCCGTGAGGGTCCAAAATGCTTCCGCCAGAGGTCAAATCCGTTCTTGAAGAACTCCGCGCCGAGAGGATACGCGGTGCGAGCTGGATGGCCAGACGGGGAGCGGAAGCTTACCTGATTCTGGCAGACCTTCTTGAGGGCGACGAGCTGAGGAAGGCCCTCATCGAGCTCAGACACGAGCTTCCAAGGATAAACCCAACGATGGCTTCGCTCTACAACCTCTCGCGCTTCATTCCGGTAACAGACAACCCCCTTCTCGTCAAGTCCCGGGCGGAAGAGTTCCTCCGTCTGATTGACGAGGCAAAGAAGACAATCGGCAACATCGGTAGCGAGCTGATAGAGGACGGCGACACGGTTATAACGCACTCCTTCTCGTCGGCGGTCTTCGAGATACTCCGGACGGCAAAGGCCAAGGGGGTGAACTTCAAGGTAATCCTCACCGAGAGCGCCCCGGACTACGAGGGAATAGCGCTGGCGAGCGCCCTCGAACGGGAAGGAATCCGCTTCGAGGTCATAACGGATTCTCAGCTCGGCCTCTTCGCGAGGAACGCCACGATAGCCCTTGTGGGAGCGGACAACGTGACGCGCGACGGGGCGGTTGTGAACAAAGCCGGTACCTACCTCCTCGCCCTGGCGTGCCACGAGAACGGCGTTCCCTTCTACGTCGCAACCGAGAGCTTCAAGCTCCACCCAGAACTCAAGAGCGACGAGGTCGAAATCCTCGAGAGGCCCTACGCGAGGCAGGGCTACCGCGTGAGAAACTTCCTCTTCGACATCACGCCCTGGAAATACATCAGGGGCATAATAACCGAACTTGGAATTCTCGTCCCGCCGAGGGAAATTTAAGAAAAGGAAGGAAATCAGCTCTCCTCCCCGACGAGCCAGAGGAGAGCGCCCTTGATGAACGGCCAGTTGCTCTTGATGTACTTGCCATAGTATGCATCACTCAGGGCCTTGCTCGAGCCGTAAACTACTATCTTACCTTTTCCGAAGGTTACTGCCGCCGCAACGACCGGCTCGCTTCCCCTCTCGTGAACTGTGTTCTTGGTGGCGTCAACCGTGTAGGAGCTCTTGTAGCCCCGGATTATCCATACGGCATCGCCGGTAACGTTGAGGGTGTCACCGTTGTAGTACATCCTCCAGTCCTCGGGAATGAACTTGGTTACAGGGCAATCCCTGTTGTAGATTCCAACGAACGGATAGTAGGGCCTTCCACTGTTCTTTTCGTCGTCCATGAGCTCGGTCTTCTCAAACTGAACGCCAGTACCCTCGAGGAGCTCGTTGAGGGTCGGGTTGAGGTACTTGTACCAGTCGCCGGCCACGAAAAGGGCCCCTCCTTCCTCAACGTACTTTCTGAGGGCGCTTATCTCCTCGTTGCTCAACTTCGTTCCGGGATTGGCGAGTATAACCACGTCGTACTTCTTCAGCTCATCGTAGGTGAGCGGAGAGTGGGTAACGCTGACGTTCCAGCCAAGCTTCTTTATGTCCTCAACAAGGCCCTTGAAGCCGTATTTGGTGAAGTAGTGCTGGCCGTGCGAGAGGTCTATGAGAACACGGGTCACGTGGGTCGCTGTCGCGTTGCTGACGGTCGTTTGATTGGAGGTGACGTTAGAAGGCGCTGTCACGTTCTCCGTCGTCTGATTCGTCGAGGTCTGGCCGGTCTCGTTCGAAACGGGAGTGCTGGGGCTTTCGCTAACCTTTTTGTAGAGGTCTTTCAGCTCGGCGGCGAGTGTGCGGAGTTCTGGCAGGGTAGACTTTAAGAGAACCGTGGCGCGTCGTATGTGAATCATCGCAGGGACGTATAGGAGGGGAGTTTTGGAGTGCGCCTCAATGGAGAAGTTCTCATAGAGGGAGTACTCCTTCTGGATTTCCGCAATCGTGTGGTTCACACTTTCAATCTCCTCCATGAGGCTCTCGGGAATTGTTGCGTTTGCGGCCTTGAGCTCTCCCAGCAGGGTTGAAACCGTCGTTACGAGGTCCTCAAAAGTTGACTTATACACCGCGTATTCCCTGGAGTAGTACAAACTGAGCCCAAGTCCCCTCGTTCCCAGTTTGGGCTTTGGAAGCGGTTCCTTCTTCTCAACCGGCACCCTGTAAACTATCTCCAGGTACGGGTGGTCGTTCGTGAACTTACTCTCCTTTGAGGTGTAGCCAGCCGAGTCCGATATCTCGGTTTCGTTTTCTGCTATGAGGGCAATGCTGACCTTTCCGTCCCCGCTGAGCTTGGAGCGCACGAAGGAGGTGACGTTCCAAACGGACCACTCCTCACCCTGGGGTCCAACCGCCACGCTGTCGAGGAGGCTACCGTGGGCGGGCTGGTTTTCCCACGTGAGCGAGTTCTCGCTCCATGAATCATCCAGAACCTCATAGGCATCGACACGAATCGTTTCCTCGTTCGTGCCGTGGTAAGTGTACATGTGAAGGGTGGCGCTGACGATTTCTGCCCCCTGTGGCAGTATTGATTTCAGCTCCCCGAGGTCGAACTTAATGTAGATTCTCTCAACGTTTCCCTTGTAGTTTCCAACGTAGAGCTTGTAGGCAGTTCCGTAGTTGTTCTCGCTGTATTTGCCGTTTTTGACATAGGTATCGTCGCTCGGCGAGAGTCTAAGTACCTTGACCTCGTACTGGGTGTCCTGGGCAAAGACGGGATGGACGACGAGACCTCCGAGCAGAAGCAGAACTATCACCAGCGACCAGAGGCCCTTATTCGACATGGCATCACCCGCTCGTCTTCAGCCGTCTCCTTAAAAAGCCTTCCGGAAGCCTAATAAACATCCAAAAGTTAAAAACACCGGTGAGTAACATGCCGATAACCACTAAGACGGGTGACAAAGGCCTGACCGGCCTCTTCACCGGCGAGAGAATCATCAAAAACTCAATGATAATGGAGGCAAACGGAACGATTGACGAACTCGACAGCTTCATCGGCGAGGCAAAGCACTACGTGCCTGATGAAATGGTTGAAATTCTCGAGAAGGTTCAGGTTCAGCTCTATGACCTGATGGCAGAACTCGCGAGCAAGGGAAAGTACGCGAAGGTCGGGGATAATGAGATTCGCTGGCTTGAGGAGCTCACTAAGAAGTACGAAGACGAACTCCAGCTCAGGGCCTTCGTCCTGCCTGGCTCAACGGTGGCGAGTGCGAAGCTCGACGTCTGCAGGGCGATAGCGCGAAGGGCAGAGCGGAAGGTCGCGAAGCTCTACCTTGAGGTCGGCATAGGGGAAAAGGCTCTGGTTTACCTCAACAGGCTCAGCGACCTGCTCTTCGTGATGGCGCGCGTTATAGAGAAGCGCGAGGGGAAGCTGAAGGAGGTCAGATAGAGCGCCGGTACTCCTCAATAGCCTCCTTGTAGCGGTCGCTGAGGAGTTCGTTTGCCCTGCTTTCCACGTCTTTCAATGCCTTCTCGGCCTCTTCAAGGCTCGGGCTGACGACGGCAACTCCGAGCCCGCCGATTCGCTTTATCGCTATCACCTTCTTCCCGTTGCGGATGAAGACCTCTACGTTCCCCTCAAGGCCCAGCTCTTCAGCCTTCTTCTCGATATAGTGCAGAACGTCCTCTATGTGCGCCCCGAGCCTCTCGTTGCCCTCAAGGCTGAGGCCGTCCTGGGTGATGACCATCTCATAGATTTCTGGTTTGTCCTTCCACAAAAAGGAAAGGAGACGGATGGGCATGGCGACCACCTCAGTAGAGCATCTCCTCGAGCTTTGGAAGGACCTTCCTGAGCTCAAGCTTCATCCTGCCGAGGTTGAGGTCGGCGTCGCCGATGACTATCAGGTAGTAGTCGCTTCCTATCGGGTTGGTGAACATCCTGGCGTTCTTGAACTCGAGAATGGCCTCCTTGAGCTCTCCTGCCCCGAACTGGTCGCCCATCAGCTTTATGGCAGAAACGAGCTCGTGGAGGACCCCGGCAATGGCCTCGCGGTCAAGGTTCTTCTTCATCGCCGACTCGATGACGAGGCCGTCCTTGTCGACCACTATCGTTCCTATGACCCCGTCGATTTCCAGCATGTCCGTGAGTATTTTACCCATCACGAGGTCAACCGCGCTCATTTTACCACCCCCACGAGCTCGTCAACAAAAGTTACAAAAAGTATTTAAAAGTTTTACGGCCTCGGATTCATCACTTCTCCCTCAAGTGGCCCGCCAACATCTTTTAGAAGGACATCCCGGTATTTCACCCAGTAGTAGACAACCACAACGGCCATACCAAACCACATCCCGAACGCCACGAGCCACGCCGGGTAGATGTTCAGAAGGGGACCGACGAGGACGAGGCCGAGGGGAGTGGCAATCCTCGTGAGGATTCCCAGGGCTGAGAAGACCCTACCGCGAACCTCACTCGGAACGGCGCGCTGAATCTTCGACTGTATCGGAATGTCTATGAAGGCCTCGGCCACCCCCATGACGATTGCAACGGCCATCAGGAGGGCGAAGGCCCCGTTTCTGTCCAGGTTAGAGGCGGGCGATATCAACCAGACGAACACCATCATCACGAGGCCGTTGACGAACATCGCCCTGAAGAGGAAGCGCCCGGCTTTCTTGCCGAACTTAACCGCTATGATAACGTTTCCGAGCAGGGCCCCACCCATGAAGAAGCTCTCCATGAGGCCAAACTGGACGCTCGTGAACTTGAGCACTTCCCTCATCGCGTAGGGAAGAAGCACTGCTCCGAAGGGCGCCCCGAAGATTCCCATGAATATCGCGAAGGTCATCAGGGTCTTAAGGTAGCTGTGGTTGAATATGAAGCGGACACCCTCCTTTATGTCGCTCAACACTTGGCCGAGTCCCTCAATCGGCTTCGCCTTCCACTCGTAGCGAATGAGAATCTCAAACAGACCCGAGCCGAAGAAGCTGGCCGCGTTTATCAGGATTGCAAGCTTAATCCCGCCGATTCCATAGATTAAACCGCCAAGGGCAGGCCCGAGGAGGCGCGCCACTATTGTGAGCGAGGCAACCGTCGAGTTGGCCTTTTCGAGGAGCTCCTTATCCACCAAATCCGGGAACATCGCCCCCGTTCCCGCGGAGAAGAACGAGCCGAGGATTGCCATGACGACCTGAACGGCGAGGAGCTGGTAGATGCCAAGGAAGTTGAAGGCTATGACGCCGAAGAGGAGAACTCCCCTGAGCAGGTCGAAGCCGACCATGAGCCACTTTCTGTTGTAGCGGTCGCCGACGACGCCGGCGAAGGGCATGACAATGATTGAGGGAATTATCTCGGCGAGAATGAAGAGCGTCATCATCGAACCGCTGTGGGTCTGGTCGAGCACGTAGAGGGGCAGAGCGACGTCCTGAACCGCCCAGCCGAGCTGGGAGATAAAGCGACCGATGGCGAAGAGCCAGAAGTTCCGGCCGAGGCCTCTGGAGCTTTCCATACCGACCACCGCGTTCTTTAACTCTTTAATTGATGAATTAAGTAATCAAACAATTAAAGAATCAAACCAGCTCGACCCTCACGTCTCCGTTCACGGCCTTCACCCGAATTAGGAAGTCCCCTGTTCCGATAACGCCGTCGGGAATCCCGACCAGCTCCACGTCACCGTTGACCCTCTTCGCCTCAACCCTCGCGTCGCAGAACTCCGTTAGCTGAAGGGTTATGTCGCCGTTGACGCAGTTCACCGAGACGTCCCCCTCAAGTTCTTCAACGGCCACTGTTATGTCCCCGTTCACAGTGGAAACTTCCAGAGGGCCGGCAACGGGAAGGCGGGCCTCTATCTCGCCGTTCACGCTCTTTATCAGCTCGGCCTCGCAGTTCTTCAGTTTTATCTCCCCGTTCACCGTGGTCACTTCCGTAAAGCGAACTCCTTCAGCCATGAGCTCTCCATTGACGTTTTTGGCCCTGACGGGGACGCCCTTTGGAACCTTGAGCTCCATCTCGACCCAGCCTTCCTTGGCCTTGACGATGCCCATGAACTTGAACCTTCTCTTCGGCTCCTCCCTTATGACGAGCTTCCCGTTTTCGTTCTCGATTATCACTTCCACCTCGCCGTGCTTGACGTAGTGAACCTCAACGTGGTCGTTATCCCAGCCCTCAATCTCAACCCGACCGTTCGTGGCCTTCAGGTCAACCTCCCGGACGTTTTCAAACATCATTTTCATCACCCCAGGTACCAACCACGATTGTTCCCCTCATGTTCGAGAGCCTAATCCTGTGTTCACCGCTCCCGAAGAGCTGTCTGGGGTTTAGAATAACCCCGTCGATGTTTTCGACAGCATCCACAAAAGCGTCACAGTCCTCGGGCAGGGACAGCCTGAGGGAGCCCATAACTACCGAGACGTCGATTGGTGCCTCCAGTTCAAGCACCTTGAGCTCAAGGCTCCCCATGGAGAGTGCTATCTTCGTCTTCTCCCAGACGTAAAGGGAGCCGCTGAGCCGGGTGAAGCCAGCGGCGAGTTTTCTAACGGTGCAGTCCCTGAGCTCCGCGGTGGCCTCTCCGACAGCAAGGGAGCCGAAGCTCGTCCCCTCGGCGTGCAGAGAGACCCTTTTCATGCCCCCCGATATTTCCACGCCCTCTGGAACTCTCACGACCAGCCGGACGCGCTCTTTGTCCTTCCTCGGAAGGTTTCTGAGCTTCCACCAGGTGGATGTAAGGATGCTGAGTTTCCCGGAGTGTTCCTTCAGGGAAAACGCCGATTCCGGCGCGGCTTCAACGTAAACCGTTCCGTCGGATGAAGGCAGTACATCCACATCCGCATCGACGAGCTTCATCCAGACTTCCCTGACGTCTTCGAATTTCACAGCCATCCCTCCAGCGGCCCGGGCTGGAAGTCGAAGAGGGCCTCCTCGGCGCCATTGAGATGCTTCTCCGGCTCCATACCCTCACCCCACGTAGTTCATCAGCTCGTCGAGGAGCTCCTTAACGCGCCGCGTGAGCATGGTCCTGTCAACGCCGAGCCCCTCGATGAGGCCGGCGCTCTGCTCGTCCACTATCTCCTTCGCCTTCCTGACCACTAGGCGGTAAGCTTCGTCGTTCTCTATAGTGTGGGTTCTGCCGCCGGCCCTAATCTTGATGATCCCGTTCCTGGCTGAGATTACAACGTCCTCGATGCGTATCTTTGCCCGTCCTTTGCCGACAGTGACTGAGATATCCCCGGAGCGAAGCGAGACGGCTTCGCCGAGGCTGAGCGTTTCGTTTCCGCTCCTGTAAACAACCCTATCCCCATCGACTTCAATGGAGAACTCGTCGGTCTGGATTTTTAGCCGGTCGCCAACCTTTGTGAGCTGGAAGCCGTTGCGGAGCTCCCTTATCGTAAGCATATCCCGTGGCGATTTCCTCGGGTTTCCATCGCGGATTCTGAAGGGTCCTATCTTCACCTCCTCTCCGTGGGGTGTCTCGATGACCTCCACGAAGGGAACCTTGACGTACTCGAAGTTCTCACCCTCGTATACCTTGACGATGCCGAGGTCCACCGCCGCTGAGCCCTTCTTCACCTTCCTGTAGAGCCGGTCCGGGTTGATTAGCCTGCTCGCTTCAGCGACAAAGTTCTCATCCGCCTTCGTCTTCTTCCCAACGGTCAGCTCACCCCAGACCGCCACGGGGCTTGAGAGGGCCTTCTTTATGGTCCCGAGGGGTGTCTCCACCTCGACCTCCACCTCACCGTCTATGACCCAGCCAACCCTCTTGTTTCCGAACTTGACCGGATAGGCCTTCCCGCGTCCCTTCAGTCCCACGTCTCCGAAGTTCGCTCCCTCAAACTCGTAGGCCTTCTTCTCGACCTTCCACGTGAACCGCTTTTCCTCGCCCTTTCCGATGAGCAGTCCCGCTATTGAGAGGACGACGGCGTAAGCGAAGGCCCTTCCAGCTAAGTCGTGCAGGTCGCCGGGCATTCCAAGCCACCCGCCGAAGTAGAGAAAAACACTCGTCCACAGGAAGCCCTTGGCGAGCGCGAAGACGATTCCCGTAACGGTCACCCCAACCCATTTGCCAACGCTCAGCAACTCGAAGGTGAATATCAGCGCGATTATCGCGTAGACCATGTAGCGGTTGTAGTTTTCGAGACCGAGATACCCCTTGAACAGCCAAGCTATCAGCAGAACGGCGGTTACCTTCTTCAGGTACTCCGCGGCCTTGAAGCGCGGGCTCTCCTCAGCATAAAATGGATAGCTCATTCTTCCACCTCCTCTAAAGCGGTTATAATCTCAAGCAGGCGCAAAAACAAACGTCCGTCGGGCGAGATTTCGTACTTGTCTCCCTTCCTGACCATTCTCGTCCTGAGGAGGAGCTTGAGATGATGCGAAACGGTTGGACTTTCAACGCCGAGGGCTTCCTTAATCTCCTTGAAGCCCATCGGCCTCTTGGATAGCATCTTTAGGATTCTAATCCTGTCTGGGTTCGCGAGTGCTTTGAGGGTTTTTGCTGCCTTCTCCTCGTCGAGTTCCGGGAGCTGGCCGTCGCTCAGCTTCTTCCTAAGCCTCTCCTTTATGGAGAGCATGACCTCGTCAACCGGGTCAACGCTCTCCTCAAGCAGGGCCAGCTTCCTCCGCAGTTCCTCAAGCTGAGCCTTTAGCTCGTCCATGCTACCACCAGGTACAGACTTTTGTAGTACAATTTTCTGTACTCAACTAGCGATGAAGGTATATAAAAGTTTATCGGTTATGTCGAAGAAGGGACTGGGCGGCTCGGATTGTGAAACTCACTCGAGCCGCGACTCAACAGCCTTTATTTCATCGTCGAGAAGGTCCCTAATCTGTTTTAGAAGCTCGAGGTACTCCTTCAGTGTTTCCTTGTCAATTTTCCTCTCCCTCCCCATGTTTTCAATTTTCTTTTTGAGCCTCTCATGGTAGCTTATCGCGGTGTAGAGGGAGCGCAGAGCTAAGTCGTTCGACGTCCTCAGGTACTCCCACCCTTTGTCCGTGAGCCTGTACTTTACGCGCCTCACCTTACCGCGGTACTCCTCCCTCGGTTCTAGGAGACCTTCCTCCACCATCTTGTTGAGGAGCGTGTAGAGGTTGCTGTGGCTCGGCTTCCAGATTCCAACCGTGAACTTCTCCAGCTCCTTGAGTATCTCATAGCCGTGGGTTTCCCCCTTCAGTCCAACGATGACGAGGATTATGTTCTTCAGCGGAACTGTGAATAGACCCTTTATAATTTTCCTCTCAAACTCCGTCGTAACCACCCCTAACATGTGGATGACCAAAAACCTTTATAAACTATTCCCTCACATGACATGTCGAAAATAGACATGTTTAAAAAAGAAGTGTTGAAAGGCAACATAGGTGGTTATCATGGCGTGGAACGAGTGGGTTGTGAAGCACGCAAAGCTCATCGTCGCGGTGTGGATAGTTGTCATAGTGCTCGCGACACCGCTGGCGATGAAGCTCAGCAACGTCACCAACTACAGCATGAGTCAGTTCATGCCCAAGCACGTGGAGAGCATAGAGGTTCAGAACAATATGACAAAATACTTCCCGGGATTCTCACAGAACGACAATATGACGTACATAATAGTGACCAATATAAACGTTGGCAGTCCGAAGGCAAAGGAAGCCTACGAAAGATTTAAGACCGAGGCGAAGCCCTATGGGAGCAATTTCACGTCATACTACGATGCCATCGACCTGCTCCACAATAAGTCCTACGAGATAGCGCTCAACCTAACGAAGACAACCGCCAACCTCACCGGAATATTCTACAACGCCGCCCTCAACGCAAGCAACGCCTACAGAATGACCGTGCTCCAGGTGGAGAACCTCACCAACCAAGTGAAGGTCCTCAACGATACCGTTCCGGACCTGGCGAGGGCGTACCTTGCGCTCGAGGCCAACTTAACGACCCTCTACAACCAGAGCCTCGCCCTCAGGAAGGCGCTTAACCAGACTGACCTTGCCTACGTCGGGCTTCACCAGAACCTCACAACGGCGAGTGAGCAGCTGAAAAACCTGAACTCTACGATAGCGAGCCTCAACGTTGGCCTCTACAACCTGAGCGACGCCTACGCGAAGACCTACCTTGGCGTCCTCGGAACCTACGGTGCACTCGTTCAGGCGGGAGCCTATCAGAGCGGACTCAACGAAATGACTGCTCAGGCCATAGCGACCAAGCTCAGTGTTCCCGTTGAGTTCGTCTACGCGGTCTACAACGCGACTTATCAGGTCTACTCCGCCTACGGGACGGCGGCCATAACCGACGCGCTCCTTGCCAACGTCACGAAGGCCATGGTTCTGAGCCAGATAAGCGACCCAATGCAGAAGAGCCTCGCGGAGGCTTACTCGGTTGCGTTTTACAGGGGGATTCTTGCATTTGATAAGCAGGCTGGAAACAACTACGCCCTGATTCAGCTCGGCGAGAACGCGGTGGAGCCAGTTGAGAATATAGCGAGCAACGCCCTAAAGAACCTGCCGACAGTAATTGAGATGGCAGGTGGAAGCTATAGCGTCCCAGGCTTTGGCGAGGTTCCCGCAAAGACCCTTGCTTACATCGTAAACGTCTCGATAAGCCTCGGAAGAAACCCAAGCGCTCTGGCCGTTGAGAACGCCACAATCGAGGTCGCGAAGGCCCTTATGGCTGGCAGTCCGCTCCTTAAAATGCCCAACGCCGACGAGGTCCTGAGGACGCTCCTCGTCTACGGCCCGACTAAGGAGCTTGAGGAGAACCTCCTCGCCGGGGCACTGGCTGAGAAGCTTCCAGCAGAACAGAAGCCTCTGGCCAAACCGATTGCAAAGACGGTCGTTGCCTTCGATGCCAACGCCACCGGCGTTCTGGCGAAGAACCCGGCTTTGCTGAAGAAGGCAACCGTTTCACTGCTCACGGAGCTTGTTAAGGAGAGGGGAGTTGAGCTCCCCGAGAGCGTCATAAGCGAGGTCTACGATTCCAACGGAAACGTCGCGCCGATAGCTAAGGAAATCTTAATTCAGAAGACCGCCGAGAAGCTCAGGAACGAGAAAACCGCTGAGACCATTGTTAGCGTTGTTCTCAAGAACCCCGAGGAGCTCGCGAAGGGAGTCGGTGTGAAGGACGCCGTTAAGGAGATTATCGAGAGCCTCGCCGGAAACGCGCCGATAGACCTCGGAAAGGTTGTTGACGAGATTTACGCCGGAAAAGACGCCTATACGATAGCTTACGAACTCTTCGAGAATGGCGTCAACGAGAAGCTGTCCAAGATTAACGCCCCCGCCGATGTCAAGGAAACCCTGAAGGAGATAATGCTCGCCGTTGCGAAGGATTACCCCGCGACCGACTCCGACATTGAGGCCATAGTAAAGGAGAAGACCGCGAAGCTCGTCGAGAAGTTCGTTAAGGAAATCAACCTCGGAGTTCAGATAAACGTAAACGCTAACGAGCTCGTTGATATAGCCTTCAAGTTCAAGGATGACCCGAGCAAGATAACCAAGGAGGACGTTAAGCCGATAGAGGAGCAGATTTACCCGTCCATTTATAGCCTCGCAAAGAGTTACATCGGCATGCTCAAGAGCCCGGACAACACGACAATGCTGATAACGATGGTTCCAAAGAGTCTCGCCAACGTGAGCAACTTGGAGAAGCAGAGCAAGTTCCAGTACGAAAACACCCTCAAGGCCAAGGAGGTCCTTCTGAAGGAGATGAAGAAGTACTTCCCAGATGCAAAGGCCTACATCAGCGGAACGCCTGTTCAGACCTACGAGATGATACACTACGGTAAGGAGGACAACAACAAGACCACGAAGTTCAGCTTCGCCGGAGCTCTGATAGTGCTCTTCATAATCCTCGGCTTTGCGCTTCTCGCGACGCTCCTGCCGTTCACCGGTGTCGCGACGGCAACACTAACCGCCCTTGGAATCCTCTACCTGCTCGCTAAGGGAGACATCATCAACGTCGGCAGCTGGGCCCAGATGATTACCGTGACGACGGCCCTCGGACTGGGAATAGACTACTCAACCTACTACCTGCACCGCTTTAAGGAGTACCTCGCTGAGGGCTACGACCACAACAAGGCCGCGAGCGAGGCGCTGAAGAGGGCTAAGGATGCCGTCCTCGCGAGCGCCTCAACCGACATCATAGCCTTCGCGAGCTTCATACTCGCCTGGGAGTTCCCGATATTCAAGCAGATGGGTATCATAGCCCCAGTGGCCGTTATAGTCGTTCTCATCGCGAGCCTCACCTTCATCCCGGCCATAACGGCCCTCATAGGCGACAAGCCGATATTCTGGTGGCCGAGGCACATCAGGCACGTTCAGGAAACCAACGTGCACGAGGAGAGCAGAATCGCCAAGTGGTCAATCAAACACGCCAAGGCGGTCATACTCATATTCCTGCTCCTGCTCGCGCCGGCCGTTTACGCCTTCGCCAACTTCAACGGAACCCATGACGTCAAGCTCTTCCTCCCGAAGGACAGCGAGACCTACCACTTCCTTGAGGTGAGCCAGAGCAAGCTTGGAGCCGACGTCATGGGCGCAACCTACGTCCTCATCAAGTTCAACCACCCGGTTACCGATAAGGACCTCGCGACAATCAACCAGATTGTCAGGGACATCGAGAAGATTGACGGCGTCAAGTACGTCTACACCGTGACCCAGCCCTTCGGAAAGCCGGTCAACGCGAGCCTTGACAAGCTCAAGGCCATCGGCGGGGACAAGTACATCTCGACAACTGGAAACATGGTGCTCATAGAGGTCGTCAGCAAGTACGAGGCAACGACGAAGCCAGCCCATCAGATGGTCAAGGGGATTAGGGACCTCATAAAAGGCTACGAATCCAGCGGAAAGATAGCCAAGGGCATGGTCGGCGGTGGAGCCGCTTTGGACCTCGACCTCAGCAACCTCATAAACAACATATTCTGGCACAGAATCTTCCCAGTGGCGCTCGTGCTGATGTTCCTGTCCCTCATACCGACGCTCAGGGGAATTCCGGCGGTCATCTCGACGATGGCCACAATCGGCACCGGAGTGCTCCTCAGCATAGCGATATCCACGTGGCTCTTCCAGAAGGTCTTCGGCCAGGAAATCATGTGGTTCCTGCCCTTGATGGTCTTCATCGTGCTCATGGGAGTCGGCATAGACTACAACAGCTTCTACCTCGTCAAAGCCCGCGATGAGTTCGAGCGCCGTTCGCCGAAGGAGGCCCTCATAGTCGCGGCAGGAAGCATGGACCTCGTCGTCATCGGCCTCGCGGCGGTGCTGGCGACGACCTACGGGGCGCTGATGACCAGCTCGACTTGGGGAACGAGGGAGATAGGATTCGCGTTGGCCGCTGGAGTGCTCATAACGGCAACGCTCGCCGTGTACTTCCTCGGCCCGGCCATGATGAGCCTCTTCGGCGAGAAGGCCTGGTGGCCACTCCACAAGGCCGAGAAGAAGGAGAAGAAGTGACCCCCAACCCCTTTTCTTTTTGGTTTTGCCCATTCCGTTTCTCGTTTTGTTTCGTGAACGGACGTTTGGCAAGAATCCACGCGAAAGGTTTATTATCGTCTGGAGATTACTCCCACATATGAGTGAGATAGTTGTGAAAATACCGGACGGAGTAGATGAAAGGCTCGCAAAGCTCGCTATAGAACGGGCGCTGAAGAGGCTGAAGGTCGCCAACGAGACCTTTGGAACTCTCAAGCCGAAGAGAAACACCGACGAGCTTATCGCCGAGGCCGATGAGGCATGGACCGTGTGATGCTTGATTCTAACGTTATACTGAAGCATCTTTTCGGTGAGTGGAATATCTCCGAGCTTCTCGCTCTCACGGAGCCGTATTACAACGACATCGTTTATTCCGAGGTTCTGTACCTAATCATTCGAAATGAGACCGGTGAAAGGCCGTTCACACTCAAAAAGAAGCCGGAGCTTGTTGTTAAATCATCACCTGCTCTAAAGCCAGCTCTCAGGCTGTTTGAAGTTCTCAATTACTCCCTCATAAGTGAACACACGTTGTGGGAGGCGGAGGGACTCATTGAGAGTTATGGTCTCCTTCCCGGAGACGCCATAATACTGGCCAACTGCGTTGAAATGGGACTTGATGCTCTTTTAACGTGGGACTCAAACATCCTTAGGCTAAACGGCGAGATTCCCAAATACAGAATAACCACACCCGCTGAATACCTCCAGTCCCTGTAGAAAATCTCGAAACAGGCTCAGCACAATCCTTGGAGGATTTTAAGTTACGGCTTCGACACCCTTTTAAACGCTAAGTCGGAGCTTTCACCATGAACATCGCCGAGATGCTCGCGCTCATTGCTCTGGGCTACGTTCTCAAAAGGCTGATTAAATCAGAGAAACCTTTCGATTGCCTTCGAGTTCTCATAAACGACGTCCTCCTTGCACTCTTCGTCTTTGGCAACGTCGCGAGCAAGGATTTGTCCTATCTCCTCAGAATAAAGACGGTCTTCCTCTACGTCTTCCTCGTAATCAGCATGACCCTCTTTTCATCCTACCTCTACGGCCGCTTTAAGCTCAAAGACGACCCTTGGGCCGGCGCACTGATGGTGCTCTCGGTTTATCCAAACACGGCCGCGCTGGGCTTTCCAATGGCGAGCCTCTTCCTCAGCGACATAACGCCGGCGATACTCTACTCGACGACCAACTCGATGATAGTCATACCGATTGTGACTTTCATAGCGGCACACTACTCCAGCGGTGGCGCGAGCGTCAGGGAGAGCTTTCTGAAGGCCCTCAAGTTCCCGCCGACGCTGGCGAACCTTCTCGCCTTGGCACTCGTTATCGCGGGGGTAAAGCTCCCCGCCGGAATCATCGAGCCGGTAAAAACAATCGGCTGGCTCAGCATACCGCTCCTCCTCATCTACTTCGGCTCGAGGATAACGCTGAGGGCCTTCGACGTCAGAAAGCTCCTAGAGGTCGGAACCTTCAGGATTGCGATTCCTTTCGCCTTCGTTTTCCTCACCCTCCGCTGGGCCAGACCTGAAGTCTTCTACTCGGTTCTCGTCGAGGCGAGCATGCCCCCGGCAATAGCGGCCAACGCGATTCTGGCTCAATACCGGCTAAAGGCTGAGGAAGCGATAAGCGTAACCTTCGTGCTCACGCTCATCGTCATCGGGCTCTTCGTCGCCCTGCGCTTTCTGATTTGAGAATTAGGGTGCCCTAAGGAAAGGATAATATATCCCTAGCGCCAAGTTTGGTTAATGCATGCTTGGGCACCCTTTCGGTTCTTTGGAGGGTCCCCCATGAGGAAGGTACTCGCAGTGGCGGTCGCCCTTTTGATTGTTCTCGGGGCCGTCGCTGGAGCGGTTTACGCTGGATGCATCAGGGAGCCGGGGCGCGAGGTGATTCCAAGAAACGACGAGGATAGTCCCGACCCCGAATCCATTCTCATTAAGTTTCTTGAACGTCCATCCGATGAGCTTTTAAAATCCCGGATTGACGAGGAATCAAAGCCAAGGCTTCCAGAGGTTCACCCCACCGCGTTCACAGGTTCAATGGTTCCCCTGGGTGCCAACAGCCACCATGAACCTCAGTACCAGCGGACACTTCAAGCCAGCCGGTGGTGGGGAACCGAAGCCGCCCTTCTTGGCCTTCTCGTGGGGGCGTTTCCTCCGGCTATGAACTTTCTGGAGGTGGGGACGTCCTGTCGTTTCGTCCGTTGGTTTTACAAATGGAACGAAATGTTTTCTGCAACCGTTGAGGTCGTCGCATTTTGCGGCGGCTTTGCTGACCGCGTCCAAATCTTGAGATTGAGCTTTTTCAGTTTGAAAAGCTGGCTTGGGGAATTGCCGGGGTGAGTTAAATGGGGTTTATGGATTCCCTAAAGAGCGCCGCTTCAAGTTTTGTCAAGTCAATACGCCACAAGACCTTCAAAATACGAGCAGAAGAGCTCGCAGAGAAGTGGGAGAAGCTCAAACACTATGGCATTGAAATTGAAGCCCAGAGCGGCTACGGCGGGAAATACAATACCTCCGACTGGTTCATCATCGAGAACGTATCTGTCAAAGAGGTCGAGGTCGGGATACTCCGGAAGTCTAGGAAAAAGAAAATCCTCGTGGAGTGCTACCGGGAAACAGAGCCCTACGATGAATACGAAGAGGAAGAGGAGGATAGGGGATGGTTCGACTACCGCAGGGAGGACACCATCGAAAGAAAGAAGCTAACTTTCTGGGAGGGGGACAAGGTCAAGATTCGTATGACCGAGGCCAACTACGAGAAAATGCTTGAGAAGGAGGGCCTGATTGTGGGCTAGCCGGCCCTTGTCGTATCTCTGGAGGTGTGTTGTATGAGAAAGGTTCTCCTCGTGCTGGCAATGGTCGCCGTTGTACTGGTGGCCGGTTGTATGGGGGGAACGACGGAGAAGCCCACATCAAGTGAAGGCGGAACGGCGATTGCAACCTCCTCATCGGCCACCCACGGGGCAACCGGCGGAAGTCAAACTACCTCCAGCGGCACCGCAGAGACCTCAACAGGGCCCTCGGGAACGGTAACGAGTCTTGAGGAAATAGCCAGTCTGGGCCACGTCGAGCTGTTCAGAGGAAACGGCGTGGGAATAAAGGTTTACGTTGAGGGTTCCTCGTGGGTGAGCAACGGCAACGCGTACAACACGCGCTTTGACTACGCCCCGATGTTCTACTCCGGCGGAAATCTCTACGTCTATCAGTATGCCGATGAGAGCTTTTCCTACGCCTACGAGGACGGCACCCTAAAGGCGTACCCATTCATCGTCCTCGCGATACCCGTCAAGGGAGTGGACTTCATCCTCGGAGGTCCCTCCGGCTCGATACTCGTCGTGTCAGACGATGGAACCCTACACTTCATCTCCTACGACACCGACGAGTACCAGAAGTGGCCGGAGGACAAGCCAAAGATAGCGTACTTCAAGAAGATAAAGGTCCACGAGACATGGAAGCTGGGAGTTGAGAACGTCGTTGCCGGCTCAGACGGAAGCAATGAGTACGTCTACTACGTCGCATGGGGTGGAAACAAGGCCTACGTCATTGGGATGACCGCAGAGGAGGCGCTAAAACTCGCCCGCGGGGATGGGAGCAAGCCCCAGGCACGGGAGTTCACGTTTGATTCCGGGATAAAAGACGTTCTCATCGGGGACGACGGAATCTACGTCCTGAGTGGAGGGAAGCTCTACATCATCAACATCGCCGACGGACCGGGAAGCCTCGGTATCACCGAAACGGTTGATGCCGCCGGCGCGGGACAGATGTCGTTGGACACGGGCGAGAACTACGACTACGTGGCGCTCTACAACGGAAGCACCGTCCTCGTGATGAGGGCCTCCAAAGGAAGGGTAAAGGAGAAGGCAAGCTACCCCCTCACGGGCTTTGAAAGGGTTCAGGTGTACGTCAGGTCGGGCGACATCGACGTAACCGCCGTTAAAGGAGAGGAGATGGTCTTCTACGACGTCAGTCTTGGAAGCAATAGCCTCGAGCGCATGGGCTACGTCGAGCTCCCTGCGGCGGCGAAGTGGTTTGAAGGCTCCTACCCCTACGCTGGCGCAACGGTTGTGCTCTGGGACGAAAACGGCAACTACTACAAGTTCGCCGCCAATCTAACGACTGGCCAAGGCGGCGGAACGCCGGGGAGCTCAAACGAAACTGGAACCTCTGAAACCTCCGGGGGCTCTGGAACAGAGAACGGCTCCGGAGGAACCGAAACGGAAACTTCAACTCAATCAACTTCTACCCCATCGACATCAAACAACTCAGAGGGCAGTCTAAAATACTTCCTCGAGAACGCCTACACCGTTGAGGGTTTCGTCTACACCAGGGAAGGTCACAGCTACCGCGGAATAAAGATAACACCAAAGCTGGGCAGACTGTACTACTTCCCATACGGCTACGACTCAGTCATCTTTCTGGTCTACGGGGACAAGGTTCTCAGTATAGTCCCCTGGGACTCAGACTTCCTCGACGGAACGACCGATAAACCCAGTATCGACCCCTACGACACGGGTGCCGTTGACTTAATCTTGCTCCCCGCGAAGGCGAGGCTCTACTACTCTCTTCCAAATGGAGACTACGCCGCAATGGTGGACCAGAAGGAGAGGCTCCACGTTCTCATGGGTTTGGAAAGGCACATCGGAGACGAGATTGAATGGTACACTTTCATGAGCGACGCCGTTTACAACTTCAACGCCTCTGGAATAGTTGCCCAGAGCTTCTGGTCGAACTACCTGGTCTTCGCATGGAAGGGGAGCGAGCTGAGGGTTTACATCTACGATTCGGACACTGCCTCCAAGATGTGGAACGGTGAAGCGAACGTAACGGTCGAGCCGAAGGTTTACAGCCTGCCCGGAAGGATAAAGGAGGTCAACCCCTACATAGCAGACCAGTTCGTCGTCGTTCTAACCGACGAGGGCACCTATATCCTCCCCAACCCCGTCGGACGCTACAAGGACGACACAAACGTTTACCGGATTGATGGCCGCGTGGACCTAATCGGGGCCTACCACTACTGGTACCTCAACGAGCTACTAGCATACTCGAACGGCAAGCTCTACGGCCTCGCGCCGGACTACTCGGACGGCAAGGTGAGCGTGGGGAAGGGGCCCTATGCAACGGTTCCTGGCGTAGTCGGCCTCTACGGGGCCAACGACCAAGATGAGTTTATAGCACTATCGCTCAGCGACGGGACGCTAGCGGTGTATCAACATGTTTGGAACGACCAAAAACAGGGCTACGAGTTCGCGTTCAGGAAGAACCTGTACCTCCCGGCGCCACTGGTGAGGCTGACCTTCGACTACAGAACCGACATAAAGTGGACTCGGATTCTGGGCCTTGGAACAGATGGTTCGTTCTACAACTTCGAGGTGAGGTGGTGACCTATGGAAGCCCAGCTGATAGTCCCGGTTCAGGAGATAGCGAGGGGAAAGCCCAAGTTCGGGGTCTGGGCGGTCATCGGGGAGAAAGTTTACTATATTAGGATGCGGGAGGGAACGTGGGGCGATGCGCTCAAGAGGGGGCTCATTTACGGGGGAGCCTACATTTCGATTTACACCGCGGCGAGGGCCAGAACCGAGTACGAGGAGGCAGTAGAGAGGTACCTCTCCTCCCTCGAACTTCCAAAGGACTTCGTCGGACGCGCTGATGAGTACGCAAAGGAGAGCGCGAGGAGCTTCGTGGCGAGAATTGAAGAGACCTCGGTCAAGCGCGGAAAGGGCTTCCTCGGCAACGAGGCCAACGGACAAACTCCAGTCGAGCTTAAGGCCCCGAACGGCTCGGTGAGGTTCTATGTTGCCACTGAAACCTTCGAGAAGGTAAAGCCCAAGCTCCAGACCCTGCCCTTTAGGGAGTACAAGGAAGCAAGGCTCTGGGTGTTTTGAGATAAGTTTTTATCCCTTTCGATTTCTCTTTTAATGGTGGTTCAGATGGAGCGCGTCGTCGAGATTCTGAGGGAGATTCTGGAGATTCCATCCCCAACTGGATACACGAAAGAGGTCCTCACACACATTGAGAGAAAGCTGGACGAAGCCGGAATAAAGACCCACTACACAACCAAAGGTGCCCTTCTTGCCTACAATCACCCGGAGCCGGAGCTTGTCATAGCGGGCCACGTGGACACACTCGGCGCCATGGTCAGAGGCATTCTTCCTGATGGACACTTGAGTTTCACTCGGGTTGGGGGGCTGCTTCTGCCAACGTTCGAGGGAGAGTACTGCACGATAATAACCCGCTCTGGGAAGCGCTACCGCGGAACGCTTCTCCTCAAGAATCCGAGCGTCCATGTTAACAAGGACGCGAGCAAGAAGGAGCGCAAGGAGGAGAACATGTACATCCGCCTTGATGCCGAGGTAGAGAAGAAGGGGGATACTGAGAAGCTCGGTATAAGGCCCGGCGACTTCATAGCCTTTGACCCCAAGTTCGAGTACGTGAACGGCTTCGTTAAGGCTCACTTCCTTGACGACAAGGCGAGCGTTGCGGTCATGATTGACCTTCTCCTCGAGCTGGCGGACGAGCTCGAAAAGCTTCCGATGGCGTTCTTCTTCTCGCCCTACGAGGAGGTCGGCCACGGAGGTTCCGCTGGCTATCCGCCAACAACAAGGGAGCTTCTCGTCGTCGACATGGGCGTCGTCGGCGAAGGAGTTTATGGAAAGGAAACGGCGGTCTCGATAGCGGCGAAGGACTCGAGTGGGCCCTACGACTACGAGATGACGACAACACTCATCGAACTGGCGGAGAAGAAAGGGATTCCTTACGTTGTCGACGTGTTTCCCTACTACGGCTCGGATGGCTCTGCCGCCTTAAGGGCCGGCTGGGACTTCCGCGTTGCACTCATTGGACCCGGCGTCCACGCGAGCCACGGGATGGAGAGAACGCACGTCAAGGGCCTTCTCGCGACGAAGAACCTCATAAGAGAATACATCGAAGAGCGCTTCAGCCAGTGAACACTTGCTAGAGCAGCTAACAGCTCCCAGCCTTTTAGTTTTTTCAAACCAAGTTCTTTTAAGGTCTCATTGCAACCTTTCAAACCCCTCCACCAACCTACTTGGGGTCGACCTCCTTTCAATTCTCCTAGAGTCTTATTGCAGCTACCGTCTACTACAAGGTCAAAGTCTTCTATGACGACTTTCAATTCTCCTAGAGTCTTATTGCAGCCCGGCCTTCGCTGGGAACTTGCCGCACGTATCAGGGATCTTTCAATTCTCCTCGAGTCTTATTGCAACCTGACTTTCAATTTTTACTCTCAGAACGGCACTCACCTCTTTCAATTCTCCTCGAGTCTTATTGCAACTTAAGACTGCGGTCATTAGCATTACCTCAGATTTCTCCTTTCAATTCTCCTCGAGTCTTATTGCAACCTTTAAGCGGACGGCTTTCGTGATGTCGTCGGTTTTCTTTCTTTCAATTCTCCTCGAGTCTTATTGCAACCTCTCTTCTACTATGTAAACTACGGGTTCCCGTGTGAAGCTTTCAATTCTCCTCGAGTCTTATTGCAACGGAGCACCTTCGAGGAGGCTCGCGAGGGTCCAAAAGCTTTCAATTCTCCTCGAGTCTTATTGCAACCCACACTTCTCGGGAACAAAAGATTACCTTACCCAGAGCTTTCAATTCTCCTCGAGTCTTATTGCAACTTGTTCGATTGCGAGAGGAGTAATAGTAGACGTCCCACCCCTTTCAATTCTCCTCGAGTCTTATTGCAACACAGGAAACGGTTTCCTCAACCAGAACTACACAAAAAAGCTTTCAATTCTCCTCGAGTCTTATTGCAACAGCCAACTGGTATGGCTTCCTGAACCACGTAACCGCCTTTCAATTCTCCTCGAGTCTTATTGCAACACGTTCTGATGAGTCTGCTGCGCCTGCGCAATGGCCTCTTTCAATTCTCCTCGAGTCTTATTGCAACTTTGGTCAGGTGGGAGATGAAGGCATAACGAAGAGCGCTTTCAATTCTCCTCGAGTCTTATTGCAACCTTCCCGCGTGCGGTGGTTAATGAGGTTATCCCGCTTTCTTTCAATTCTCCTCGAGTCTTATTGCAACGTCTCTCTTGGGGGATCTCTTGGGGGACGAGGAGGTGCTTTCAATTCTCCTCGAGTCTTATTGCAACAGAACACCTTGTTGGGGTCGCTTTCACTCACAGCGTTCTTTCAATTCTCCTCGAGTCTTATTGCAACCTAAGTATTACTCCAGGACCAGCGTTGTGGCCGGCATATGCCCACCTTTCAATTCTCCTCGAGTCTTATTGCAACCCCGTCCGTGAGTGGCGGGGAGTAATGAACCGGCGGACTTTCAATTCTCCTCGAGTCTTATTGCAACGCCTAATCATCTCTATAAGTTCCCGTCCCTTCTTCAGCTTTCAATTCTCCTCGAGTCTTATTGCAACCCTAATCAGCAATAATACGCTCAGCCCAAGCAATAAGCTTTCAATTCTCCTCGAGTCTTATTGCAACCTTGAGAAGCTGGAGGATATTGTTAGACTCCTTGACGACTTTCAATTCTCCTCGAGTCTTATTGCAACAAGCGCGGTGGACGAAGCCAAAGACCTTTTGGGCATCTTTCAATTCTCCTCGAGTCTTATTGCAACACTACCTCGCTTTCTACATAACCGCCGAGGACTTCAGCTTTCAATTCTCCTCGAGTCTTATTGCAACAAAAGGCCACGGTGTATGGGAGGAGGATTAAGAATCTCCTTTCAATTCTCCTCGAGTCTTATTGCAACAAGGGTGCCCCTGTTGAGCGTGTAGCCAACTGGTACTTTCAATTCTCCTCGAGTCTTATTGCAACAGGGCGCGAAATTCATTCTTTCGCCCAACAGAAGGAGAAGGACCTCCCAATATTTAAGCCTTTCTGGAAATATCCTCTCATCGGGGCAACATCGCGCTACCTAAGGGGAGCCCCCACATAAGTCGAAACAGGTTTAGACGCCACATTGTAGGGACCCTTTGCGATTTTCAAGCACTAGAAATCTCTCTAATTTCTGTTTAAACCATCTTCTTCGTTTATTCGAGTAAATAATCGGATTTCAATGGGGTTCCTCCTGAAAAAACGGCTCTGCGGGCGTTATTGCACTTTCCGAAAAAATTTCGTGACATTTGATAGAAAATTTGAAACATTATGTCCCATTCTTGAATTTGTAAAATTCGATTTCCAGCCGTCCCTCTGGCTCTCTCTTTTCGAGTTTTCCCTTTTAAAGGGGCCTTTCGGGTCTTGGCCCTTTCTCATCGTGGTGGCCCGGAGGAAAGTGCAGGCAGATTTTATATCAAACCATACATATTTCTCCAACAACTTAATAACCCATCGTAATGTTTAAAACCCGCAGGTCTTATAAGCGCCGGGAACAACGGCCATCGGTGGTTGAAATGGTGCGCTACATGGTAACCTCGGCACTCCCTTACGCGAACGGGCCGATTCACGCGGGCCACCTGGCGGGAGCGTATCTCCCGGCAGATATATTCGTTCGCTATCTCAGACTGAAGGGCGAGGAAGTGCTTTTCATCTGCGGAACCGACGAGCACGGAACTCCGATAACCTTCCGCGCGCTCAAGGAAGGCAGAAGCCCGAGGGAAATCGTCGACGAGTTCCACGAGCACATAAAGACGACCTTCGGGCGGGCAAAGATAAGCTTCGACTACTTCGGCAGGACCGAGCTACCGGTGCACTACAGGATAAGCCAGGAGTTCTTCCTCAAGGCCCTTGAAAACGGCCACCTCGTCAAGAAGGTCACCAAGCAGGCCTACTGCGAGCACGACAAGATGTTTCTCCCGGACCGCTACGTCATCGGAACCTGCCCCTACTGCGGTGCCGAAAACCAGCGTGGCGACCAGTGTGAGGTCTGCGGAAGGCCCTTAACGCCGGAAATCCTAATCAACCCGCGCTGTAACATCTGCGGCAACCCGATAACGTTCAAGGACTCGGCCCACTACTACATCAAGATGGGGGACTTCGAGGAGAAACTGAAAAAGTGGGTCGAAAGCCAGCACTGGAAACCAAACGTCAAGAACACCGTTCTCGGCTGGATTAACGAGGGGCTGGAGGAGAGGGCCATAACGCGCGACCTCGACTGGGGAATCCCGGTCCCGCTCGACGACGAGGACGTTAAAGGGAAAGTCCTCTACGTCTGGTTCGAGGCCCCGATAGGCTACATCTCCATAACCATCGAGGCCCTCAAGCGCGCCGGAAAGGAGAAGGAGTGGAAGAAGTTCTGGCTCAACCTCGACGGCGAGACGAAGGTTATACACTTCATCGGCAAGGACAACATACCCTTCCACGCGATATTCTGGCCGGCGTTCCTGATGGCCCACGGCAAGTATAAGGACGAGGAAGTCGAGGCTGACTGGAACCTGCCCTACGACATCCCCGCCAACGAGTACCTCAACCTCGAGGGCAAGAAGTTCTCAACGAGCAGGAACTGGGCAATCTGGGTGCACGAGTTCTTAGATGCATTCCCAGCCGACTATCTGCGCTACTACCTCACCGCGATAATGCCCGAAACTCGCGACAGCGACTTCAGCTTCGCCGACTTCAAGGTGAAGATAAACGAGGAGCTGGTGAACAACCTCGGCAACTTCGTTCACCGTGCGCTCACCTTCGTGAACCGCTACTTTGACGGGATCGTGCCGGAGAGGGGCGAGCTCAACGAGCTGGACAAACAGGCTTTCGAAGAAATCCAGAAGGCCTTCGAGGAGGTCGGCGAGCTTATAAGCCAGTACCGCTTCAAGGACGCGCTCAGGCGCGTCATGGAGCTGGCAATATTCGGCAACCGCTACTTCGACCACCAGAGGCCCTGGAAGACGGCAAAGACCGACCGCGAGAGGACTGCAACCACCGTGAACGTCTCGCTCCAGATAGTTAAGGCCCTAGGAATCCTCCTTGAGCCGTTCCTGCCCGATGCCGGCGAGAAGATATGGCACCTGCTCAACCTTGAGGAGCTCAAGCGCTGGGAGTTCACCGAGATTCCAGCGGGCCACCGTGTCAGGAAGGCAACTCCGATGTTCAGGAAGGTCACCGACGAGGACATCATCTACTTCATCCTCAACTACATAGCGCGCGGAAACCCGGAGAGCGCGAGGGTACTCCTCGACAAGTACTACAAGCGCGACGATGTCGTGAAGGTCGCCCTTGAGCGCTTCAAGAACAGGGAGGAAGCTTTCGCAATCCTTAAGAGCGTCTACGGCGAGGAACTCGAGGTCAAGTCCGAAAAGCCCGGGAAGGCCTCGAAGAAGGAGAAGGTGAAGAAAAAGGAGGGTGGAAAGATGTACTACGTCAGCTTTGACGACTTCGCGAAGCTCGACCTCCGCGTTGGAAAGATAATCGAGGTCAAGGACCACCCGAACGCCGACAGGCTCTACGTGGTGAAGGTCGACCTCGGAGACGAGGTCAGACAGCTGGTGGCTGGCCTTAAGAAGTACTACAAGCCGGAAGAGCTCCTCAACAAGACCGTCGTCATCATAGCGAACCTCGAGCCCAAGAAGCTCCGTGGTGTCGAGAGCCAGGGAATGCTTCTGGCCGCTGATGACGGCGAGAACGTGGCTTTACTGATGCCCGACAAGGAGGTAAAGCTCGGCGCGAGGATTAGGTGAACTTTTTCCCTCCTTTTGTTTGTGCTCTTCACTCTTCAAATCCACTCTTTAGACGGTTATTGTGCTTCTGAAGGTCAACGACAAAAGTTATGGTGCGGGTATTATACTCGGCCAACAACTTTTCATAAAAGCAGAAAGGTTCCAGAGAGGCCGGCACCTTAAAGTACCAGCTCCACCCAGTTCTCCTTCCCCCTCTTATAGACACGCACGAGGCCCCTCTCCTCGAGGCGCTTGAACATCCTCCAGGCAGTCGTCTTCGGAATCCCGAGTGCCTTCCTGACGTCGGCCTGCTTGGCCTTTCCGCCCTGGTCGTAGACGTAGAGGAGCGCGTTGATTTCCTCGTCGGTAAGACCCATCGCTTCAAGCTTTTCCTTGAGCTCGTCCTTTGAGATTGGAAGACCTCCCGGGTGTTTCCTGTTCCTCGCCCAGTATGCAACCGCGGGAATGCCCACGACCGCCAGGAAGCCGATTATCGGGAGCATGTTCCTTCCGCCGGAGGACGCGGGAGTGCTCGGCTCGCTGGGGGTGGTGCTCGTTGAGGGAGTTGCTACTGGTGAGGATGTGCTTGAGGTCGTGCTCGGGGACGTTGATGACGTGCTCGACGTGGTGGTCGTGGTGGGTGTTTGAGTGGGCGAGGGGGATGACGTCGTTGATGTCGTCGGGGGCGGGAGAATGTAGGAGACGCTCTGGTTGCCCGGGGGCATCGTTATCGAGTTCGAGGTTATCGTGAGGGGAACGTCGCTCAAATCAACAACAACGGCACCGGGCGGGAGCTTGATTGTAACGGGGTACGGGAAGCTGTAGGTCAGGTTCCAGACCTTTCCCTCCTTTGAAGTCAGGGAGTCGGTGAAGTAGGTAACGGTTATCCGGGTGGTTGAGTTGAGGACGTAAACCGTTAGAACGCTCCCGTTCTTCTCAAAGAGGAGCGGTTTTCCGTTCTCGTCCAGAACGGAGAGGCCTGTAACGTTCTCGCTTAGAAGGGGCACCTCGACGGCCACGGAGTAGTTTGGAGGGGTGAGAACTTCGGTAACCTTAGCGTAACCGCTTGTGTAGACTGAAACTTCAACCGATTTTATTGATTGGGCAGCCACGTGAGGGGCGAGCAGGAGAACCACAATCAAAAGCATCGGGCACCTTTTCACCGGCTTCACCCCTATCCCCTGCCGCGGTGGGTGCTGGTCTCGTTCTTCTCGGGAGTTTGGGTCATCCCCGAACTCGTCTGGTTGTTGGGAGAGACCTCCGGATGAGGCTTCTCTTTCTTTCCGCGCCTGTGTCCCCTGAGGGTCTTTGAGAGAACCTTATCCACGTCCCGCAGGACCTTTAAAACCTCACCGGAATTCCCAGTCTGAATAGCCTCCAGAATCTGCTCTTTTAGTGTTATTGCCTCCGTTTCATTTAACCTGCCACGTTCAACGAGCTCGTCGAGCATACGGAGCTGGATTTCAGCCATCTTTGGGGCGGTTTTCCTGAGGGAATCCCCCACGGCAAGTTTGATTGCCCGTTCAAGCCCTTCCCGGGATGTACGCAGGAAAGCCACCTTGTGGGGAAGGTCCTGAGTATCGTTCTCAGCGAGGCTCTCCTTAAGCCCCTCGTACACCTTGAGTGTTTGGTTGTACTCGACCTCAACACTCTCAAGGTCCCTTCCGCTGAGTTCTCCCGAATCGATGAGTTTCTTGGCATACTCAAGGACGTTCGCTGTGATTGCCAGCTCAGTCTCAGCGACCGAGACCCAGTCCTGCGTCATGTTCTCCTCCCCCGCTGTTTTGCAGTATTCGAGCGCGGAGCGGTACAGGTCCATTGCCCTAAGCGCTTCCTCGGCACTCTCGTTGTAGTTCCCTGCCCTGTACAGCTCCCAGGCCTTTTCGCGAAGGGCATCAGCCTGCTCGGAGGTGCAGTTGACGGAATGGGTGTAGTTGGCGAGCCGGTCCAGTGCAAGGAGCAGTCCGTTTGCTCTCGTTGATGCCGAGACGGTCTCGGAACTAACCCCGCCGACTGCCGGGACAAGTGAGACGAGCAGTATTCCGATAATCATGAACGCGATTCTCCTCACAATTATCACCGCTTTAAGTTACGGCTCATCCCTAATTAGGGAAGCGGTGGAACAAAGGACTTAAAACGTTTCCGCAAGTTCCTTTCGATTTCAGGCGGATAGAATTAGGGGCGAGGGGGATATAACGTTTTCTCTAACGCTTCAACTCCACCCAGTTCTCTTTCCTCCCCCGGATGATTCTCACGAGTCCCTTCTCCTCGAGGCGCTTGAACATCCTCCAGGCGGTTGTCTTCGGAATGCCGAGCGCGTCCCTTATCTCCGCCTGACTGGCCCGTCCGCCGTGCTCCAGCAGGTACTTCAGCGCAAGCTTTTCCTCCTCCCTCAGCTCGTCGCTTTCAAGGGCCTCTTCAATGGGGTCAGCTTTGGTCTCACCGCCATCGTTTCCGGACCGGTTCCTCCGCCATATGAAAAACACTCCTCCGACAAGAACAGCCCCGCCAAAGGCCAGGAGGACTTCGGGGGCACCGCTTTTCTGGTTCTTGCCAGTTGGGGGGTTTTCAATGATGTAGGAGACGCTCTGGTTGCCCGGAGGCATCGTTATGGAGGTTCCGTTTATTCGAAGGGGGATATCGCTCAAATCAACGATGACGGCACCATCGGGGAGGACAACCTCAAAGGGGACCTCGGAGGAGAAGTTAACCGTCCAGACTATTCCCCTCTTGGAGGTGAGGTCGGGGGTGTAGTAGGAAATCCTAACGAGCTCAGCATTTCCGGGATAAATCAGAAGGGACCCGTTGGTCTCCTGGAAATCGATGGGGTTTCCCCGGGAGTCCTCAACGATGATGTCTTGGGCGTGTTCGGTAACCGGCACGATTAGCGGTTCGGTGTAGTTATTCGGCACTATCGAAATTTCCACCTTGACGTAACCGTCCTCGTAAACGAAGAGCTTTACGGTCTCCTGGGCGAGGACCGGGGAAGCCAGCAGAAGCAGTGCGAAGACGAGCGCCGTGCATCGAAGCCTTCTCATTCCTCCACCTCCAAAATGAAAGGGTCAGGAGTGCGCGTTGATGAAGGCTTCCACCTCCTTCAGGAGGGTGACGGCGGCCTCGAAGTGTTCTTTCGCCTTCTCGGGCTGTCCGGTGCGGAGCAGGCGGATTCCGAGCTTGTATTCGTTCATTGCGCTCCTCAGCTGAACTTCCGCCTTCGAGACGTCAACGCCCTCGCGCTTGAGCTTCATGAGCTCCCTGCCGTCGTGGATTATCCTCTCGTGGAGTTCCTTGAGCTTCTCGAAGTTCCCTTCCCACTTGAAGTGGCCCCTTGCCATGGTCCTTCCCCTTGTGAGCGTCATCTGGAACTCCTTGACCACGTCCCTCTTCTCGATTATGAGGTTAAGGGCTTCGTCCCACCTGCCCTCGTCCGCGAGGGTCTTGACGCTCGTGTAGAGCTCAAGGAACGCGGTGTAGGTCTCGTTCAGCTCCGGGTTCGGGTTCTCGCTCAGGGTCCTGTTGGCGAGCTGGATTGCCCTCTCGCCCTTCACGAGAAAGCGCTCAACCACTTGCTCCGCATTCTGGTGGAGCATCTGGAGCCTCAGTTCCTTCAACGCGGAGTCGAGCTCGGCCTTCTTCTGGAGGGCAACCTCGTAGTCTTCCCTTGCCTTCGTCATGTTTCCAGAGCGTACGTCCTCCATTACGAGCTTGAACGCCTCAAGGGTCTCGTTGTATAGTTCCCTCGCCTCGGTGACGTTTAGTCCCTTCTCACCGGCAACGTTGATGAGCCTCTCAGCGTAGCGCAGGTAAGCCCTGGTTCTCTCGACCTGAGCCCTGAACTGGGCCTCCACGTTGGCACCGGCTCCCTTCATCGGTGCTCCAATCTCCGACAGCACGAGCCGGTAGTAGTGCATCGCCATCAGCGCGTCCACCATGGAGGCGTTGTAGTTCCCCGCCTGGAACTCGCTCAGGGCTTTGTTGTAGTGTTCCTCTGCTAAGGTTAGGTACGTCGAGTTCGTCATGTTCTCGGGAACCTTCGCCTCGGTGACCTCGGCGAGCCTCTTGAGGTTGTCTATGAGTTTCTGGGCGACGACCTTCTCCTGCGGAACCTCGTTTGTCTCAGTGGTGGAGTTCTCTGACCCGCTCGCGAGGGCGAAGGGCACCACGCTCCCCACGAGCAGGGCCGTCAGTATTACCACGAGTAACTTCCTCACGGCCATCACCGTCCCCCTCTTGGGGGCCCGAATATTTTAGGGTCGCGGTGGAACGCGCGTTTCAAATCGTTCCTTTTTCCTCAAGCTCTTTGGCCAAGAGCGCAACGGTCAAGATGCCCTCAAAGATGCTCCCAAAGTTCGGAACCTCCCCGAACTGGGCAAACAGCGTCCCGTAGCGCGGGTGCCACGCATCGACCTGCTTCCTGTTTTTGGCGGTTATGATGTAAACGACCCACTCTCTCTCCTCGAGCCACTCAACGAGCTTCCAAGCGTCGGCCATGTCTTTGACCTCAAGGCCGAACTTCTCGCGAACCTTCTCGACGAGCTCCTCCATGTTATCACCTCAAACCGCTCACTATCATCCTCAAAGCCAGGATTACCATCACAATCGCGAAGGCCCTCTTTAGGGAGGACGCCTTAACCCTCTCCGCGAGCCTCGCGCCGAGCTGTGCCCCGATTATCAGGCCGGGCACGAGGAGGACGAGCCAGTGGAGTTCAACGTTACCCAGCATATAGTGCTTGAGGGCGCTACTCGCGGAGGTGAACACTATGGCAAAGCTCGAAGTCGCGACGGCATAGTGCATTGGCATGCCGAGCCACACGAGGAATGGTACGTTGATTATTCCGCCACCAACCCCCAGGAGACCGCTGGCAATCCCCGAGAAAAACCCGCCGATTGGAACGAGGCGATAGTCAATTTTTACCTCTGAAACCGCCAAATCACCCAGCTCCGCGGTTTCCTTCGTGTAAATCCTGTAAGCGACGAACAGGAGGGTCACACCGAAGATTACCTTGAGCTCACCGGGGGTCACGTAGGTTGTCATGACAGCCCCAAGGTAGGCTCCGATGATGGCAGGAATCGAAAGCAGGACGCCTGTCTTGTAGTGAATCATTCCCCTTCTCGAGTAGGCTATCGTCGAGCTGAGGGCCGTGAAGACCACTGCCGCGCTCGAAGTCCCGACGGCCTGGTGAATGCTGACGCCAAGGATGTTGAGAACCGGAACGAGGACGAAGCCACCGCCTAAGCCGAAGAGGGCAGAAACGATTCCAACAGTTACACCCACGGCGAAGTAGAGGGCGTAATTGCTCATGGGAAAAAGTTAAGGGGGCCTCTTAAAAACCTCACGGAACCGCGAAGCCGAGACCCTTGAGAATCATCCTCAGGGCCAGGAGGAACATCACGACGGCGAAGGCCTTTTTCAGACTGCTCGCCTTCGTTCTCTTGGCTATTCTGGCCCCTACCTGCGCCCCCAGTATTAGACCCGGCACGAGGAGGACGAGCCACTGCGTCTCCACGTTGCCCATCGCGTAGTGCTTGAGAGCTCCTGCCGTTGCGGTGAAGACAATCGCGAAGCTTGAGGTTGCGACGGCGTAGTGAATTGGCAGGCCGAGGTAGGTCAGGAAGGGCACGTTGATTATTCCGCCACCAACGCCGAGCAGACCGCTCGCGATTCCCGCGAAGAATCCACCGACCGGAACGAGCTTGTAGTTCACCCTAACGTCCTCGAGTTTGACCTCGCTCGGCTCGGCAGTCTTTTTCCTGTATATCCTGACGGCGACAACGATGAGCGCTAGCCCGAAGATGACCTTCAGCTGGGAGGCGCTGATGAACGATGTGAGCCATGCCCCTATGTAGGCGCCTATGACGGCGGTCGAAGCCAGCAGAAGTCCGACCTTGTAGTGTATCCTCTTCTGCCTTGAGTATGCAATAGCCGAGCTAAGCGAAGTGAAAACAACCGCCGCGCTGGAAGTTCCTACCGCGTGGTGCATCTCGACGCCGAGCAGGTTGAGGGTTGGCACTATCAGGAAGCCCCCTCCGAGGCCGAACAGTGCCGCGAGGATTCCAATGAAGACACCGACAGCGAAGTAGCCGAGGTATTTCAGCATCGTCACACTCCTCCACCAAATGGTTGGCTACAGCTCGAAGGTTATGGCCTCAATCAGCTTTATCAGTGCCTCGAGGTCGCCGAGATGGAGCGTCTCGACCTCGCTGTGGAGGTACTTCATCGGGACACTCAAAGCCAGAACCTCGCTCTTGTGCTGAAAGGCGGAAGCATCAGTTCCACCGCCCGTAACTCCTACCTGGAGGGGAATCCCGTTGCGCGAGGCTATCTCCGCCACTCTTCTCGCCAGCTTCCTCGTGTAGATGGCCGAGTTGTCCACGGCCCTTATGACGGCTCCTCCACCGAGCCTGACATCGCCGGTTAGCTCCGCACAGCAGGCGAAGGAATCCACTGCGAAGGCGTACTTCGGCGAGTAGCGCTCCGCGAGGAATTTGGCACCCTTAAGCCCGACCTCCTCCTGAACGGTGAAGGCGAAAATCCACCTGCCGTCCAAATCGTGGTCGACCAGGTCCTTTATCGCCTCAATCAGTGCCACAACCCCGAAGCGGTCGTCGAGGGAGCGGGTCGAGACGTAGCGGTCGTTGAGAACCGCGAAGTGCTTCTTGAAGACAGCATAATCGAGGACTTTGACGCCGAGCTTCTCGGCCTCTTCACGGTTTTCAGCCCCGATGTCTATCGCTAGTTTGCTCCACGGAACGGTGTCAAACTTCCTCTCGAGGTTGAGATGAACCGGAAGTGCTCCAATAACGCCGTCGAGCTTTCCGTTCTCGGTTACAACGTCGAGGTGCCTGCCGTAGAGCAGTCTGTCGTCTATCCCGCCAACTTTCCTGAAGGTGAGCTTCCCGTCGGGCCTTATTCCGGTAATCAGAAGCCCTATCTCGTCCATGTGGGCCATGAAAATGCCTTTCAGCTCGCCTTCGCCGAGTTCAACTATGAGATTGCCGATTGTATCGACGGTGTAGTCGGCGTAGGGTTCGAGCCACTCGCCTATCTTCTCCCTGACCTTTTCCTCGTAGCCGGAAATTCCAGGGATAGCTGTTATCTCCCTCAATTCCTCGACAAGCATTCAAACCACCTCAGAGCATCTTTACTTCCTCAGGCGGACGAACCTTCAGGACTTCGCGATTCACGAGCGTCTCCGGAACCTCACCGCGCAGAACGGCCAGAAGGTTTCTTACGGCCTGGAACCCCATGTCCTCCATAGCCTCCTTCGAGAGGCCGGCGTAGTGGGGCGTTAAAACAGTCTCCCACTCGTAGTCGAAAAGCTCGTGCTCCTGAACCGGCTCGTTCTCAAAGACGTCGGTCGCGTAGCCCTTCAGCTTACCATCTTTGAGGGCCTTAACGAGGGCCTCTTCATCGACGAGGGTTCCGCGCCCGATGTTCACCAGATACTTCCCCTCAAGAAGCTTCAGCCTATCCTCGTTGATGATGTGATAGGTTTCCTTCGTCGCTGGGAGGGCTAAAATCACGACCTCGCTCTCCCTCAGCACGTCATCAAGGGGAAGGTACCTCGCACCAACTTCCTCCTCGATATCGGGCTTCCGCGAGCGAGACCAATAGAGTATCTCCGTCCCCATCGCCTTCATTCTCCGCGCTATTGCCTTTCCTATCGCCCCCATACCGAGGATTCCAATCTTTTTGCCGTAAACCGTCTCGATGCCCTTGAAACCGCTCCAGACAGTCCTGTGGGAGTCCCACTTTCCAGAGCGAATGAACCTGTCGGCGTAGGCTATTTTTCTCAGAAGCGCTACAGTTAAGCCGACGGCGAACTCCGCCACCGCCTCGCTGAGAACACCGGCCACTTTGGTGACGTAGATTCCCTTCTTGGTTGCAGTCTCGATGTCAACGTGGTCGTAGCCGGCCGAGTGACAGCTTATGACCTTCAGCCTTTCAGCTTTCTCAAGGACTTCGCCTGGAACCGGGTTGAGCGGGGAAACTATCAGCCCGTCGTACTTCCCGATGACCTCTTTAAGCTCCTCAACGCTCGGGTAGAGGATAACGTCAACGTCCGCCCATTTCTTGAGTTCCTCAAGGGGTTTGCTCTTCATCTTGAAGAGGACGGCCACCTTCGGCCTCATGTTATCACCTTAAGATGTCTATCGAAACGTCCCTAATAAGGTTTCCGGCTGGACGAATGTCAAGCCCGGCCCGAGAAAGCTTAAAAACTCCTTCCAGTTCTCCCTTTAGGTGGTGCAGATGGGGAAGGTAAAGCGTGAGAAGTGGAGCAACGAGTTCAGCGAGTGGTACAACGAGCTTCTCGAAACGGCAGGAATTATCGACAAGCGCTACCCGGTCAAGGGAATGAACGTCTGGCTTCCGTACGGGCTGAAAATCATGCGTAACATCGAGGCATTCATAAGGGCCGAGATGGACAGGACCGGGCACGAGGAAGTTCTGTTTCCGGCGCTCATTCCTGAAACCGAGTTCCAGAAGGAGGCTGAGCACATAAAGGGCTTCGAGGACGAGGTTTACTGGGTAACGCATGCAGGTCTCGACCCCCTCGACGTCAGGCTCATTCTGAGGCCCACGAGCGAAACTGCCATGTACTCCATGTTCTCCCTCTGGATTCGCTCCCACGCGGATTTGCCCTTCAAGGTCTACCAGATAGTCAACGTCTACCGCTACGAAACCAAACACACGAGGCCGCTCATTCGGGTCCGCGAGATAAGCCGCTTTTTTGAGGCCCATACTGCCCACGACAGCTTCGAAGATGCCGAGAGGCAGATAAAGGAGGACCTTGAGATATTCGACCGCCTCGCGAAGTTCTTAGCTTTACCCTACATAATCTCCAAGAGACCCGATTGGGACAAGTTCCCCGGTGCCTTCTACTCGCTCGGCGCCGAGATAATGATGCCCGACGGGAGGACGCTCCAGATAGGTACGATGCACAACTACAAGCAGAACTTCGCCAAGGCCTACAACATCCAGTACGAGACTGAGAGTGGCGACCACGAGTATGCCCACCAGACGACCTTTGGAATGAGCGAGCGCCTTTTAGCGGCGGTCATAGCGGTTCACGGCGATGACAGCGGAATGGTTCTCCCGCCGACGATAGCGCCGATTCAAGTCGTTATCGTGCCCATTCCGAAGAAAGACGCGAGCGTTGACGTCTTCGCCTACGCGAGGGAAATTGCTGAAGAGCTGAGGAAGGCC